>CAZVPD010000010.1:0-42674 GCA_964628455.1 uncultured Lachnospiraceae bacterium
GGCTTTTTTGTTATTCTGTTTTTAGCTTGTGCGTAATTTGCTTCTTTCACGCTATGCCTCTTGTCTCCGCAGAAAAATACGCGGTTATTTTATACAGCCGTACGATCCGGCGGTAAATCACAGCTGAAGCATCCGGTTTATATCCGGGGTCATTATAGCATAAACCGTCCTGCTTGTCAAACGATAAACCGTGTCCCGCTTTTGATCCTGCCGGTCCGTTTCAAAAAGTCTCTTTAAGATTCCGTAATAAAAACGGGGCTCACAGAAAAAAGGCAGAACATACCTGACCGCAGGAACGGAAAATGTTCTGCCTTATGCCTGTATTTGAGGATTCAGGCGGGAGGAACCGCTGTCTCCGGAAGATCGGTTGTTTCCGGGGGATTCGTTGTTTCCGCCTGCGGTGCATTATCGGCTGCGACTGTCCGGAAAACTTCATAGGCATCCATGACGTGGTACTGCGTTTCATAGGTTCCGTCACCGGCTCCGAGGGTAACAAGTATGAAATCCTTGAGAGCACCTTCGTAATCGATCGTCACAAAAGACGCGAGGCAGAGTTTCGCTTCAGGCGTATAACCTGTCTTACCGCCCAATACCGGATACATTTCCAGCCCTGCTTTTTTAAAGGCCGACCTTACGGTCGATTTCATTTCCAGTCCTTGTTCGTGCATATTTGTGGGCGCCGTCGTATACTCGGACGCAGATATAATCTGCCGGAAAGTTTCGTTTTTAAGGGCATAAGCGAAAAGCATCGCCATTTCATAAGCGGTGGAATAATGTTTGGGATTGTGAAGCCCCGACGCATTGGTAAAAACAGTCTGTGCAAGCCCCAACTCCGACGCCTTTTCGTTCATAAGCTCAACGAAGGCTTCCTCGGAACCCGGCATGCTCTCTGTTGCCGATACATAGCGGGCTAAAGCAAGCGTTGCATCCGCACCGGAGGTCAGCAGCGTACCGTAAAGCAGGTCAAGTACCGTAACTTCTTCTCCGGACATAAAACCGGCGATCGCGGCGTTTTCCGTTGCGGCTATTTCGAAAATATCGGCATCCATAACGATTTTTGCCGACAGGTCGGCAACCCGTTCCAGTGTTACGACGGCCGTCATGATTTTTGTAAGCGACGCCGGGAATGCGACCTTGTCTTTTTCGATATCCACAACGACCGTGCCGTCGCCGGAAATAAGCACAGCCATGGGGCTATAGGTGATTTCACCGAATATGTTTATAATTTCTTCGGTCACAGCCGTCTCGGCCTCGGATGACGGGATCGGGATGTCGGTATCCATCACGCCCGTTCCGTTCATGAAAAAAGTATTGTATATACCGTTGCCCGCGTAAGACGTATCCACAAGGGTAAAAGCAGGCGACGAGAACAAAATTTTCAGAATTATAAATACCGCTGCGGTAAAAACAAGAAATACCGGAAGCAATATCGCCATACTGCCGGATTTCCTTTTTTTCATTTTATTTTTCATAGACCCTATACCGCGGTTTGTCATCCGGTTTTTGTTTTTTATTCATCTTTATTCTTTATCTTTCTTTTTTTTAACGGAATTCAGCGGATTCTCATCCATTGCCTTTGCCATCCCCTCGTCACTGACATGGGTGTAAATCTGCGTGGTGTTGAGCTGTTCATGACCGAGTATATCTTTGAGAACACGGACATCCACCTTTCCGGTCTGATACATCAGGGTGGCTGCGGTGTGACGCAGTTTATGCACCGAAAAATGTCTGTTTTCCAGGCCGGCGGCCGCCAGATATTTATAAATCATCCATTGAACTGTTTTATGGCTGATCCGGCTGTGACGCGAAGAGAGGAAAAACGCGTTTTTGTCTTTGATCTCGGCATCGCCTGCGCGGTTTTTCAGGTAGTCTTCCATTACCTCACGGCAGGTTTCGTTTAAATAGATAATACGTTCTTTTTTACCTTTTCCGATCACTCTCATCGATCTGAATGAGCGGTCAATATCCGAGAGATTTATGTTCACAAGCTCCGAAAGCCGCATTCCGCAATTCAGAAAAAGAGTTATTATTGCATAATCGCGTATTCTTGTTTTCGACTCTGTATCCTGCCGAACTGCGGACAGCAGCATCATGCTTTCCTCGACTGTAAGATACTTCGGGAGTTCATTCCTTTTTGACGGGGGCGTATCGATGTTTTTTACGGGATTTTCTTCAAAATAACGCATTGAGACGGTCAGATATTTATAAAAGCTTTTTATGGACGAAAGCTTTCGTGCGCGCGACCTTGCGCTGTTGCGACGTATCTGTGCCGCGTACATAAAAAATTCATATATTTCCTCCCGGGTGACCGACCTTACAAAATCAATATCTTTGCCGGAAATGTCGATTGCGCCAAATTCGTCGGATGTCAGTTCGATGCCTTCGCGCTTCGCGGTGATATATCGTAAAAACAGCAGCAAATCGTTTTCATATTCGCTGACGGTACCGTCCGAACGATTTTTGATCAGAAGCATGTGCCTCTTGAATTCCTCGATAATTACCGGTGAATCCGACAAATAAAACGCCCCCTTTTATGTTATATGTATCTATTATTATATCTGACCCCGGGATTTTTTCATGGATAATATGTAAATTTTCATTTGTACGCTTGTATTTTTAACAACTTTTCTTTAGAATTATTATACGGAAACATTCGATGAACGATGTTTTTTAACCGTATCGCAGTCCGGAATATCAAGAATCACAGAAGGAATCGGTCTATATGTTTCAATTTTTAAAGACAAATTCATACATGATTACAAAAATGATGGTAAATCAACTCGGTATGACTGTATTCGGGCTGGTGCTTGCCATGGCAACATCTCAGAATGAAAAGCTTCTGTTGATAACGAGTATATTTTCCATCCTGTTTTACATGTTCCTGCTTTATACAATGTCCTGGGAAACAGGTACAACGGATAAGATCCGGATAGATGCCGGACGCATGAAGGAACAGCCGCAGAAATTTTTTCTGCTCTCCTTCATTGCGAATATCCTGAATCTGCTGCTCGGTATACTGGCGGTATCCGGCTATATGCTGATCGACAAAAGCGAAGAAATATGGCTGCATCCCGAGTGGGCGGTCAATTTATACAGCGTCTGCAACGCCGCCGCGCGTTTTATTCAGGCTATGTACCTTGGACTCGTTCAATACTTCTCCCCGAATAATCCCGTTTCGCTTATTTTAATCGTGTTTCCCGCCGTCATCGTTTGCGGGTTCGGGTATATATTCGGTCTTCGCGGATACAGCCTGCACGGTATCTTCGGAATCAAAACCGGCGCGCCGAAGAAAAATCCCTCAAACAGATAAATGCGTACTATCCGCCTGCAGCAGGCTGTCCGGTATTCAAAAACGGCAGAGACAAAACACATCAACCGAATATATCTGTTTTTCCCGTCACGAGCCGTATGTAACGATATTGCTTTCCGGCGGGATTTTTTACAGCAATCTGCCCTGAACGGCCCGGTCGTGTAAAATCAGCCGGATAGCAGACGGGTCCCGATAAAGAAACAGGTGAAAATATGAAACAGCCGAAATCCGTATTCATATGTTCCGAGTGCGACGCGCAAAGCAGCAAATGGCTTGGCCGCTGTCCTACCTGCGGCGCGTGGAATACTTTTGAAGAAGTGCCTGCGGAACAGGAAACTCCGCAAAAGAATACGGTTCAGTCCGGATATTCCGAAATCCGGGCTGTGTCTTTATCCTCCGTCTGTATGCCCGAATATATTCGAGCTGCAACCGGTATCGGTGAACTTGACCGCGTATTGGGCGGAGGTCTTGTCGCCGGTTCCGTTGTGCTGCTTTCGGGTGAGCCGGGTATAGGAAAATCAACGCTTCTGATGCAGCTTTCGGGAGCTGTGGCGGATAATTCGATGAGGCGCGTTCTCTATGTATCGGGTGAGGAATCGCCGGGTCAGCTTAAGATGCGGGCCGAACGTCTGAAAATATCCGGCGACGGCATTTATATGCTGACGGACGGAGACATCGACAATATCCTGAAAGAAGCCGGTGAAATAAAACCGTCGGTTATTATAGCCGACTCGGTCCAGACGCTGACCGATTCAAGACTCTCTTCGACCGCCGGAAGTGTTTCGCAGGTGCGCGAAACGGCCGCCCGTCTGATCGCAAAGGCGAAAACCGACGGTGCCGCGGTCATTCTTGTCGGTCACATCAACAAGGAAGGCGGAATCGCCGGTCCCAAGGTACTCGAACATATGGTTGATGCCGTGCTTTATTTTGAAGGAGAACGCCGGTATGCCCACAGGATCATAAGAGCCGTTAAAAACCGTTTCGGTTCCACAAACGAAATCGGCGTATTCGAAATGACCGAAACAGGATTGAATGAAGTGGCGAATCCGTCAGAAATGCTGCTCCGCGACCGTCCTACGGGAGTTTCGGGCAATTGCGCCGTATGTGTCATGGAAGGCAGCCGTCCGATCATCGCAGAGATACAGGCACTGGCGACCCCTACGGTATTCCCTTCACCGAGGCGGACCGCAAACGGGGCTGACTACAACAGGATGTGCCTGCTGCTCGCCGTCCTCGAAAAAAGACTCGGCCTGCGTTTTTCAGCACAGGACATCTATCTGAATGTGGTCGGAGGTCTGCAGATCGACGAACCGGCAGCAGATCTGGCAGCGGCAATGGCCATGATTTCGAGCCTGCTTGACAAACCTCTTCCGGACGATATGATCGCAGTCGGCGAAATCGGTCTGTCCGGGGAATGCCGGGCTGTTTCAAACACAGAACAAAGGGTAAAGGAAGCGGAAAGACTGGGCTTTTCGAAAATCGTTTTACCGAGGCGCTCGGTCGAGAAAATACACTCAGCCGGACGCATTAAATTAATTCCTGTAAAAAGCATATATGAAGCGATCACACTGTTCGATAAAAAGCAGCCATAAAAAAGGCTTATTGCGGTTCTCCCGCAATAAGCCTGCCGGGATACCGGCAAAATCATTCGCCGTCCGGCGTTCGGTAGGCTATGTGATGAGCTTTTGCGTATTTGATCAGTTCATCGGCATATGCAGCGAATGCCTCGGGTCCTTCGAGATACTCGAAAATTTCAAGTCTTTTATTGAGACCCTGCGCGGTGATCACTATACATTTGGTTTCGATTTTTTTAAAGCCGAACAGTTTGGAGATTGTTCGCCGGTCAATATGTATGGTTGAAATATCGGAAGCAGACATTGCGTGCGACTCCACATCCTTGCCCGATGTGTCAAGGAACATAACTATATTTCCCTGAATCTCTATTTTTTTCTCCATGGCATACGCTCCCTTTCCGTTTTTTATATAAAAATAATGATACTGCTGACACATATTATACTATATATGAAGCATAAGTCAATATAATTATTGATATTTGACAGTAAAAGACGGTTTTCCGCATTACGGAAATCAAAATAAATGAAAGTATTCGGATAATCTATGACATCAGATAAAAAAAGAGCTAAGCTGCTTGTTTTCTCGGATTCGCACGGAGACACGCGTTTCATGGCCGAAGCGATGCGTATGCACGCGACTTCCTCGGATATCATCATTCATCTCGGAGACGGCGCCGATGATCTCGGTCCCCTGCGGGAAAAATATACCGGCGCGGAATATCTGTGCATCGCGGGCAATCATGAAAATCATTTGTTTGCGCTGCAATCAAAGAAAAACCGTTTTCCTTCGCTGCTGTTTCGCGAAATTTGCGGACTCCGGCTGATGCTGTGTCACGGACACCGTTACGGCGTCAAGTACGGATATGAAACGCTTATTGCCGCAGGCTGTAAAGAGAAGGCGGATATCGTTCTGTTCGGACATACGCATCAAAGCTATCAGCAATATATTCCGTGTGAAGAGAGTTCTTTTCCGGAAACATCAAAGAGCCTGCGCTTATTCTGCCCGGGCAGTATTTCGGTTCCCGCCATCGGATTTCCTTCGTACGGTATTATCGATATACGCGAAAACGGAATTTTAATGACAAACGCCGAATGTTAACGATATAAAAATATATGATTAACATATTGACATAGTATTAATTTTATGATACACTGAGTTCAGATAAAACACCGCATCAGCGGAAACGAAGGGAGCTGTTTAATAAATGAATGCTCATGAATCGGCGGCCGATAAATAAAACCGAATAACGGCAGGACATAAGACGTTTGTTTTGTTTTGCCGTACAGTAACCTTTCGTGAATACTGTTTTCAGGTTTGAAAATCATTTTCAGACTTCAGACACATCCGGACAGGCGTGTCTTTTTTTATGCTCCCGGGCATAAAAAACCGCCGTTCCCATCTGCCGCAGAAACAGCCGCGCAAAGGCTGCTTTCCGCGGTATTTTTATGCCGTTTTTAAATGAAATACGCTTTGAAATTCGCGTCAAAAACAAAAAACAGCAGCACCTCATGCTGAATAGCCCTATCAACCGAAATAAAAATATCATCAATAATAAAAAAAAAGGAAGAAAACATTGACTGATTTAAAAGAATACGGATTTGATCCGGCCATGATGCCGGAATACGCGGACGGTATGCCCGCGCGTATTACAGCTGTCCATAAAGAACGCTACGCGTTAATCTGCGGTTACGGTCCGGTCTACGGCAGATTAAAAGCAGGCACTTACTTCGGAGACACACCTGAATCCTTCCCGACCACAGGCGATTTTGTTCTGATCACCCATAACTTAAGCGGCGACAGTCAGATCATAAAAACACTGGACCGCAAATCCTATTTTTCACGGCGGGATCCGACACCGGGGCGCGGGGAACAGGCTGTCGCGGCGAATTTTGATTACGTTTTTATCATGGCGTCGCTGAACTTTGATTTTAATATCAGAAGAATGGAACGCTACATGACTCTTGCACGGCAAAGCGGAGCCGTTGCCGTTGTTGTTCTGACGAAGGCCGATCTGGCCGATGATTTCGCAGAACAAGTCCGGGCAGCGGAAAAGACTGCGGCGGGAGCCCGCATTCATGTTGTAAGCGCAAAAACCGGCTTCGGATTAGCGGAGCTTTCGGACTATATGCAGCCCCGCAAAACAATCGTTTTTCTCGGCTCATCGGGGGTAGGAAAATCGAGTCTTGTAAACGTATTAGCGAGTGAGGAGATCATGCCGGTAAATGATATCCGCGAAGACGATTCAAAAGGCCGCCACACCACATCTCTTCGCCAGCTTATCATGCTGAAAAACGGCGTTATGATCATCGACACTCCCGGTATGCGCGAACTCGGTATGTGGGATGTTTCGTCGGGTCTCGGACAAGCGTTTACCGATGTGGAAGCATTTTTCGGCCATTGCAGGTTCAGCGACTGCCTGCACGAAAGCGAACCGGGATGCGCCGTAAAAGAAGCACTTTCGACAGGTCTGCTCACACAGGAGCGGTGGGACAGTTATCAGAAACTGAAACACGAAGCCAGATACACGGACAATAAAACGGACTATATGCGTCAAAAACAACAGTGGCATAAATCCATAGCCGTGCAGATAAAACAGCGCAGAAAAGCCGAGAATTATAAAAGCAAAGAAAACAGCTGACGAAAAAGCAACCGTGTTGAAAACAGCCCCGCCGGGACAACATAAACCGCGGGGCCGTGTGTTTATTGAATACGGACGGCAGGCTAATATCTTCGGCAAAGCCGAAAAATCGAACATCGGTCCGGTAAAAAATCAAAATCAACGTTTCAGGAATGTGCTGTCGAGAGAAAGCGGCAGCTTAAAATCATAGCCTCGCCTGTTCATGGAGTGAAGTTTGAATAAAAGCAGTTCCGGCATGACGCTCAGACTGCGGCTCATATTGAAGAAGTCGCCGTCCGTGTTCTTTTCCGCATCCCGAATGTCCTCATCCGACAAAAGCAACTCGGCGCAGAATAAATTGGCTTCATATTCATGCCGTGTGTTGACAATAAACATGGCGCTGTCACGTATAGGACCGGCTTTGGCCATTTCTTTATGAAGAATAAAATGGGCGAGTTCATGAGCAGCGACGATGCGCTTTTCCTCACGGGGGAGCCTTGCGTTTAAAACAATAAAATCGCTGCGCAGCGAATGAAAATAATAACCCTTGAGATTGTTATACCGGTCGCTGTATTTGATGATCGCTCCGGACCTCTTCAGAACATGAAAAGGGTCGCGCGTAGCGTACTTTTTGATAATTCTCTTTACTTCGGCATTAATATATTCATATGCCATACAACACACCTGCCGTTAAACTTTCCGGCGCTTTTCAGGCGTGTATTTTTTGGCGTTTTCTTTGGATTCCAGATATAATTCGCGGATTTCGAGAAGGAAAGCCGTTTTATCTTCGTCATCAGGGTCCCCACCGGCAAACAGCGCCGCGCTCCTCCCGATCAGCTCGCGCGCCTCCGATTCGCCCCGGTTTCCGTATTTTATTCTGACATCCGTTAAAAATTCCTCCTCTTCGGTCAGAAGGAAATTTATCCCGATCTTTAATTGTTCGGCAAGGCGGAAATAGATATCTTTTTGGCGCGGGCGGCGGTTCCCTGTCTCATACCCCATGATTGTACGCCCGCTCAATCCCACGGCATTTCCGAGTTCGGTCTGCGTCAGACCCGCCTTTATACGCGCCGATTGTAATTTCTCGCAGAATTCCATTTATATATCTCCTTCACGGTGAATATCGCTTTCACATATTGTATCATAATGTTCACCGTCTGTCAACAATAATCAAAAATTCGGATCGTATTTTAATTTATGCGTCGCGGAAATACAAAAACACGGCCGTATGTTAAAATACGCTGTTATTTTACGGCATAACGGGCCGTCAGCCGCATGATCATATAACCGGCGACTGCTTTGGCAAACAGCATCAGGTAAGACGTGACAAGCGACACAAGTTCACTGAATGTAACGGGGGTATAATATTCATACATCAATTCGTATATGAACCGGACAGTCAGAACTATTTCCTTTATCAGCCCTACGGCCGCCAATATCGAAGCGGTCAGAAAAAAAGACGCAAGCATCGGATTATGTTTTTTCATTTTCTTTTTAAACAGAGAAGTCAACAAGATCACGGCGGTAAGAACAACTCCGTCAAGCAGAATATAATTCAGAACCGTATACGCCAGATAATAGCCCGCATAATCGCGGAAGTCCGTAGTCAGAATCAGCTTAATCAGGATGCTCCCGAGATAGGGTAAAAACAAAGCCGCATAACCGGCCGCCACCTCAAATCTGCTGCCCTTCACCCCGTATTTTATAACAGAAGCGATAACCACGCCGAAACAGATATAAGAAAGCGCGAAAGACAGCGCTCCGGTCACATAGAAAAGGATCTCCGCCTCGGTCCGGCGCATAATATCACCGGCGATATACTCGTAAAGAAAAGACAGAACCAGATAATTGAAAACAGGAAACAGGAGAAGCAGCAAAACCGTATTTATAACCGGCCTTTTTGATTTTTCCGATGGGCTGATGCCATTCATTGCGGTCCTCTTTATATTTATAGTTTAAAAATGCGGCTGATCTCCCGGTCAGCCTCTTCAACAGTGCGCAGACCCCGTAAAACTATACGTCTTCCGCAAATCGAAACGGTTTTCCCCCGATTATATTGTCGGATGTTACAGTCGCAGCGATATAGGCTTCGATGTATCCGGCGATTATCTCATTGCCGCGGAAATGGCCGACATAAGGGGGCATGCGGTGGTTATACATGGTATCGGTCAGATCCCGAACAAGCATCGGATAAAATCCGTTAGCCTTGAGCTTTAACAATCCGAACGGTCGCCCGATTATACACATATTGGCATGCACACCGGCTATTATGACGTCGGTAACCGAACGGTACTTCATATAGCTTAAAACACGGTCGTCATCGCCGATGATATCCCTGTCGTGTATCAGAATCGCCGGATTCTGGCATATCCAGGCCTTGCGGGGGCTGCATGCGGTCAGACAGTCGCATCCTCCGTCCGTCGAATCCAGTTCCCGTTCCGGATCCGGAAGAGAATCGCGGATCCGGCCGGCGCCGGTCAGCTTAAAAAGAGGAATATCGGCTTCCGTCATTCTGAGCCTTGCCGGATAACCGGTGTAGAAGTCCATTGTATCGCTCGGAGCATGGACCACGAGCGCTCCGGAATCCCTCATGGCGCATGCCAGTTCATTCATCACCGGCGCCATTTCATTGACCCGTGCCGATGCACCCGCACACCAGTGACGGTCCCACATATCGCATATAATCAGCGCGGTCAGACGCGGGCTGTACAGCCGCGGGACTCTTCTGTTTCCCTGTTTCGTATACAGCACCATAACAGACTCCCCCGTCATTCATTGCCGGAATACACTTCGGATATGGATAAATTATTTTTTTCCGCGGCCGCCTTCAGGTCCTCGTATTCGGGCTTGCTTTTACCGGTTCCGTATCCGACACCCTGTTTTATGCGTATTTTTCCGTATTGCGTATCTTTTTCCGTGGTTGTACGGTCCAGAGTATAGCGCTCGCAAAGCTTTTTTCGTACCCCGAAAGAAGTTGTGTGCCGGAGCATCAGCGCTGCCATACGTCCGGCGTCATTTTCATCGCAGAGGCAAACAAACATAAATCCGGGCCTGTTTTTTTTCATAAATACAGGAACGCAGAAAAAATCAAGCGCGCCTTCGCGAAGCATGATTTCCGAAGCGAAACCTGCCGCTTCACCGGTCATATCATCGACATTGCAGCTGAGTTCGATAATCCGGCCGTTGGGAGTATCCGCGGTTTCACCGTCGCCGCCCAGAAAAACGCGGACACAGTTTGCAGCTTCATAATCCTTTTTGCCCATTCCGATACCGATCCGCGAATAGGTCATTGCGGGCATCGGTCCGAAAGAATCCGCAAAATAACGGAGCAGAGCCGCTCCGGTCGGGGTACACAACTCACCCCGGATATTTCCGCCGTAAACCGGAACATCCCTGAGTATCAGCGCGGTCGCGGGAGCGGGCACAGGCAGCAGACCGTGAGCGCAGCGCACCATACCCGAGCCTACATGAACGGGTGAAACGGCTATATGATCCGGAGAAAGTTTTTCCATAAGCATGCAGACGGCCGTTATGTCGGCAACGGCATCCAGGGCTCCGATTTCATGAAAGTGAACCTGAGCGGCAGGTTTGCCGTGAACCCGGGATTCGGCATCCGCAATCATGCGGTAGACGGCAAGAATATCTCCCCTGACACGGCTGCTGACCTCCAGCCCGCTTATCATTTGTTCGATTTCGGCCATTGAACCGCTGTCCCGTTCCTGATGATGCGAATGAGGATGGCTGTGGCCGTCATGATGCTCATGGTCATGATCATGACCGTGGCCGTCGTGTATATGACCGAAGTCGTCATCCCCGCTGCTTTCAGGTGCTCCGTTTACCGACACTTCGAAACGGGTACCCGTCAGGCCTGATTTCGAAACAGACAGGCAGTGCGCCGATACGCCTTCCGGTACTGTCCGGTTCAGTTCATTCAGAAAATTTTCCGCATCGTCCCGTTCCAGAAGTTCAAAAAGAGCCGCCGCAAGCATATCGCCCGCCGCCCCCATATTGCATTCTATATATAAAGTTTTCATTCTTTTATCCTTAAAATCCGTAATTTTACCGGCTACATGCGGTTGATCATATGGGCAAGATAACCCGCGCCGAAACCGTTGTCGATATTCACGACACTCACCCCGCTGGCACAGGAATTGAGCATGGACAGCAGCGCGGCCAGTCCTCCGAAATTGGCGCCGTAACCGACGCTGGTCGGAACGGCAATTACAGGGCAGTCGCAGAGTCCTCCGATGACACTTGCCAGCGCACCTTCCATTCCGGCAACCGCCACAATCACGCGGGCGCTCATGATCACATCGAGATGGGACAGAAGCCGGTGCAGACCCGAAACGCCCACATCATACATGCGGACAACACGGCTGCCGAGCACTTCCGCGGTGACAGCCGCCTCCTCGCATACCGCTATGTCGCTGGTTCCGCCGGAAGCTACGACAATATTGCCTGCGGGAAGAGAAGCCGTTTCCTGCAGCGCCACCCCGATCCTCGCTTCCGGATAATAAGTAAAAGGGAAAAATGCGGAAAGATGACCTGCGGCATCGCCGTCAATGCGGGTCACGAGTATATTTTTTGCGCCGTTTTCCATCATTGAGTTTATGATGCCCCGGATTCGTTCGGGTGTCTTTCCCGCACCGTAAATAACCTCGTTCGAACCCTGCCTGAGTCCCCGGTGATGGTCCACCTTGGCGTATCCAAGGTCGTCAAAAGGCGCGATTTTAAGTTGAAGCAGCACTTCTTCAGGCGTCGTATGTCCGTCGCGCAGCCGGACAAGCAGTTCCAGTATTTCTTTTTTTTCCATTGTATCGACTATGCCGTCCTTTATCCGTTTTTTTATCTTGCTCTCAGGTCGAGAAGTATGTCGTTAAAACTGCCGCCGAGCGCCGACAGTATCTCCTGCCGTTTTTCGGCTGCAGGCATAAAATCATCCGTCCGCAGCTGCAGCTTTGCGGTGTTTCCCGCAAGCCTGATACGGAAATCGGAAAATCCCAATTCCGAAAGGGCGTCTTCAGCCTTTTCAATGCGGGCAAGATCCTCTTTCGTGATGGCGGTACCGAACGGAATACGCGTGGCAAGGCAGGAATATGCCGGTTTATCTGCCGTAAACAGTCCGGCTTCGCGGGAAAGACGGCGTATTTCGGCTTTTGTCAGTCCGCATTCGCGAAGCGGAGAGCGAACATGCAGTTCTTTCAGGGCACGCATCCCCGGACGGTCGCCCTCGATATCCGACGCGTTCGTACCGTCGATAACGGTATTATAACCGTCTGCGGATGCACGCCGGCAGATTTCTCCGAACAGGGCGGTTTTGCACCGGTAGCAGCGTTCTGTTCCGTTTTCCTCAACACCGTCCGCTGACAGTATATCATAATCAAGGATGACAAGCTCCGCTCCGAGCTGAGCCGCAAGCCTGCGGGCATCCCTTGTTTCAAAATCAGGCTGGAAAACCGTATGCAGATAATAAGCCCGAACCGATGCGCCGTTTTTGACGGCTTCGTATAATAAATAGGATGAATCCGTACCGCCCGAAAATGCAAGAACGACGCGCGGATTCTGCTTAAAGAAATCTGTTAATGTCATAATCTATCCTTCTTTTCTCATTTCTGACACGGACGGGGCGACAGCGTCCGGAGAAATCCCGTCTGACGGCGCTGACACAGGATAAAATAAATCCGTCCGTTCTGCGCACGGATAACACGCCGGTCATATTTCGCAAAAAACAAAAAAACCGCGTCATGCAGGAAAAACGTTCCTTATAGAACGCGAAATCCCCGTACCTTCGCGGCGCGGCCCGTTGATTATTCCGGTCATAAAAGTCCCTTACGGAACCTGATGCAATACTATGATACTATAACCGTCCCGATTTGTCAAGCCGAAAATCCATGCGGATCCGCATGATTCTACTTGACTTTTTTATAAAAACGATTAAAATAGTAATTGTTACCAAAGAATATGAATAGAGGGACAACAGATGCTTAAAATCGAAAATCTTACAAAAACATACGGAGAAAAGAAGGCGGTCGACAATCTTTCGCTTCACATACAAAAAGGTGAAATATACGGTTTTATCGGACATAACGGAGCCGGCAAAACAACGACGATCAAAGCATGCTGCGGAATTCTGCAGTTTGAAAAAGGCGAAATTTTCATCGACGGCATTTCGGTCCGCAAAGAGCCGCTGCAGACCAAAAAGAAAACAGCCTACATACCCGACAATCCGGATATATACGAGTTTATGTCCGGTATCAGATATCTGAATTTCGTATCGGATATATACGGCATTTCAAAATCGGACAGAGAAACAAAAATCAAAAAATACGCCGGCTTATTCGGGCTTACCGATGACCTCGCTCAGTCCGTATCATCCTATTCCCACGGTATGAAGCAGAAACTGACGGTCATATCCGCGCTTATTCACGACCCGGACCTTATTATCATGGATGAACCCTTTGTCGGCCTCGATCCGACGGCTTCCTATACTTTAAAAGAAATCATGCGCGAGATCTGTACCCGGGGCGGAGCGATCTTTTTTTCGACTCACATACTGGAGGTCGCGGAAAAGCTGTGCGATAAAGTGGCCATCATCAAGAACGGAAAACTTGTCATTTCGGGCAGTATGGATGAAGTAAAGGGCAACGCCTCGCTGGAAGCGGCTTTCCTGGAATCGGAGGGCAAAAATGTTTAGAGCCTTGCTCAAGTCGAGAATGCAGGCCATGGTGTCGTTTCTGTTCCGCGGGTTGTTCAACAAAAAAAAGAGCAGCAAACTGCTGATCCTGCTTTTTGCCGTTCTTATGATCTATGCCTACGCCAGTTTCTTTATGTTGTTTGCAATGATGTTCAACAGCCTCGTTCTGCCCCTGTATAATTCGGGGCTGGGCTGGCTTTATTTCTCCATAGCGGGAATCGTCGCGTTTGCGCTTTGTTTTATCGGCAGTATTTTTACGACGCAGACGCAGCTGTTTGAAGCCAGAGACAACGAACTTCTGCTTTCGATGCCGATACCGCCCGGTTATATACTGGCAAGCCGTATGACCATGCTTTTTTTCCAGAATGTTTTTTTCGAACTGCTCGTCGCGCTGCCCGCGGGTGTCGTTTATTTTATGAATGTCAGGGCATCCGCCGCCGACCTGCTGTTCTTCGTTCTTCTCTTCATGCTTCTGCCGTTTCTTGTTCTGACCCTGTCCTGCCTGTTCGGATGGCTGATAGCCCTGATCGGTTCGAGAATGCGGAATAAATCGCTTGTGACCATTATTTTTTCGCTTGCTTTTTTATTCGGATATTTTTATATTTACAGTCAGGCGAACAACTATCTCAACCGTATTATTCAAAACGGCACCGCTGTTGCGGAAGCTTTAAAACGCGTTGTTTTTCCCGCCTATCACTTCGGGTATGCAATTGCCGAAAGAAGCGCAGTCAGCCTGTTCTGGTTTTTTATCTCCGCGATACTTCCCTTCTGTCTGCTGTATTTTGTTTTATCCAAAAGCTTTTTGATGATCATCACCGCCAAAAAAGGCGCCGTCAGAATAAAATACAGGGAAAAAGCGCTGAAAGTCAGCGGAATAAAAAAAGCCCTTGTCATAAAGGAACTCAGACATTTTATTGCAAGCCCCATGTATATGCTCAACGGGGCTCTCGGCGTGGTTTTTACGATTATCCTGCCGTTTGCCCTGTTTTTTAAAAGGGAACAGATCCTCGGCATGCTTGCCGCCATACCGGACTTCGAATCGATGACAGGTCCCGCAGCCGTGATCGCACTGTGCTTTCTGGCGGCAACGAACATCATTTCGGCCCCTTCTGTTTCGCTTGAAGGAAAAAGCCTCTGGATCGCACAGTCTTTTCCGGTCGACGGAGGAGACATTCTTCTCTCGAAAGCTTATGCCCACATGGCGGTATGCCTGCCGGCGACTGTTTTCGCGTCCGTCTGCCTCTCTTTTATACTGAAGCCGGCGCCTGTTATGATCGGACTGATTATCGCCGTTCCCGCCGTTATGACGGTTTTCCAGGCGCTGCTGGGCGTGGTAATCAATCTGCGCTTTCCCAAATTCGACTGGATCAGCGAAACCGTAGCGGTTAAACAGGGGATAAGTTCCGTGCTCACCATGTTCACCTCCATGGGAGTTGCCGCCGCGCCGGTTCTTCTGTATATCTACGTATTGAAAGACCTCCTGCCTCCGGAACTGTGCATCGCTTTGTTCGCAGTCGTCCTTGCCGCGGCATCGGCTGCCATGTACCTGTATCTGAAAACAAAAGGGAACGCGAAGTTTTCGTTTCTCGCTTCATAAAAATCCCGTCTGGCAGAACGCGCCGGTTCCTGTGAACCGAACCGGTTCTGCTTTTTTGTCGGATCCTTCCGAAAAAAGAAAGGTTTGACCGCTTATGAATAAAAAGCCAATGTAATTCTCGTGATTACGGATGACCAGGGTTACGGAGATCTCGGCTGCACGGGAAATCCCCGGATAAAAACCCCCGATATCGACGCTTTTTACAGGGAGTCGGTTCGTCTGAACGACTTTCATGTTCAGCCCCTCTGCGCGCCGACACGCAGTGCCATTATGACAGGCCACAGACCGCTTCGAAACGGAGTCTGGGCTACCTGCTGGGGCCGCTCTATACTCAGATCAGATGAAACGACAATGGCCGATATTTTTACGGCAAACGGATACACGACAGGTATGTTCGGAAAATGGCATCTCGGAGACAATTATCCGTACAGGCCTCAGGACCGGGGTTTTCAGCGGGTTGTCGCGCACAAGGGCGGAGGAGTGGGCCAGACACCCGACTTCTGGGGCAATGATTATTTTGACGACACCTATTTCCACAACGGAAAGCCCGTTCGGCACACCGGGTACTGTACGGATGTCTGGTTCGGCGAAGCCATGAAATTCATCTCTGACTGTGAAGAACCTTTTTTCGCCTATATTGCGACCAACGCCCCGCACAGCCCCTATCTTGTCGAGGAACGGTATGTCAGGCCGTATGCGGGGAATCCGGAGATCTCTTCGCCTGAATTTTACGGTATGATCGCGAACATCGATGAAAATTTCGGAAAACTCCGTCGGATGCTGTCGGAAACGGGACTTGAAAAGAACACCATCCTTATTTTTATGACGGACAACGGCAGTTCCGGCGGATGCGTTTTAGACGACCGGCAATATCCGGTGCGGGGATACGGAGCCGGCATGAGGGGGATGAAAGGTTCTTATTATGACGGAGGGCACCGTGTGCCTTTCTTTATCAGATGGCCCGGCGGAAATATCGGCGGCGGCAGGGATGTCGGCGAAATGTGCCTGGACATAGACCTGATGCCGACGCTGACAGACCTGTGCGGGATGGATGATAAAGATACGGACCCGGACGGAACCAGCCTCGCGGACCTGATCACCGGTAAAATTCAAAACCTTCCCGCAGACCGGATCCACTTTATCCAGTATGTGCAGAACACCGACCCTCCTCCTAAAGACAGCTGCGCGGTCATGACGAGAAAGTGGAGGCTGATCAACAGCCGGGAACTGTATGACATCCTGTCCGATCCGGAACAAAGACGGGATACAGCCGGTGAACATCCCGAAATCGTACAAAGGCTCAGGTCAGAGCACAGCCGCCTGTATGATGCCCTCTCCCCTTCTTTTTGTCATTACAGTCCCGTCATTCTGGGTCATGAGGCTGAAAATCCGACCTGCCTGAACGCTATGGACGTCATGGGAGATGTGGCGTGGAACCAGAGGCAGATCGCCGAAGCTTTAAAAAGTTCCGACAGGTGGACGGTCAGGGCGGACCGCCCGGGAACATACCGTTTTGCGCTTCGGCGCTGGCCGGAAGAGCTGAACCTGCCTTCCGACGCTGTGATCGATGCGGAATCCGCAGGCAGACTGGTTCCTTATCAGGCAGACATCATACCGCGCGGCATACAGCCGGAAAAAGCGAAGCTTGTTCTTTTCGGACAGGTCCATACGGCGGATTATACCGGCGGTTCAGCCGAAACGGTGTTCATAATTGAAATCGAAAGAACCGACGAAACGATTCTGGAAGCCTTTTTTATCGACCGTGAGGGGGGCATCCGGAGCGCCTATTACGTCTATGCGGAACGTTTGTGAAGCGGTTCTCCGCCGTAACGGTTTAATATAAAAACAGGCAGGTGAAAATCATGTCAGGCAAACCGAATATTCTTTTTCTGATAGCCGACGACCAGCGGTTTGACACGATCGGCGCTCTCGGCAATCCGGATATCCGCACACCGAATCTGGACAGGCTGGTCATGCGTGCCGCTTCATTCACTCATGCACATATTCCCGGCGGAACATCCGGCGCCGTCTGCATGCCCAGCAGAGCGATGTTCAATACGGGAAGAACGCTTTTTCATATAGAAAACGAAGGTCAGAATATTCCGTCTACCCATACCACCCTCGGGGAAGCGTTTAGAAATGCCGGATATACTGCTTTCGGCACCGGAAAATGGCATAACGGAACGGCTTCCTATGCAAGAAGCTTCAACGCGGGCGGTTCGATTTTCTTCGGGGGTATGTGGGACCACTGGAATGTTCCCGTCTGTCATTACGACCCCTCGGGCAGATACGGGAATACCGTCGATATCACCCCCGATTTCTTTTACGGGAACAGAACCGTGAAGGTAAACTGCGATACGATCAGACCGGGATACCATTCTACGGAACTGATTTCGGATACGGCGAAAAATTTCATCGAAAATTACGGCGGACAGGATCCTTTTTTGTGTTATGTTTCGTTTATGGCGCCGCACGATCCCCGGACGATGCCGGAAAAATTCAAAAGAATGTACGATCCCGAAAAAATAAAGCTGCCGCCGAATTATATGCCCGAACACAGCTTTGATTTCGGCATACGGGATATACGTGATGAGGTGCTGGCCCCTTATCCGCGGACGGAAACGGAAGTGAAGCGGCATACAGCCGAATATTACGCGATGATCAGCCATCTGGACGACGCAGTCGGCGGTATACTCGAAACACTCGAAAAAAAGGGATTAACCGGAAACACCATCGTGGTTTTTACAGGCGATAACGGCCTTGCGGTCGGGCAGCACGGTCTGATGGGCAAGCAGAACCATTATGAACACAGCATACGGGTTCCTTTGATTTTCGCCGGTCCCGGTATACCGCAGGGACAGCGTATTGATAATTACGCATACCTGCTTGATATACTTCCCACGCTGTGCGGTCTTTGCGGAATACCGGTTCCGCCGTCCGTGGAAGGCAATGACCTCACGCCGATGATGAGGGATCCCTCGGTCAAGCTCCGGGAAACCCTTTATTTCGCTTATACCGACCAAATACGCAGCGTGAAGGACAACAGGTATAAACTGATCGAATACTCCGGAAAGTATACAGGGACCCAGCTGTTTGACCTGCGGCAGGACCCTTGCGAATTAAACGATCTGGCCTCTGATACGGAATACAAAGACGTAAAGAACAGGCTGAGAAAAGAGCTGTTCCGTCTGAGAGACCAATGGGAAGATATAAAGCATCCTTACGGCAAATCCTTTTGGGACTGTTATGACAAAAATACCCGCGGGACGGAATAATCCGGTTTTCTTTTCCCGCCGTATATAAAAAGAGTCCGGCGCATATCGCAGCCGCAATCGACCGGCAGCGCATGCGGGACGGTTTGTCTTTTCCGCAGAACACTGCGGAAACCGGATGAAACGCCGCAGCGCTGCTTCGTCAGAGAAGAGGTAATATATGGAACTGCAGTGGTGGAAAAAAGGTGTGGTCTATCAGATATATCCGCGTTCTTTCTGCGATTCCGACGGCGACGGAATAGGGGATATTCCCGGAATCATATCCAAACTGGATTATCTCGCAGAGCTTGGAATTGATATCCTCTGGCTGTCGCCGGTATACGCAAGCCCGAACGACGACAACGGTTATGACATCTCGGATTATAAAGCAATCAATCCCGAATTCGGAACGATGAGAGATATGGACCGGCTGATTGCCGATGCGGCGGAACGCGGCATTAAGATCATAATGGATCTGGTGATCAACCATACGTCCGACGAACATGAGTGGTTCAGGCGCGCAAAGGCGGGCGAAGAAAAATATAGGAATTATTATATTATCCGGAAGGGAAAAAACGGCGGACTGCCGAACAACTGGGGCAATTTTTTTGCGGAGTGTCCCTGGGAGAAATTCAGCGGCGACGAATATTATCTCCATCTGTTTTCCAGGAAGCAGCCTGACCTGAACTGGCACAATCCCGAAGTTTACGATGAAGTAAAAGAGATCCTGCGCTTCTGGCTGGACAAGGGAATCGCAGGCTTCCGGTGCGACATCATCAACGTTCTCTGGAAAGAAAGCCTGGAGGACGGCAAGAAGCATTTTATACTGACGGGCAGGGAGCATTATTTATCAGCGGAAGGCACACACGATATTTTAAGAAGACTTCGGTCCGATGTTTTAGACCTTTATGACTGCTTCACGGTGGGAGAGACGGTTCTGGCTGATTTAAAAACGGCAAACGAATTCTGCGCGCCCGAAAGACGCGAGCTCGATATGATGTTCGCTTTCGAGCCGATGGAATGCGACCAGATCATCGTGAAATGGTTTAAAATTAAATTCAGACCGGCAAAACTGATGGATATTCTGTTCAGGTGGCAGCTGGGTCTCGGCTGGAACACGCTGTATTTTGAAAGCCATGACCTTCCCCGCTCCGTCAGCCGTTTCGGAAATGACAAAAAATACAGAATCGAATCGGCAAAAATGCTGGGGGCAATCAACTTCACGTTGAAAGGCACTCCTTTTATTTATCAGGGGCAGGAAATCGGCATGACAAACGGTGATTTTTCGGATTTAAGCGAAGTCAGAGACATAGAAAGCCTCAATGTGGACAAACAGCTGAAGGCGATGTTTGTGCCAGAACGGCTCAGATGGAAACTCATCCGCAAAACTTCCCGTGACAACGCCAGAACGCCCGTGCAGTGGAACCGCAGTAAAAACGCCGGTTTTACGACCGGCATCCCCTGGCTGCGGGTTAATAAAAATCACATGTCCGTCAACGCGGAAAGCGACCGCAACGGCACAGACAGCATTTACGCATTTTACGGAAAGCTGATCAGGACGAGAGCAAATGAAAGAACGCTTCTTGAAGGCGATTTCGTGCCTGTATCGGCCAAACATAATATATTTATATATAAAAGGGTTTTGGCGGAAAATTCGATTCTCTGCATCTGCAACTTCGGTAAAAAGATAAAAAAAATAAAGCCGGCCGGCGGCAAAGTACTGCTGTCAAACTATAATAAAACAGCGCACGACGGCATTATGAATCCGTATGAGTTTATAGCGATAGAAGAAAGATAAGCCTGCGGAATTTGGTTTCTATTTCAAACAAACACGGAAAGAAGAATATTTATGCTGTATAAACCCGAAGAAGGGGCCATGTGGGATCCGATGATCCTTTTCAGGAACGGCAGATTTTATATGATGTGCATGCACCGCCCCTGTCCGGATTACACGGACACGCGGATGTGGCTGGCGGAGTCCGAAGACGGCGTTCACTGGCACGGGACCGGAAGCGTGATCGAAAACCAAAAAGGCGTTTTCAAGATGTTCGGGTGTGTGACTCCCGACGGCAGATACGCGGTCAACTTCGGGTCGAGTCCCGATGAAGAGAGGCGCGTCAACAACACGCTTCGTTTTTATGTCTCGGATGATCTTTTGAACTGGGAATATGCCGGGGAGAATCATCCCGACGGCCGCTGGTATAACGAAAACGGCCGGTGGGACCATATGTATGTCTATAAAGAAAAGAATATCTATTGGGGTTATCCGGTCGCGACGCCGAAACCCGTTTTTAAAAGCTGCTTCGGCCTTATGAAAAGCCGGGACAGCCTGCACTGGGAGCAGCAGCCCCCGCCTGTCATCGAGTGGGGGGAATACCCGCCGATCAACTGCCTTGAAGGCGGCGGCATGGAAAAAATCGGCGGACGCTATTATTATATCGGCGGTTTTGTAGGATATGCCGGCAGTTACGGGTACAACTGCTACGTCATGACCGCCGACAGTCCCGAAGGGCCTTTCCGTCCGGTCAGGGGCGCCTACCGTCTCTGCGGTCATGACAGGCTGGCGGACAGGGTCTTTATTCAGACGCTGCCGAGTTTCTTCCGCATCGGCAGCGAGGTGATGATTTCATGCGGCGTTATGGCCGGGGGGATCGACGATGTCTGGCTTATGCCCTCCTGCCGTGCGTTAATAGGCCCGGAAGGCGGCCTTCATCTCGGATGGTGGGAAAAGAACGGGGCTCTGCGCGGCAGAAAGCTGGAAACGGACTTTCTGCTTGTTTCGTCCGGAGGTCTGCCGGGGATCCCGTCCCGCGAGGGCACAGACCCGGTTTTGTTTGAAAAGGCGGAGAACTTCCTGCATCTCCGCAGCGAGTCCCCGAAAGGCCCTGCCGTGTCGGATACAACAGCACTCGTTATGCTGACCCGCACGACAGATTACGAAGAGGGGCTGATGCTTGAAGGGAAAATAGTCTGCTTTTCCGCTCCGCACTATGACGAAACCGAACACCGCACCGACCTCTGGCGTCCTGCAAGGATCGGTTTTCTTGCGGGCGAAGGGGAAACAAAGGGAACCGCCATAACGCTTGATATCGGTCATCCGTATAAACGCCGTTCCAATGTGACGGAAACCGTCTGGGACGATAAGCGCCTGAAACTGACGATACTCGATGAAAACGGAGAGGACTGCGCCATGCTCCGCGGCATTGACGCGGGAACCGAACATACTTTCCGGTATCTTTACAGGAGGAATGTTTTCATGCTCTATGTCGACGACCTTCTGGTTCAGGTTTTCGTCAGCATGGCGCCCGGTGACGGCCGCACGGGTATTTTCGTTCAGAACGCCGAATGCAGAATGACGGAGATCATGGCGCACACGCTGTCTCTGTGACTTCGTGAAAAACCGGAAGCCGATCACCCGATGAATTCCAGTATTTCCGCGATCACTTCGTCTTTGTACTGTCCGGTCAGTATGCAGTGTCCTCCGCAGGGAGGCGTGAGCAGCTTTTTCCTGCCTTTTACATGCCTGTATATGTAATCTCCGCTTTTATAGTTCGATGTGTCGTCATCCCTGACCTGTATGATCAGCATATCGCAGTCTATTTCCCGGAAATGCGGTTTTGCGCTGTGAAGCAGTTTGAGGAAATGGATCAGCGAAGCCGGTTTTTTGTCCGTGCATGTCTTTATATACAGCGGCAGATATTTTTGAATGTCCGATCCGATGTTTTTGAAAATCTGCGGTATATTCCAGTAATACACCGGGGTATTGATCGTGATAAGTTTATACGGCTTCGCTTCAAGGCATAAATGGACCGCAATCAGTCCTCCCGCCGAAAAACCCGCAACGGCAACTTTCCCGCATACGGCGAGCATATCCGCGTATTCCGTCCGGGCACTCTCTATCCAGTCCCTGTATGTGGTGCGGGCCAGGTCAGCCGGCGTTCCCTCGTGTCCTTTAACCAAAACCATACGGGCGTATATGCCGTTTCCCCTCAGTGTTTCGTATAAAGACCTTACTTCGTCTCTGGAACCCGCAAATCCGTGAATCAGCAAAACACCGAGTTCATGCATCCCAATACCTCCGCATATATTTCGTTTCAGCAAAACAGGCCGTAAATCGAACCTGACCTTTTCTCTTTTCCTCTCCGATAGGATCCGTCAAACTTCATCTGTTGATTTGAATCGGTATTTTGCGTTTCCGTATGACCAACCGCAGTCGTATTTATGAGGTTAAATAAATTTCCGGAAATACTGTTGATTTCCGGGATATTTGCGGTATAACAGCACGAATACGATAATCCAAAGGCTGTGACGGGAAAGAGCGCCTATGTTCCTGTGCGCAGAGAGAGGACGGCCGGTGCGAGCCCCCGTGAAGAATGAATGGATGCGGTCTCCGGGCCGTGAACCGAATGAACTGTTTTCATCAGGCTTCAGCGGAACCTCCGCCGTGAAAAGGGAGAGTGTATTGAAAATACCGGCAGAATGCGGAATTTTTCTCCGGATTCAGGCGGCAGCGCGGATCAAAAGGTTCGTCCTGAGCTGAATGGATTTCAACCCGGGACTTTTTTGTTTCCGGATCATTTTTGTTTTCCGAATATACGGTTTTCTATAGCTTTTCATCCGGATATGTTGTATAATGGATACGTTCAGCCGCAGAACGTCTCTCCGGTCCGGGACGCGGGTTACGGAACCGGAAGCAAATGAAAACAGCCTTAAAAAAATCGTATCCCGACATTTTTAAGGCATATAAAAACTGGAGCGGATAACGGGAATCGGACCCGCAGTTTCAGCTTGGGAAGCTGACGTTTTACCACTAAACCATATCCGCAGATATAAGGTATCAAATGAACGGCATCATTGTTTTTTTCTATGTTAACATCATACCACATGCCGCATATCTTGTCAAGGCAAAAATACAGGCAATACGTTAAAAATCGGTTAAGACGCGTTCTTAACGATATCATCGACAAATAACAATCCGAGGAGCAGCCAGATGATCAGGGATCCGCAAACGCCGAAAAGTCAACTCATAACCGACGTTATGTCCGGACGAAACGGCACATTGATCGTAATCATTGTCTCGGTTCTGTGTTTTGCGGCTGCGTCCTGTGCCGTATTCGCAGCCTGGCAGGTGAACCGCGCTGCCAAAGCCGCGGCAGCAACTATTGCCGAAGCCGTGGATTCCACCAAAATTCTGACCCAAAACGATGGAATCACCGTCTCCGATCCCACAGGAACGGTAAACCCGGAATCGGCTGTCCTTCAAGCCGAAACACAAAGAACAAATCCCCCCCAGACGAAGGCCCTCGTGATTGAGCCCCCTCAGACGAAGGCCCCCGTGACCGAACCGCCTCAGACGAAGGCGTCCGTGACCGAACCGCCTCAGACGAAAGCGCCCGTGACCGAACCGCCTCAGACAAAAGCGCCCGTGACCGAACCGCCTCAGACAAAAGCGCCCGTGACCGAGCCCCCTCAGACGAAGGCGCCCGAAACCGAACCGCCCGAGACAAAAGACCCGGAACCCGATAAAAATGTGATCGTGATCGACGCAGGTCACGGCTACGACGACCCGGGCACGGACGCCGATATTCTCGGATCGTGGTCGGAGAAGGATATAAACCTGGATACTGCGCTGAGACTCGGTGCCATACTTGAGGCTGCAGGCTGCGAAGTGGCTTATACCCGCAAAGACGATCTCATCCCCGAAAACGCGCCCCGCAATGCCGAAGGATATTATCTCCTCAACGCATATGCCAGAGAAGATTTTATAAAAGCGCAGAAAAACGCCGACGCTGTCGTTTCGCTTCACTGCGATTCATACGAGCAGGATCCCGAAATCAATGGGGTCAGGGTCTTTTATTATAAATACAACAGCAAATATATCGCATATTTTGCCGCGGATATCGCCGAGGGCATCGAAAACGCCCTGATGCTGAAAGGCAAGCCGGAAGTGACTCCCCCGTCCGTTGTATGGCTCGGTAAAGAAGAAGCGTTTTATATAACAAAATGTACGAACATCCCGTCGGTGCTGGTTGAAATGGGATTTGTGACCAATAAAACAGACGTCAATCATTTTCTTGACGCAGACTGGAGGCAGGAGATGGCGCAGGGCATCGCGGACGGCATACTGAGTTTTCTCGGGACCGAATGATAAGCATAAAAATAAAGATCACGGCATTCTTTCTCCTTGCGGCACTGCTGCCGGCGGTCCTTTCCGCCTGCAAAACCCGACCGCAGAACGCCGTTGCCGATACGGCCGGCGAACTTTCTCTTTCAGGCTATGCGGTCATGCGCGGAGACACCTCCGGACAGAACACAACGCAGGCCGCAGTCAGACTGCGCCGGGCAATCGCGGAAGCTTCGGGCGAAGAAGTAAAAATCACAACGGACTACGTCGGGAACCTGTCCGATATTCCCGCTTCCGCGAAAGAGATCCTGGTCGGCATCACCAACCGCACCGAATCTATGACGGCGGCGGAAGGACTCGGCGAATACGAATATAAAATCCTGCTCGATGGAGAGCGCGTCGTCATAGCGGGCGGCAGCGACAAGGCGGTCGCGGCGGCAGCGGATTATTTTATCGCGCATTATATCGCCGAAAATGAAAAACTCGGAATACCGGAGGATTTATACTATATGAAAAAATTCGAAAAGACAGACAATTCCGCTCTGATCCCCGCTTATGTGCCGGATGAGAGCGTACAGCTCGAGCCCGCGGAACCGGGCGGTGAAGCGATGACGCCCGACTGGGCAAAGACTCTGATCATGACGGAGGTCCATATCGAAACAGCCACTCCCGAGGGCACATTCGTTTCGGCGCTGTCCGTTCTCGACCACTGCGCCGAAACGGGGGTCAACGGCATATGGGTCACGCCGATTTACGAGAAGGGACCGGGGGGAAACGGATACGGCAACATCGGCCCCCATACCGTCGAACCGGCGCTGACGGGTACATCCGATACGGAAAAAGGCTGGGAAGCCGTAAAGCAGTTTGTCGACCAAGCTCATAAACGCAATATCCGCGTCATTCTCGATATTATCACCTGGGGAACGGTGACCGCCGCGCCGCTCTTTGCGGAACATCCGGAATGGTACAACGGAACGGCATGGGGCAATCAGGCGTTTGACTGGACAAACGAGGAATTCCGCGAATGGTATATCTCCGTCGCGGTCGATAACATCCTTAAGACAGGAGCGGACGGCTATCGCTGCGACTGCGAGCCGAACTATACGGGGTATACCGTATTCGACAAGATCCGCCGCCGGTGCGCGGAAGCCGGACGCAAGATCCTGATCATCGCCGAGGACGGCTGCATGCGGAAGGATAATTATGATTTCGAACAGGACGGCGTTCTCAACTATATCGGATGGAGCCGCGGCGAACAGTATCAGAACCCGAAAAATTTTTACATCGATGAATTCGATCTTGTGGATTCGGTGAAAAACGGCATTATCATCGGCGAAAACAGCCTGCAGCAGCGCAAACGCGGCGGTCAGTTCCGTTTTTACACATACTGCGTGTCAAACCATGACTACCAGTATTCGATTGTCAACGGGAACCGGCTGGTTCTCGGTTATCAGGCCATAATGGCGCCTTTTATCCCGCTGTGGTATTACGGCGAGGAATTCAATCTGCGTGCGGAAAAACAGGTTTTTTATTTCGTTCCGGTCGACCGCAGTCTGCTGGACGACTACGACAACGGCTTATTCTTCGAAGATATAAAAAAATATATAAAGATCCGCCGTACATACCCCGAAATATTCGAATACTGGCCGGAAAACCACCGCGACGCCAACATCTGCGCCGTCCGCGCCGACGGGCTGACGCTTCAGGCATATGCTCGCTACAAGGGCAGCCGCATGATTCTGGTGGTACCGAACAATGAAGGAAAGACACAGGCAGCTGCCGTTTACGTTCCTTTTGACGAAGCGTCGGCGGGCGGTTACGGCAGCTATACCATAAGGGACCTGATGACCGGAGCCGTTATAGCCGAAGGGACGCGCGAGGAAATATCCTCATTTAACGCGGTGATAGAAGACAGGCATATCGGAGTCTATCTGGTCGAAGGCAAATAAAATAAAAATACAAAACGGTCCGAAGGGATGTGAACGCACACTTTGAAAACTTTTATGGGGAAAAATTTCATGCTCGGTACGGAAACCGCGAAAATACTGTATCACACGTACGCCGCCGAACTGCCTGTCATCGACTACCACTGCCACGTCAGTCCGCATGAAATCGCGGAGGACAAACGATACGGCAATATCACCGAGTTATGGCTTGGAGGCGACCACTACAAGTGGAGGGCCATGCGCTCCTGCGGAATTTCCGAGGAGGCAATCACCGGAAGCGCGTCCGATTACGAAAAATTCGCCGCTTACGCTTCGGTTATGCCCATGCTGATCGGAAATCCTCTGTACCACTGGTCGCACCTTGAACTCAGGCGGTATTTCGGGTATGAAGGCGCTTTGAATGCCGACACCTGCGACGAGGTATGGGAACTCTGCAACGACAAGCTTCTCACCCCCGAAATGAGCGTCCGCAATATCATAAAAAACTCGCGTGTCGAACTTCTCTGCACGACGGACGACCCGTGCGACAGTCTTCTGTCCCATGCGGCTATAGCGGCGGACGACAGCTTCACCGTGAAGGTATTGCCCGCATGGCGTCCCGACAAAGGCATCAATATCGAAAGGGCAGGCTGGAACGATTATATCCGCCGCCTTTCCGAGGTGTCCGGTGTTGCCGTAACCGATATCGACTCCCTCAAAGCCGCGTTCATCAAACGCCTTGACCATTTTGCGGCGCACGGCTGCCTGACCGCAGACCACGGCATCGACGGGACCGTTCCTTTTTCACCGTCGGACAATCCTTCCGTATCCGCCGGAATATTCGGGAAAGCGCTGAACGGCACGGCGCCGGACCCTCTCGAAACCGAGATATTCAAAACCGAAATGCTGACCTTTTTCGGCGGTGAATACAAAAAGCGCGGCTGGGTCATGCAGTTCCATTTCGGCGTGCTGCGCAATGTCAGCAGCGTGATGTTCGATAAGCTGGGTCCCGACACGGGCTTCGATATTATAGGCGGCCGCACAAGCATTACGGAACTCGCCGGTCTTCTGGGCCTCATGGAAAAACGCGGCGCACTTCCCAGAACCGTCCTGTATTCGGTAAACCCGTCGGACAACGCCGCTATAGGAGCGCTCGCCGGCGCCTTCCAGACCGATTCAAACGACGGTATGCCCCGCGTGATGCAGGGGAGCGCATGGTGGTTCAATGACAACAACACGGGCATGCGCCGGCAGATGACAAGTCTCGCAAACCTGTCGTCCTTCGGCCGTTTCTTGGGAATGCTGACCGACTCGCGGAGTTTTATCTCCTATACCAGACACGAATATTTCCGCCGCATTCTGTGCGACCTGATCGGCGGCTGGGCGGAAAACGGCGAATACCCCGCCGACATCGATTCTCTTGCGGAACTCGTGATCAACATATGCTACAACAACACAAAGTCATTCTTCCGATTCCGCTGACCGGTGCAGACGGCTGCAGAAACCGGATATATTAAATTCGAAAGGTGATGAACTATGAAACTTTCATTTTCAACGCTGGGATGTCCCGACTGGAGCTTCGGCGATATGTTTTCGACCGCAGCCGACCTCGGATACGACGGCATAGAGATCCGCGGGGTGGCTGATGAAATTTACGCCCCGAAAATAAAGGCCTTCCTGCCCGACGAACTATCCAAAACACAGGAAATCCTTCGCCGCACGAACCTGACTTTTCCGATACTCACCTCGGGCGCCTGGCTTTCCCAAAACGAAAACCTCGCGGCGGCGGAATTCGAAGTAAAGGATTACGTTCTGCTGGCTGCCGAAATGGGGATCAGATACGTGCGCGTCATAGGTGAAAAAGACCCGTTTACGCAGGGTGACCCCGATAAGGAAACGGTAGCCCGAAAATACGCCGAGCTCTGCGACTTCGCCGCCGAGAGAGGCGTAGACCTGCTGATCGAAACAAACGGGTATCTCGCCGAGACCGCGGCTATGGCCGAACTGATGGAGCGCACCGCACGGCCGAACATGGGCGTCATCTGGGATGTGCACCATACCGTCCGTTTTTACGGGGAGACGCCCGCGGAATCGGTAAGCCGCATCGGAAGATATATAAAGCACGTTCATATCAAGGACTCCGTTCGCGGACGCAACGGAAAAATCACCTATATGCTGACAGGTTACGGCGATATACCCGTCGAGGAAGCGGTAAAAGAACTGGCAGGCATCGGATACGACGGCTTTTTATCCTATGAATGGGTCAAGCGTTGGTCGCGGGAACTCGCCGAACCCGGCGTTGCCTTCCACCAGTATATCAGTTATATGAAGAGCCTCGGAGTATAAAATGACCCGCGGCACACCGCTTTATAAATATCGAATTCAGATAAATACAGGAGAAAAACCTTATGAAAAGCTTCTTGCAGCTGCTCGAAAACGACAGCCGTCTTACCGCCGAACAGCTTGCCGTTATGTGCGGCAAGGAAGTCGGCGATATCAAAAAACTCATAACGCAGTACGAACAGGAGGGCGTTATCCTCGGATACAAGACGATCGTGGACTGGGACAAAACCGAACGCGAATATGTTACGGCCCTGATCGAACTGAAGGTCGCCCCGCAGCGGGACCGCGGTTTCGACAAAGTTGCCGAAAAAATCTATAACTACCCCGAAGTGCAGTCGGTGTATCTGATGTCCGGGGCTTATGACCTTTGCGTGATCCTCGAAGGGCGCACCATGCGGGAGGTCGCCTATTTTGTGGCGAACAAACTCGCTCCCATGGAATTCATCATGTCCACAGCCACACACTTTGTGCTCAGAAAATACAAGGACAAAGGGATCGTTTACAGCGCACCGGAAATCGACGAGAGGGGAAACAGCCTTTAATGATCAACTACGACGACGTCATATCGGATAAGGCGCGTGCTCTCCGTCCGTCGGGCATACGTAAGTTTTTCGACCTTCTGGATGACATGAAGGGAGTCGTATCCCTCACCGTAGGCCAGCCCGATTTCGTGACCCCCTGGCATATCCGCGAGGCCGCGATCGAAAGCATCGAAAAGGGGCGCACCTACTATACATCGAACAACGGCCTGATGGAACTCCGCGAAGAGATCTCCCGCTACCTTCACCGCCGTTTTGACTTAAGCTACGCCGCAAAAAACGAGATCATCGTAACGGTGGGGGGCAGCGAGGCCATCGACCTGGCGGTCCGCGCGCTGGTCAACCCCGGCGACGAGGTGATCATCCCGCTTCCGGCTTTCGTATGCTACGAACCGATCGTCCTCCTTTCGGGCGGCGTTCCCGTTATCATCAACACAAAGGAAAGCGACCGCTTCAAGCTGACCGCCGCGGACCTGCGCGCCGCCGTAACACCGAAAACCAAGCTTCTGATCCTCCCCTTCCCGAACAATCCCACCGGAGCGATCATGACCGCCGAAGACCTTGAAGCCGTCGCGGAGGTGCTCCGCGGGACGAACATCATGGTTTTATCCGATGAAATATACGCGGAGCTGACCTACGGACGGCATCATATATCCGTCGCTTCGCTTGAAGGAATGCGCGAACGGACCGTGATAGCGTCCGGTTATTCCAAAGCGTACGCCATGACCGGCTGGAGACTCGGCTATGTGGCCGCTCCGCCCGAAATAACGCGTCAGATGTTTAAAATCCATCAGTTCGCGCTGATGTGCGCGCCGACCGTAAGCCAGTACGCAGCCATCGAAGCCATGAGAAACGGCGACGACGATATCGAATACATGGCCGGGGAATACAACCGGCGGCGCCGGTATATCGTAAGCGGACTGCATGCATCGGGTGCTTCGAGCCCGAAGGCGCCTTTTACGTGTACCCGAACATCGGGCGATTCGGCATGACAAGCGAAGTGTTCTGCGAACGCCTGCTGTACGAACACGGCGTAGCCATCGTACCCGGGACCGCTTTCGGCAGCTGCGGAGAAGGCTTCGCCAGGATCTCATACGCCTACTCGGTCGCGCATATATCGGCCGCCCTCGAAAAGATCGAAAAGTTTATTAAAGAATTATAATAAATAAAAAATCCGGCTTGCCGTATACATCGGCGGCCGGATTTTTTTGTTTGACCGAACGCGGGACCCTTATAATAATCTATTTTTTTGCCGCTTCGACCAGCAGGTCGATCGTCTTCTGGATCGCCTTCTGCGTGCGTTCCTCGGTCTTAGCCCATGCGGAGGCAAAATCGACCGATTTTTTCGTCAGCAGGGGAGCCATTGTCTGGACAAGTCCCGATCCGATCGTATAGGTCACGTCATATGTCTTGACGGCAAGAATGATGTCAAGCATTTCGGCCGTTTCGGTATCGCGCGAGATCTTCACTTTCAGCGCCGTTTCATAATAGGCCGGTATGACATAATGAGCCGAAGCCATGGACATGGAGTCGAGTATCACGGCAAGCCTTTCGTCATCTTCGGTGTTGATGAGCGGTATGATCAAAATCGGCGAAGCCAAACCGACATGCGTGATATACCTGCCCTGGGTCTCGTCATACATCGGATACGGGATCACCCCGAAATCCAGATCCATTTCCCGCAGAAGCTCCAGGTTCCGCAGGATGATCGCATACATGAAGATCTTGTTTTCCTCAAAATAGTCAAGCCCGACGTAAAGGTCCGTGCCGCTGACCACGCTGTCGCTGTTGAAAAGCGGGGAAAGCTTGTCAAGCACGCCCTGCGCGCGGTTTACATCGACATTCATCTGATAAACGCCGTCCTCATCGATATAGCCGTTCAGCAGTCCCGTACTGAATATCCAGTTGTTCGTCATCGACGCGGGGTCCTGCACATACCCGAGGAGGTCGTCGCCGGCCTTGTATTTGCCGTCTCCGTTGAGGTCGTCCGCGATCTGCGTGACATATTCGCCGAACTTGTCGATCGTCCATTTCATCCCGCGGACATCGGCGTAAATATCTCCGATATTATAATTTTCCGCGATGCCCTTGTTGTATATCAGGGACAGGGTGTCATCGATTTCGGATATCAGGATGCTGCCGCTCATCAGCGGTTGGGTGCCCGTCACCTGCAGCTTCTCCACGGCGCCCCGGCTCCACCACGGCTGCGAATAATCGATGTTCAGTTCATTCCAGTTGCGCGCATACCCCTGCGAAGCGATACTCATCGCGTTCCATTTGTATATGCCGGCCATATCATAAGCGTTATCGCCCGCGGTCACGGCTTTTATGAACGCACCCGGCGGGTCGGGCGAAGGCGTCACGGTGATCAGTATATTGAGCTTGTCGGCAAGAAACAGATTGCGCGCATAAACGGCGTCATTGATCACTTCCCCCACCTCTGCTTCAACCCACATTTCATCGACAAAACGCGTCGTGCTGTTGATCCCCGCATCCAGGGCAAGATAATTGAATTCGTAGCCGCCGTAATCTTTTTCCGGTACAGAATCAAGCAAAGACGTTTCTGCCGGCTCCGTATCGGCCGCGGCTGTTTCTCCGGGGGCGGCCGAGTCCGAAAGGTTCTCCGCTTCGTTGTTTTGCGCGCATGCGGAAAGCAGCGAAACCGCCAGCACGGCCGTAAGGATGAAAAAAGCAATGTGTCTTTTTGACTGCATAATAATACCTCACCGAAAAATTTTATTGACGTTTGGATTGCAGAAAGAAAGTAAATGCTTCAGCCTTGTTTTATCCGGGGATGTTTATGAACAAACCACTCCGCCGATCGACAGGATTTCGCAGAGATCGGCTATCGGAAGCACCGGAAGCCCGTCGATAAAAGCGACGGCGCGGGTCAATGTATAAAGCGAACCGTCTGCGTCCGCATGATCGCTTCCGACCGTAAACCTGACGGTTTTTGACTTACGCGAGACGGTGAGCGTAAGAGAATTCGCGTCCCATTCGTAACCGCAGCCGAGGCGCATAAGCAGACCGTTTTTCGGATCGAAGGGAACCATATATACACCGCCGTCGCTGCTTATCGGATAATTTTTAGTGCTGAAGACCTCGCCGTTTACGGTAAGGGTATAAACCGCTTCCGGGCGCATAAGCCCGACCGATTCGATTTCGAACAGGCAGCCGGTCCCGAGCGGGTCGATGCGAAGCTGCCTGAGTTTTCCCGCGAACGTTGCTTTGGTGCCGCACGCAAGGTAATAGTCGGCAAATTCGTCCGAAGCGGTTACGGCCGTATTCAGGGAATTGTTTTGTACGAACGTTCCGGAGGTGTCGGTCGTATAGAATATTTCCATTGTACCGGGTTTATCGCACTTCATACGCACCTTTATAAAGCTGATCCCGTCAAGCTCGATCGAGAGGTTATCCGGTGACATCACGGCGAAATCGGAAGCGGCTGACGAACCCTTTAAAACTCCGTCTGAAGACGAGAACGAACTCAGTCCGAAGCCCTGTGACCAGCCGTTCGCGCCGTCCGCAAAGTCCCATCCGGTGACTTTAACAAGGTTTGACGTATCCTCGCCGGCGCGGTAACCGGCACGCAGCAGACGGCGGTTCTGCGGGAAAAGCCCGCAGATACGCGCTTTCTGAACTTCGTCCGGAACGAGGTTTTCATACCGGTTTTCCGGCGCGAAAACTTCGCGCACGGCGTCAAGATAGGCGAAACCGTTCCCCAGACTCGGCATTATGTAGGTTCCCTCGCCGTATTCGTTCCATGTCGAGAGAATGACCGATTTCGAAAGCCATGAACCGCCGTCGTATTTCTTTTGAAAATCGTCCCTGACCCATTCAAGCGCGGCTTTATAATCGCTGTTTTCGATCAGTTCCGAACGGGTCCCCGCCCAGGCGACATTGTTGAATCCGACAGAAATCGTGGGAACCACATGGATCCCGGCGTTATACTGACCTGTTATATAGGATCCGTAGGCCGACGAGGTGTTCGCTTTGCCCCAGTTATAGGCGTAAACCGCGTCTGCGCCGGTATTCCTGATTTGCCCGAGCGTATCCGCCGAAGTCGTCGGCGTCTGACAGAGAATGATCGCTCCGTCGTAGCCAAGTCCGACGCATACCTCTCTCAGGTATTCGAATTCGCGTCTGACCGCTTCCTCGCTTCCGAAATCGGTGATGAGGTCGGTCAGCGAAAACACGGTGATGACCGGCTTGTTGCCGATTGTCATATACCGCGGATCGGACAGGTAATATTCGACCCAGTACGGAACGATGAAATTACGGAAGTTATCGGACGAGCCGGGATGCGATGCGTTCGCGTTTTCCCACATGATTGCGAATTTGATTTTATCCGAATATTTCGCGTTGAAATAACCGTCGTGGAGCGCTTCCATCATGCGCGGAGATTTTATCGGGCGGTCGGCAACCGGAGCGTACCAGCAGTAAAGCTGATAATCGACTCCGTGTTCGGCCATATATTTGATTTCCCAGTCGGCGGTCTCCGCGATTCCCTCGTCGTAGCAGCCGAGTACCGGCCTCAGCTCGTCATACGGCGTGATGCAGTCCCAGCCCCAATGATAACCGTTGCGCCAGAGCGAGCAGACCTGCGCGGCGACGTAATAACCGTCCGAACCGGCAGATAACGGCGCGGGAACATAGTCGTCGAAGTCGTTTATCTGAAAAACATAGACATCGTCGATCAACAGCTGTCCTGCGGGCAGAGTGATTTTAACGTTATCGGCGGACATCACGGAGTTTTCAAACGGGAAAAAGCCGAGTGATTTGCCGTTGACTTGAATTTCGGCGTGCTTTGTGCGCGTGTCGGCTTCAAAGCGAAGCGTATACCAGAAGTTTTTCCGGTAGGTACGCAGTTTTTCGCCTCCGCTGCAAATGAACGCGCCGTTAAGGTCCGCGGAGATTATATTCATGCCGCTGCCTGTAAGCGCGAAAACCGCATTGTCAGCGCCGCCGGACATGAATTTAACCTCGAAGCAGATTTTTCCGTCGAATGGGACGAACGTTTTCAAAACCGAAGCTTCGCCGTTCATCAAAAGGCTCAGGGAATCCGGAACTCCGGTGTTGCCGAGGTCTTTAAGCCTGCAGTCGCCTGTGACGGCGACACCTGCAGGGACTTCGCCGTCCGAGCCGAGGTTGAAGCGTTCGGCAGCCGGAAGGTTCCTGTAAAGGCGGACGAATAACGGCCGGACCGAAGCCGTTTCGGTTTCGGAGGTGAAAATTTTCACAGTGTCAAGCGATTTTACCGCTTCGGCGAATTTCATCGTTCCGAGATGCCCGCCGTTCAGGTTGAGGGTATATTCACCCCTGTCGAGATCGAGCTCGAGGTATATCGACAATGTTTTCGACGTGAGCGGAAACCCTGTGTTCTTATCGGAGGATAGAATAAGCCTGCCCGAATCGGCGGTAAGACTGAAAGCGGCAAGCCCGCTTGCGCTGTCATATAACCTGAGCGTCCATCCGCTGTTACTGACGCTGCATTTTGTCTCAAATACAAGTTTTCCGGAATTCTGGGCGTTGAAGGGACGCTTCATCGAGGTACCGTATTCGGTGCTGATGTCGTTCAGCGAAACGCCCGAAAATCCGTTCGAGGCATAACCGACAGCGGCGGCAAAGTCGGCTCCGCTGCCGTCGAAATCCCAGCCGGAATTGACGATGGCAAGGTCGTCGATAAGGTAAAGCGGGTCGCCTATGGAAGTATAAGCCCGAGTTCCGCCCGAAGCCGCGGTATCCGATTCGCTTTTGCTTTTATACATGGTAAAACTCTCCTTTATATGGATTTCCGAAGCGGATGAATTGCCGTATGCAAACCCGGCAAGACGATAGGCGCCGCATCTCACGGCGTCGTAGCTGCCGCCCGAAACAGTGATCCGGCCGGAATCCTGCGAGATTTGATACTCGTCCGCTCCGAGGGAAGGATTCAGGTTAAACCCGATGACAAGCCCGCCGCCTTCGCCGGCCGGAATTTGCCAGCCGGTGAGATCCGCCGTTTCGGAGATAAAATCTTCGGCGGCGAGTGCGAGGAAGTAATTGTCCGGAACCGAAACCGAGCTGCCGTAAAGGCTTACTCCGCCTGCCGAGTATTCCGGATATGGATATTCATACAGGAAATATTCGTCTTTCGGAACGGCGAACCCGTTAACGCCGACATAGTTTCCAAGAAAGTATGCGACCGCTTCCGGTAACGCATCCTCACTCGCGGCGGTGATAAGTACGGCTCCGCCTTCGGCTTTTATCGAGAAGTCCCGGTCAGAATTCGGACGGGCGCCCTTAAGCACACCGTATTCGGATCTGCTCGCAGGGCGGTTGGTGACGCCTACGACGATTTCCGAAGCGAGCGCGGGGATTTCCTCGCCCTTTTTAACCCAATCGGTCGTCAGCGTAAGCACCGTCCCGCATTTATCTGCAATTCCGTCGCGCAGCTCAACCGCGCAGGCAACCTCCGCATCGGAAGCGGTATCGGAACGCAGGATTACGGTCGGAGCCGCGATATATTCGGTGTCCGCGGGATTTTTCCGGTCATCGCAGGCTGTGAATATAAACAAAGCAAAAAGCATGAATAAAATCAGAATGCAGCTGACCTGTTTGATTTCCATTATGTCCCCTTCGATTTTATTTGATATGCCTGTTTCATTTATTCTATCACTTTGGATCAGGATATTCAATATCGAAATGGCTTATTATCAATATTTCATATGTCATCCTGTCAAAGAAATTTCGAACCGGGTCCGGCATCAGCCTGCTTAACCGGATTATACCGGGATTTATGCGGTTATAAACAGGGTTGACCGAACGGCAGATAATCTTCACGCAGCAGAATGAATAAAGATATTGCAGTAGTCAAACGCATGTGAAAACAGCCTTTTAAAAATAGCGCATATGAAGCACGAAGAAATTTACGGCGGTCGAATATCCGGCGGTTATTTTCAAACGCGCCGTGATCCTGTCCGGACAGTATTTTCGTTTGCCGACGCCGAAAACGCTTTCAGCCGCATTCAGGGCGCAGGCGTCCTCCTGTGCATGCTTTTTGCCGGAAGTTTCTTCACCCGCTTTTTTTCGGCCGGGTCCGGGACCGGACAAACGAATCCCTTTTTCTTTGCGAACTTTGCCTCTTGCCTCCGCACAGAGAGTTGATAAAAATAATTTCATTTTAGAATTTATTGACAAATGTTTTATACTATGTATAATATATCCTATCATTTATTCTGTATATGGAATTGCTTATCATATACAGAATCGGCACAGAACAAATAACGGGAGGAATTATCAATGAATAACCCTGTAAAACGTTTTCCCGCATTGCTTTTGCTCGTTTCTGTCCTTACGGTCCTGTTGTTTACCTCGTGCCTGGAACAGGAAACAAAGTTAACGGACATCACATCCGATGAAAGTCAAACGAAGGCCGCAGAAACGGATGAGGCGGAATACAGAAATTCGATACCGGACGATCTGCCTGATGCCGATTTTGGCGGATACGAATTTCGTATTCTCACAAGATCGAATTCCATGGCATACTGCGCCCATACCGAAGATCTGTATGTCGAAGCATTAAACGGCGACGTTATCAACGATGCGGTGTATGAACGGAATATAAAAGTTGAAGACCGCTTTAATTTCAGGATCAGGCCGGTCGTTATTGACGCAGCCGACGAGAGCAAGCCGACGGCGGCCTTGAAAAAAAGCGTGCTTTCCGGCGGAGACGATTACGACATGATGATCGACCATATGATTTACATGGGTATTGCGGCTACGGCAGGCGTGTTCTATAACTGGTATGACATACCCTGTATCGATTTCGACAAACCGTGGTGGATCAGGGACGCCAATGAAAAGCTGACGATAGACGGGAAATCGTTTTATGCATTGAGCGATCTGTCATTCAACACCATCGATTATACATGCTGCATTTTCTTCAACAGAAATCTTCTGGAAGATTATAATATCGAAATACCTTACAGCGCGGTAAATGCCGATAAATGGACGATTGATTACCTGATGTCCGTCACAAAAGATATTTATACGGATATCAATAACGACGGCAAAAGGGACGAGGACGACTTATACGGCTATGTTTCTAACGCATACAGTGCGACAGTGACCTATTTATGGGCTTTTGACAATCCGGTGACCGCGACCGGCGGTGACGGTTATCCGAAACTTGTCATAAACAATGAAAAGACGCAGGCTATTGTCGAAAAAATGTATGAATACTATTATAACGATCAGGGATCGTATGTGATCAACACGGGTTCATCACCGAAAGGAACCAGCTGGATCGATGTAGCTGCGAACAGTTTTGACAACGGCAATGCGGTTTTCGCAACGGGTATGTTTGTGAATGCAAAAATGCAGTTCCGCGATCTTGAAGACAATTACGGCATTCTGCCCTATCCGATGTGGGATGAAAATCAGGACGGATATTATACCATGCTCGACGGACATGGTCCGATGATGGGTGTTCCGGCTACCGTATCCGATACCGAAAGGAACGGGATCATCATCGAAGCGATGAGCGCCGAAGGATATAAGCTGGTAACGCCGGCTTATTACGAAGTTGCGCTGAAAACAAAATATACACGTGACAGTGAATCGGCTCAGATGGTGGATATCGTCATGGCCGGAAGGACGTTCGATTTCGGATACATGTATGACGGCTGGAACGGCATGGCGTTTTGTCTTCAGACAATGATGGTGGACAAAAATACGGATTTCGCCTCGTTTTACGCTAAAAACGAAGCGAAAGTCACAAAATATTACGATAAAGTCATACAGGCATACAATGATTACAGCGTTGATTAGAAGAAGTAAAAAAAAGCTGCCCGGTCATCGGCAGTAAAGCGGAGGCGTCATTGAAAAAAAGAAACGAAGACGGCGAAGTCAAAACAGGCGGTGAAAAATATCCGGCGCCGGCTGTGACGAAACTGCTCAACATCATCGAACTGCTGAGTGAAACGCAAAAGGAGCTTTCGATCAACGAAATCGCCAGGCTGACCGGTTCGCCTGTCAATTCCGTCTACAGGATATGTCTCATTCTTGAAAGCAGAGGATATATCGAAAAAGATTTTTATACCGGGTTATACCAACTCGGTATGAGTTTCCATAAAATCGGAGAAGCCGCGGTCAACCGCATCGATTTCAGAAGGTATGCGCTGCCGGTCATGGATTCGTTATGCGATGAATCCGGTGAAACGGTGCATTTGTGCGTATTCAGCGGCGGGATGCTTGTTTTGCTGGATCAGATCGAAACCAAACAGCCGATAAAAATCCACGTTGAAAGCGGTTCCGTTCTGCTTCCTCACGCTTCGGCATTCGGGAAAGTGATACTGGCACATCTCGATGAAGACGAATCCGGCGGCTGCGCACCGGGTAAACTTGTACCGCTGACCTCCCATACGATCACATCGGCCGACCGGCTGAAAGAATAGTTTGAAGAGATCCGCCTGTCCAATACCGCATATGATATGGAGGAATATATGGAAGGCGTCGTCTGTATCGGCAGCGCGGTTTTCGGTAAAAACGCGAAAGCAGCCGGAGCCATAGGGATCATGGGACCGAAATACAGATTCGACGACGAAAAAATTGCCTCCTGCGCAAAATCGGTGCGTTTCCATGCAGAGACACTGTCAAAAAAGCTGGGGTACAGCGCTTTGATCCGGCGATGAAGCTGCAGCATTCGTTTTTTGTTCGCCCTGTTCCGGTTCTTTGACATTAAAAACATGCCGGATCTATTGATACGATTTGTACAGACCGGCGCTGTATACCGTGATACGAAGATTTTTAAACCGTTTATGGTCCGCGGTATGCTCTGACAGAAGCGACGACCGTATCCTCCTCTACTCCCTGCTGCCGGATTCCCTCGCCGTTTCGATCATTGCCGTCATATTCTCCTCCGGCACATCCTTCGGGACCATCTCGCCGCTGTTGAAGATGTAACCGCCGCCTTGTTTTCCGGTGTTCATCACACGGGCGGTTTCCCTGCGGACATCTTCCGGGGAGCCGTACAGAAGAACGCCGATCGGATCCAAGTTCCCCAGTATGCAGACCTTGCCGCCGATCTCGCGCTTCACGGCGGCCAGATCCGCGCCGGGACCGACGCTCAGCGCACTGATACCCGTGGCGGCCTGCGCCTTCATGTGCTCGATGCTGTGTTCGCTGGCATGGTAAAAGCTGAATCCGCCTGCACGGTCATAAGCCTGCGCGCACTGCTTCACGCTTTCAAAGGCAAACTGCATGTAGTCCCCAACCGATATCAGATGACCCGATGCGTTGCAGTCGCCGAACCAGATGGCATCGGCGCCCGCTTCGATCTGAGCGCAGCCCCACACCGTCTGCATCTCCGCAAAAAACTTTACCGTATCAAGCACGAGCCGGGGGTTGTCATAGAGCAGCATCAGCGTCTCCGTCATGCCATACAAAAGCGTGGCGGAGGAAAAAGGCGCGGCTGTCCTGCCCGTCACGCAGACGCTGTCGCCGAATTCATCCTTGACGCGCCTGATGGCATCCAGCAGCACGGGCATCCTGCCGTCCTTTTTCGGGTCGGGCATTTTCAGGTGATTCAATGTTTCATAGGTCGCGGGAAGATAATCACAGGTGGCGGGCAAAATATTGCCCTCGCCTTTTGATCCCACACCCAGCACTTCAAATTCAATGCAGTCGTCCACCTGCAGCCAGGCCCAGTCATAATCAAAACGCCTGATCGCTTCGATCTGGCATCTGGCCATGACCCCGGGGTCGCGGTTATAACGCGCATAGATCTCGCCCGCCATGCGCACGTCAAATTCCTCGCTGCAGGCAAACACCGGCACCCTGTCCGGTATCTGCAGTTTCACACATTTCCCGATATCCTTCAGCACACCCTGATAAGCCATTTCGTTTCCTCCCGAAAGAATAGGGATTCAGTTTTATATGACGGCCGGTCTCCCGCATGAATCACCGGAGCGCAGGTATCTTCAGCACGCTGTTCTCCCTGCATGCCTTCACGGCATATAACGTCGCGGCAATCGTGTTATAGGCGTCTTCGGGGGTGACAAGCGGTTTAAGGTCTTTTTCAATGCACGTCAGGAAATGATCGATCTCATTGTAAAACGGATGCCCCTGCGTTTGATTTTCGGAAGGGGGCAGCTCAAGCCACGGATCGGGCCCGTGATCGTCCATGCCTTCAAGAAACATCCTTCCGCCAACAATTCTGCCCTTTGTGCCATACACAGCCATGTTGTATACGTTGGGCATGGGTCCGGGGTTGCCGTATAAAGCCGTGACCTTGCCTATGGCGCCGTTTTGAAACCTGAGCATCGCTATCATGGACGCATCGTGTATCATCTCGGGATATGCGATGCGGTTGGAAAAGGCAGCGACCTCAGCCACATCTCCGACATACCATCTCAGAAGATCCAGCGGGTGGCAGCCGCCCCCGACCATCGGGATTTCTTCATTCACCTTCCACTTTTCCATGTGCAGCTGATAACGGAGGTCATGAATGTAATCCGCCTGAACATAATTGATCTCACCGAGGATCCCCGTATCTATCCGGTTTTTGACCAGAGAGAAGTAATTGTCAAACCTCAGAACATGGCCGACCAGCACTTTCTTATCGGGGTGCTTTCTGTATACACCGACCATTGCTTCCGCATCTTCCAGGGAATCGGCCATCGGCTTTTCCACAAAAACATGGTGTCCGGTCTCAAGAGCCAGTTGAAACGGCTCCCTGTGGCGGTCATCGGACGTATTCACGCTGATAACCCCGATCGCATCATCGTGTAAAATCTCATAATCCCCGTAGCCTTTTACCCCGAACCTCTCCACGGCGTAATCCAGCCTGTCCCGATCGGTATCACAAACCGCCGCCAGTCTGGCTTTGGGATGTTTCATATAGTTCTCGCAGTGCGCCAGTCCGTTGTGTCCGAGTCCGATGACTCCTACTCCGATTTTCATCACGCTGTCCCCCATTTCTCAAAATCCGTTTTATATCCCGATTCCTTTAACTGCCGTATCGGATCACACGCCTTGAATTCTTTCATCCTTATCATCACGAAGCCGTATCGCCTCCGGTTCCGTCCTGTTCCGGCGGAATTCCGGAGGGTATAAACACCGGAAACATGATAAAACAAAAAAGTAAAAAAAGAGTGACGCACAGAGACAAAAAAGAAACGGGATCCCCGAAAGAGCGAACGTATGATTCTGTCTCCCCCGAAAGCGATTCTTTATGAACTGATAACATAATATAACAAAAATCGACAAATTGCAATATTGTTTTCTTGTTTTGTTGACAATCTTCGTTTAAAACAATATAATTTTAAAATCATATTCATTTGTCCCGGTAACACTATAACCAAACCATGCCGGCATGAGCGGGTCCTGTTCGGTGATCCGGAAAAGTTATACAGCAATTCAAGAGAATATACATGGAGAAAAACAAAAATGAGGAACGGCAGGCAAGAGATGAGCTTCACAGGGCTATACGGAGCATTGCGGATGATTTAAGGGGCAGCGTCGACGGGTGGGATTTCAAAAATTATGTCTTCGGAATGATGTTCTACCGCTATATATCCGAGAATCTGACAAATTACATCAACGGCGGCGAGCACGCTGCCGGCAATAAAGACTTCGATTATGCAGCTTTATCGGATAAGGAAGCAGAAAAAGCACGCTCAGGCCTTATACAGGAAAAAGGCTTTTTTATCCTGCCTT
>CAZVPD010000011.1:0-20266 GCA_964628455.1 uncultured Lachnospiraceae bacterium
CGAGAACGCTTCCGCGTTCTCTTATCTCTTGTTGTTCAATTTTCAAGGACCGATCTGTCTCTCTGCTCTCCCGCGGGTCCCGTCCTGTGACGTTCCTCTCGGGGGCAGCTTTAACAGTATAGCATATCCCTTCCCCTTTGTCAACCCCTTTTTTTGTTTTTTAAAAAAAAATTGCCGGGATAAGCTCCCGCTTCTCCCGGCTTACGCAGAGGGGTATTCCCAAGGATTTATCCGAATACGGTGACCCCGTCCTCCAGATATAAATCTGTCCGGAGGATGCTGTGGTCCGGAATGCCGAAGCGTGCGGAAACGGCAGCCGCGATGTATTCGGGATTTAAATAACGGCTGCTTTCCGCGCTCAAAAGAACCTTCATCTCTCCGCCTTTGATATCGAAGCGCCGGATCAGCGGGAGGATGTCTGTTTCTTTTTCACCGGTCTTCGAGCGCTTCATGACGAGGAAAGGTTTTGCGAACATCGGTCCGGCGCCGCTGATATCCGGCGTGTTGAATTCTATGACATATTCGGCCCAGGCGATATCGCCGAATTTCAGGACGGGGGTATAGACGGCGGTGATCTTCAGTTCGTCCGCCGTGACTTCATTCAGCTGCTTCAGGATTTTTTCGGGACTCATGTCTTCGGTGATCTTGATGTCCATGTATTCGCACAGGCTTTCGGTCCCTATCGAAAGCGGGAGCGCGAACACCATTTTGGGGTGCGGATTGAATCCCTCCGAATACCATACGGGGATGCGGGCGCGGACCATGGCGGTCTTCATCGTGCGGCACAGGTCCAGATGGGATATAAACTGCAGTTTTCCGGTTTTCTCGAATTTTATTCTGATATTTGTAGTTTCGGACACCAGGTGTTTTCCCCCCCCCATTGATCGGCTCCGCAGTCCGAACACTGCCTGCTGCAGTTGTCCGTCGTGACGGCGGCATACGCTTTCTTCCGTTCCCTCAGCAGGAATTCCTTCGTCACCCCGCAGTCGATGACGTCCCACGGCAGGACTTCATCCTCCGCGTATTCGCGGCCGGTATAAAAGGCCGGATCGGTGCCCGTGTTCTCGAAAGCCCGGATCCACAGGTCGTAACGGAAACACTCGTCCCACGCGTCAAAGGAGATCCCGAGCCGGTGCGCCTCGAGCAATGCGGCGGAAAGACGCCGGCTGCCGCGCGCAAACACCCCTTCGATCCGGCTGATTTTCGCGTCGTGCCAGTTGTATTTGATTTTTCTGTCCGTGATCCTGTCCCTCAGGTGTTTCTGCTTTTCGAAAGACATTTCCGGCGTATCCTGCTTTTCCCATTGAAACGGAGTGAAGGGCTTGGGGATAAAGCACGCGACGCTTACCGTCACCTGCGGCGGTCTCGTGTGTTTCACCGCGGGATTCAGATAATAGGAATCGATGACTTTTTTGGCCAGTACGGCGATCCCGTCGATGTCGCTTTCCGTCTCGGTCGGAAGGCCCTGCATAAAATAGAGTTTGACCTGATTTTTACCCGCTTCAAAGGCGACGGCGCAGGCGGCAAGCAGGTCCTCTTCACCGACGTTTTTGTTGATGACATCCCGGAGCCTTTGCGTTCCCGCTTCCGGGGCAAAGGTGATCCCGCCGGTCCGGACGGATGAAATACGGTCCATCAGCTCCTTTGTGAAGCTGTCGGCGCGGAGCGAAGGCAGCGAAATGCCGACCATGTTTTTGTCCGTCCATTCGAGCAGCTTATCCGTCAGCTCGCCGAGACGGCTGTAGTCGCTTATGCTCAGGGATGAAAGCGATATCTCATCGTACCCCGTATTGCAGAACAGGCGTTTTGCCTGGCCGGAGATCACCCCGGGCGATTTTTCCCTCACGGGGCGGTAAACCATTCCGGCCTGGCAGAACCGGCAGCCGCGGATACAGCCGCGGTTGACCTCTTCTACGATCCGGTCATGGACCGTTTCGATGTACGGCATGACAAAGCGCTCCGGATAACAGGCCGAATCCAGGTCTTTTACGATCCGCTTTCTGACCCTGCGCGGAACATCCCCGTATTTAGGCTCATACGATCCGACCGTGCCGTCGGGTCTGTAGGAAACGTCATAAAGCGAAGGGACATAGACCCCTTCGATCAACGCGGCCTGCCGCAGGAACGCGCTGCGGCTCCGGTCTCCGCTTTCCTTCGTCTTCATGTAGAGCGACATCAGTTCGGGCAGGGCCTCTTCACCCTCTCCGATCAGGAACAGGTCGAAAAAGTCCGCCACGGGTTCCGCGTTGTATGTGCAGGGACCGCCTCCGATCACCAGAGGCATACCGTCGCTCCGTTCGGAAGAGAGAAGCGGCAGTCCCGCGAGCTCCAGCATATTCAGGACGTTGGTATAGCAGAGCTCATACTGCAGGGTGAATCCGATAAAATCGAATTCTTTCAGCGGGTCCCCGCTTTCCAGCGCGGTCAGCGGCAGGTTGTTTTCACGCAGTTTCGCTTCCATATCCTTCCACGGAGCAAAAACCCGTTCGCACCAGATGTCTTCGGACCGGTTGAGAACGCCGTAAAGGATCCGCATGCCCAGATTCGACATGCCGATCTCGTAGGTGTCGGGGAAACAGAAAGCAAACCGTACTTTTATTTTTGATTTATCCTTTATGATCTGACCGTATTCGCCCCCGGTATAACGGCCGGGTTTGGATACGCTTTTGAGCAGTGTATTATATCGCATGATGGCTCCCGGTTCTTGTTTTTAAAAGGATGGCGGGAGGTTTCCTCCCGCCTTTGCTATGGGTAAAACTAAATGCGTCCGATAAAGATACGGGTGATAATGATCATCGGGATCATCCAGAAGACCTGATACAGGGCGATAAACACCGAAGGGACCGACGCGGCCATCCCTAAAATCATGATGATCGCCGACAGAATGACGCTGATGACGAGGGAGAATATTTTTACGATCAGGTTGTTTTTCGTCACACCCGTCACTTTATCGCAGAGGGACAGCGTCTGCAATAAAGCTTTTGCGGAGTTCTTGGACAGGATGCCGCTTTCCAGCCGGTCCGATATTTCGTTTACATCGGCCGTGGTTTTGCACTTCAGCACCTTGACGGGATATTTCGATATTTTTATTTTCGTGCTCATCATCTGGTCGTCGATATTGGGGTCGAACGTCTTTATGCCGACGCAGATACCGATCTTGTGCAGCTGTTTGATCACAAATTCAAAATCCGGATCGATCACATACTGAACATACATTTTTGCCGCGAGTTCGTCGTTCAGAGCCATATACATGACGCAGTTGTCTCCGTCCTCGTCGTTCGCGTTCTCATCGGATTCGTTTTTGGGATAAAAACCTTTGCTCCTGATATAAGCGGCTTTCCCCATGAAAATATGGGCTCCCTCTATCAGCGCCTCGATGCCGTTGGTATCGACTTTGATCAGTTCGACCTTGTCGGAATGGCCCAGGTCGCGGGTCGCGATCTCAAAAACATCGGCCAGCGGACCGCCCGTTTTTATAAACAGACTCGCGGCGTTGAATATGATGTAATCGATGCGGTTCTCGCCGTAAACCTTGACGCTTTTGACTTTCACGCCGTAAGAGGGGAAAACATCCTTGTCGTCAAAGGAAATCGCATTGGCGTCGGCATATTCGGCCAGCGAACTCTCGCCCAAAATCGCGCTGTCAACGCCGTACGCTTCTTTGGACGCTTTATAAAAGGGATAACTGTATGTGATAAAGACGGATAAAGGCATGCTGATGAGCAGCGCCGTATAAGCGAGCGCGATGTCCGAATAGATCTGACCGTCAAAAATATACCCCAGGACGAAGAACATCACCGAAACCGCCAGCAAAGAGAATATCACGGTGTTAAACAAGGCGTGATGGTCCGGAACGCGGCGCATTCGCGCAAAAAATCCGTCCGCAAACATGGTCCTGCCTATTTTAAACAGATGCGGGTTTTCCGGAAGCAGCTGACTGAACGCTTCCGTCTCCAGTTCGGCCTCTTCGTTCGCCAGTTTAACGATCGCGAACTTCGCGCGCTTCGAAGCAACGATGTTAAAGCAGAATATTTCGCGTTTCAGGTTAAAAAACTCATAGATCAGCGTGAGAAAAACACCGAGTAAAACGGGGAAAGCGTACATTTTCAAACCGGCATCGGGCAGAACGAAGCATGCGGCCAGCTGATACAGGACGGAAACGATCAGCAGTACGGCCGTGATGCTTTCGGGCACGGCTTTCAGTTTGAGCAAAGCAGCCGTCCCCCCGGCTGCCTGCCTGTAGATCAGCGCGCCCCCGATGAGAAGAAGCTGCAGGTCAAACATAATATGGATCAGAGGAAAGACAGCCGGGTCGAGGGAAGAAGGCAGCGACCCGCCGAACACCGTTATGTTTTCGAATAAAAAAGCGGTGATCAGCAGTACAAGACCGATAAGGAGCCGTATGAGGACGGAGGAGTATTTTTTCCTGTATGTTCTGAAAATTTCCTTTGTCTGCGAAGCGGAGGTAAATTCGATTTCCCTTTCGCCCCCGGTTTTCAACCCTTCCGCTTCCTGCTGATCCATATTCGTGCGGTCGAGTTTCTCTTCAACTTCGCTGACCTTATCAAAACCGACTGTTTTGGCCAGTTCTTCCTCCATACCGAAGGCCATCATCAGTTTTACATCGGTATCGTCAATCTCGCTTTCGATCAGCGTTTTACCGGGCACCAGACCGGTATCCGGCAGATTGTTTCCGCCCGATCCGTCCGGCTGCGGCGCGCCGGTGCCGGTCAGCAATTCCTGCTGTTCCTGCTGAACCGATTTATGTCCGGACACAGGCCGGCGGCGTCCGGTTCCCGTCGGTCTGACGGTTTCTTTTCCGGCAGGCGGGGCGGTTATTCCGGTTTTTGATCTTTCACCCGTCTGCCCGAGTCTTTCCCGTGCTTTCAGGATCTCGCTGCCGGAAGAAGCGCCGTCCGGTTTCGGTTCGCCGGAAAAGCCGGCTTCCGGTTTTTCCGGATCTCCCGGCTCTCCCGGATCTCCCGGAGCATCATAGATGTTTTCGTCCCCGACATATTCGTCGCCGACTTTGCCGTCCGAATAAAACTCCGGCGCACCGGTTATCCGGTCTTTCCGGACGATACCCGCCTGTCCGGCGAACCCGTCGGTATCCTCCGGACGGCTGTCGGGCCCGACCGCATCGTGCGCTGTTCCCGGACCCTGCGGTTCACCGTCCGGTCCGTCTTCCGGTATCACTCCGGGCGCGTTTTCATCCTCATCCGCAGCGGGATGAGCGTATTTCAGATCGCTTTCCGGCAGATATTTTTTCATCAGTTCTTCGATATCCAGTTCCGAAAGCGGATCGGCTTCGGGATTGAAAGCGGGTTCGGCAGGCAAAACCGGTCGGGCGGCAGGGGCGTTTTCCCGCGTCACGGATTCATGACCGCCGGTTTTCGATTCCTGTACGATTTCCGATTGTTTTTCAAGCCGTTTTTTGATTTTTTCTTTCAGTTCGACAGCGGTCACAGCTTTTTTATCCTGTGAGTCAACGTTTTTATTTTTATCCATGTCAAGCCCCTCTACATTAAAAGTATTATTTAATGCTTTCTATGCTGCCTTGCCATTTCACAAAAGATCACTGCAGCCGCCGCAGAAACATTGAGCGATGATATTTTGCCATATAGAGGTATCGAAACGATAAAATCACTTTTATCACGCAGAATTCTCGATATGCCGCTGTCTTCACCGCCCAGAATAACGGCTGCCGGTGAATTCATGTCGCAATCGTAATAATTTGTCCCCCCGGACTCGGCAGCATAGATCCATAATCCTTTTTTCTTCAGTTCGTCCACCGCGTTGGCCAGATTCGAAACCCTGGCGACAGGGAGATACTCGATCGCTCCGGCCGATGACTTTGCCACGGCTCCGCCCGTGCCCGCCGCCCTTCGTTTCGGAATAATCAGCCCGTGGGCTCCCGCACATTCCGCGGAACGGATGACGGCACCGAGGTTGTAAGGGTCTTCTATCCCGTCCGCGATCACCACGAAAGGTTTTTCGTTTTTTTCGAGAGCCAGATTTAAAATGGTGTCGATATCCGCATAATCTTTCCCCGCAGCCAGAGCGGCCACCCCCTGATGGAGCGCCCCCGACGACAGTTCATCGAGTTTGCTTTTTCCGGCTTCCACAACAGGGATCCCCAGCCGTCTGGCTTCGGCAGCGATCATTTTCAGCGAACCTTCGCGCTCACCCGATTTGATCAGTATTTTATCGATGCTGCGGTCTGTTTTAAGCAGTTCCAGCACCGCGTTTCTGCCGTATATAATATTTTTATCCGTACCGTTGTCAGCCATTCGATTTTTTCCGTTCGTTTTTATAAATACTGTCCATATAAACAGTCTTTTTCTATTATACCATACAGTTTAATCATTATATCATACATTTTTATTTTTGTATATAGATTTTTTGTTTTTTATGAACGGCCGGTTTTCGCCCGGTCCCGGCATTCGAATGTCGGGATAAAAACAAAAAAACGCGCATCGAAGAGATGCGCATTGTTTTTTCGACATGACTCGTTCATTTTATCCGCGGCCTGCAAAAGGCGTACGGATAGAATAACCAAAAATTATAAACGTATTTATAATTTACTGCTGCTTCATTGCCGCGTAGCATTCGCTGCAATAAACCGGTCTGTCATTGGAGGGTTGAAAGGGAACTTTCGCTTCCTTGCCGCATTTTGCGCAAGTTGTCGTGAACAATTCTCTCTGCGGCTTGCCGGCGTTCTTTCTTGCGTCCCGGCAGTTCTTGCATCTCTGCGGTTCGTTCTGAAATCCTCTTTCGGCATAGAATTCCTGCTCGCCTGCCGTGAATACGAACTCTTCGCTGCAGTCCTTGCATTTTAAAACCTTGTCTTCGAACATTGCATTTACCTCGCTTTGTGTCTTTCGTAAAAATATTTTTGCCCAAGACGGATTGCCACCGTCACCTTTGCATCAACAACGCTCTGAATTAAGCTATTCGGGCATATATAGATAGTTATTCTCTTCATCTTGAAACCGACATTCCATACGCGGCAAAAGGAAAGGACAATATTCAGCCAAACGCATCTTTCCGTATCTGACCGCAGTGTCGGATACTGCCTGCTGTATTAAAAGATCGGGATCTATACTTATATAAGCTTTTTGATTTTATTCTTAATTCTGTATATAGCGTTGTCTACCGATTTTTGCGGGCAGCCGAGGACCGCGGATATCCCGCTGTACGATTTACCGAGTATATAAAGATTAAATACCGATTTTTCAAAAGCAGTCAGTTCATGATCGATCGTTTTCAGCAGATTGCGGTAATCCTCTCCGGCTATCACTTCGTATTCCGGATCGCTGTCCGCACCGCCGCTTTCGTCCAGATCCCGGACGGATACCGGAACGATGTCTTTCTGTGCTTTTCTCAGGTGAGATATCATCCTGTTGTTTATGCATATTTTTGCATATAAACCGAATGTCACCCCTCCGTCCTCGCCTTTAAATGACCTGACGGCGCCCAGCAAGGCTATGACAGCTTCCTGACGCAGATCCTCCCGATCGAAACCGGCATGTGAAATATCGTATTTTCTTATCATATTGCCGATCAGAGGTTCATACAGGCTGACAATTTCACGAAAAGCCGCCTGGTCTCCCGCAGCCGCATGACCGATAAGCACCGAAAGCCGATTGTCCAACTATAATGGCTCCTTATTATACAGGTCGTATATATTATACCATTAAAACAATTATTGTCAATACTTTTTTAAAATAAAATTAAATTTTCTGATATTTTTTTATCAATTCAACATATAAACGCATTGTATTGCTATTTTTTTACATTTTTATTTTTTTGCCGTCATATAACGGTAATAATTTATACCGTTTCGCATTATATCCACGGCAGTTCATTCCAGCAGATAATTGACTTCGCCGGATAAAAGAGCCAGAATCCCTCTGTAGACGATTTCGGGCTTGTCGTAAAAATTGTTTTTCATGCGTTCAAACTGGGTTTTGTTGTCCAGCACGACCGACAGGCGGAGGATCTCCTCCTGATGTTCACGGATGATGCAGGTGATCCTGTAATGGCCTTCCTCCAGCTCCTCGCCGGTACACTTGAGGTCGGCGCCCCGTTTTTTAAACGAAAGAAGCCTGAGCGCGTTTTTCAGACTTTTTTCGCGGATGGTATTCATGAGGCTGCTGTCGAGGGTATCCGTCACCAGAATACCCTTATCGGTAATGACATACAGGTCGGCGCCGTCCTTTTTTTCTTCCGCCAGATTGCCGGTATCGAGCAGTTCGGCAAAACATTCGGCAAAATCAAAATAGCCCACAATGCCGTCCTGAATGACGATATCGTTTATATCGGGAAATTCGAGAGGATAACCCACATGCCTCATCAGATACAGAATAAAGATTTTAATATCGTTCTTGTCTTTTAAGATCGACTGCATACCGGCTCCGATCATTTGGTATAAATAAATTATAGGCGAGTATAAACCCGCCTATAATTATTCTGTAATGGATTTGATCCCTATTCGGTCACTTCGTCTTCGGCGGCGACGGTAACAAGTACGGTTCCGAATGTCTCGTAGTTTTTGAATTTGGTTTTGTCGAATAAATTGAATCCGTACAGGGCGTCGCTCTTGACGTTTGCAAGCTCGTCGCTCACAAGGTATGCGTGCTGATACGTGAACAGAGGCATGACGGGCATCGCTTCGGCCAGCATCTTTTCCGCCTCATGCAGTTTTGCGGCGCGTTCGGTCCGGTCGGTCAGAGTGAATACCCCGTCCATGAAGAGATTGTATGCTTCGTCATCAAAACCGGTGATATGAGGGACATCCTCGAAATTGCTCGAAACCAGGTCCTTCGCTCCGCCGGCAAACTGTTTCGCGAAGGGCGCAAGTGCGGACCACGCGTCGGTGGAAATGGTCTGCCAGTCGATCGCGATAACGTCAAAGTCGCGGGCTTCATAGGCGTCGGTGAACAGGTCGTTCAGAAGGTCATATTCGGTCACTGATTTATACGCTTCCGTTCCGAGTTCCCGGATCGTAACGTTGAATCCCAGTTCTCCCCAGACACCCGCGCAGTATTCGGCCACGGCTCTGTCGACTTCATTGGGCCTGATCGTAATGGCAAACGAGGCGCCGGCAGCTCCCGAAACGAGGTTTTTGGCTGCGGCAAGGTCGGCGGAAGCGGAGATCAGATCGCCTCCGGCGCTTCTGAAGGAAGTTTTTTTATCCGCATCGAACACGTAGTTTCCGTTGACGAAACCGGCTGCGGGAACGGCGAAAGTGACAAGCGAAGCGATCGCGTTGCGGTCAACGGCCATGGACAGCGCCTTGCGGACGTTCGGGTCATCAAAAGGAGCTTTTGTCGTGTTGAAGAAATACGTGTGGGTGTTCATCGTGTCTTCAACCGTCACTTTATCCGCATACGCGGCCCGCTGCGCCAGCGGCAGTTCACTGACATACAGGACCGTGCCGTCTTCGAAGGCCTTTAACTGGGCTGCGGCGTCCGTGGTATAATCGACCACAAGCCTGTAGGGGAGCACATATTTCTTGATGCTGTCGTCTTCGATGTCACGTTTATAGTAAATATTTCTTTCAATGGTCAGCTGTCCGCCGCTTGTGAAGGTACGGACCGTAAACGGACCGTTGGTCACGATGACGGAGGGATTTGTCGCCCAGTCGGTGACTTTGTTCACGGCGTCTTCGCGAAGGGGAACAAGTCTCGGGCTGGCGCAGTATTCAAGGAACAGATTATAATCGACGTCATGTTCAAACTGAACCTGAAGCACATAGGTATCCACCGCATAAATACCGAGGTCATCAATGGAAAGATCGCCTTTTTTCACCTGCGCGGCATTCTTTATGGAATAAAGCATCGAAGCGGCATCGGAATGGAATTCCGGTTCGAGTATGCGTTTCCAGGCATACACAAAATCGTCGGCCGAAAGGACACGTCCGTCACTCCAGGCAGTTTCTATCAGCTGAAACTCAAGGACATAATAGTCGTCTTCGGGAACCGATTTATATTTCCAGCTCTTCGCCATTGCGCCTTTGACCTTGCCTTTTTCATCGACGGAAGTAAGGCCTTCGTAAATCAATCCGAGAACTTTTATCGACGCTTCATCGGTATAGGCAAATGCCGGATCGAAATTCTTTATTTCAGTCGTCAGATAGACAGGAATTGCAGCACCTTTATCTTCTTCTTCCTCGGTACAGCCGGCAAATATACCTGTCAGCGTAACGAGACAAAGTATCAAAGATAAAATCTTCTTCATGGGGTGATTCCTCCTCAGTAATATAAAATAGGAAAGCAGAATTAAATATGCCGTCACAGTTCAGAACACTTGCCCATACATTATAGCATTAAAATTTCATTTAATCAATGGTTTGAACATTTAAATCATCTTTTTTTAGCAATTTATACACTTGCACAATTAGATTCGCTTTTTTTAGTGATATTTTACAATGATGAGCCGTTTTCCCGATTGATAAAATGATTTTTTTGGAACAACCGCACAGAAGTCCGGCAGCCGCGCGCATGCGGATGCCTGCCCGGCGCATTTTGCCGCCGTCCCGAAGGCCTGTTTAAAATCACTTGCGCTCAATCGACATCGATCATGTTCCTGTAAACACCGGGTGACGCGGCTTCGATCACCGTCGCCCCGCATATTTTTTTATAGAATTCCGCCGGTCCGACCCATCCGATCACGGCGTAACCGTAGCCTACCTCCCTCATGGCAAGCAGACACCTTAAGGTCAGCGCCTTTCCGATGCCCGTTCCCCTCATGGATTCCGCAACGCCGACCGGGCCGAAATAACCTTTTGCCGTCGTGTCGTAACAGGCAAAACCCAGTATTTTCTTTTCTTTTACGGCTATGAAGCAGGACGAAGGCGTATTGAAAAGGGATTTCAGGAATTCGTTCGCCCAGCCTTCACCGAAATTCGCCTGAATAAATTCTTTGATACGGTTTCCGTCCGGAGACATGGCGCGCTTTATTTTGATCTCTTTGTCCATATCCCCGCAGGGATCGATAAAATCGGGCAATTCATAAAGTCTGACCAGCATATCGGGCATGGTTTTTCTCCTGTCTGAAAATTATTGTTTACAGCCTTGTCTTGACGTGCTATAATAATGACGGTTACCGATCCCAGATCTCACGGACCTGCAGAAGAGAGGGAAATATAAAGTCGGGTCTGTCCTTCTCTTCGGTCCGTTCCAGGTCCGGCAGCCGGGTCTCGCCCGTCAGAACGAGCACCGATGTGATCCCGTGCTGTTTTCCGAGCGCGATGTCCGTGTAAAGCCGGTCGCCGAAAACAACCATATCCTCCGTCTTCAGGCCGGTGATGCCGCAGATCGCACGGACCGTCTGACCATACGGCTTGCCGAAATACACGGGCTTTACACCTGTGGAAGCGGTGATAAACGCGGCGATCGCGCCGCTGTCGGGAATAAAGCCGTTTTCGACGGGACAGTTGAAATCGGGATGCGTGGAACAATATTCGGCGCCGTTACGGATCAGCCGGCATGCCGTATTGAGTTTATCGTACGTCAGCGTGGTGTCGAAACTGCTGACGACAATATCCGCATCCTCCGACAGGACAATATGTTCCGCTTCAAACTGCCCGCATAATTCCGGCGTTCCGACAAGATATACTTTTTTACCGGCGCGTTCCTTTTTCAGATAGCGTATCGTCACGTCGCCCGACGTCAGAAGCTCGCCGCGGGACGTTTCAAACCCCAGCCGGTTCAGCTTGCCGACATAATGATCCGGCGAATGCGAGGCATTGTTGGTAAAGAACAGCACGCGTTTTCCTTCACGCCTGAGGTGCAGGATAAAATCCACCGCAAACGGGAACACCCGGTCCCCGAGATACACCGTGCCGTCCATATCGAATATATACAGCTTTTTGCTTTTTATAATATGCATGAAAACCTCAGAACCGCAGAATATAAACTTAAAATATTTATTCCGGAGGATACAATGAATACAGTGATCGGGATCGACGTAGGCGGGAGCACGACGAAAATCGTCGGTTTTTCAGAGGACGGAGCCCTCATCGAACCTATGTACGTCAGGGCTGCCGATCCCCTGACATCCATCTACGGAGCTTTCGGAAAGTTTACGGCCGTCAATTCACTGGAACTGAATAATATCAGAAGGATCATGGTGACGGGAGTCGGGTCCTCCTATATCACGAAACCGATCTACGGGCTGACCTGCGAAAGCGTTCCGGAATTCACCTGCATCGGTCTGGGAGGGCTGTATCTCTCGGGGCTGGACCGGTGCATCGTGGTCAGCATGGGGACCGGGACGGCCATCGTCAACGCGAAAAAAGGATCCGGGATGGAATACCTCGGCGGAACGGGCGTCGGGGGCGGGACGCTGATGGGCCTGTCGAAAATGCTGCTCGGAATGGACACCATCCATCACATCGTCGCATTGGCCGAGGACGGCGACCTGAACAAGATCGACCTGCGGATACGCGACATCACCAACAAGAATATCCTGCCCGGAATGCCCGCCGACATGACAGCCTCAAACTTCGGAAAAGTAAGCGATATCGCCTCAAAAAGCGACATCGCGCTGGCCATCATCAACATGGTCTTCGAAACGATCGGCATGTGCGCGATTTTCGCGGCCCGGAACCACCGTATACGCGATATCGTCCTCACCGGCAATCTCACCAACATTCCGCAGTCCCGTGCGATCTTCGAGAGTCTGAGCGCCATGTTCGACATGAACTTCATCATTCCCGAACGCGCGCAGTTCGGACCGGTGATCGGCGCGGCGCTGTCGGCATAAAATAAAAATCAATAAACATTCATATGAAAAACGTCATATCGCGCGTATTCGCGGACGGAGCAGAACGCTCCGTCCGTTTTCGCGTTATATGACATTCTGATCCCGAGCTATGGTTATGCCTGACCGACGGAAGCTTTTTTATCCGTTTTGTCTTTTTTATCCCGGACTTTTTTGTCCGTTTTTTCTTTTTTATCCTGAGCTTTTTTGTCTTTTTTATCCTGGGCCTTATCTTTTTTCTCGTCCTTATGCACTTCGGCTTCTCCGATGAGCTTGATCAGCGCCATTTCGGCACCGTCTCCCCGGCGGGGGCCCAATTTATAGATGCCTGTGTATCCGCCGCTGCGTTCCGAATATTTCGGCGCGATGGAATCAAACAATTTAGAGACGACGTCCTCTTTTGTTATATAGGCGAGAGCCGTTCGCCGAGTCGCGAGCGTGTTTTTCTTACCGAGTGTGATCATTTTTTCGGCTTCGCTGCGAACTTCCTTCGCTTTCATCAGCGTTGTTTCTATGGTTCCGTTTTCGAGCAGATAAGTGACCATACCGCGCAGCATCGAACGCCGGTGTGCCGATGTTCTGCCGAGTTTCCTGTTCCCTGGCATTCCTGGAATCCTCCTTCAGTTCTGTTTAACTGTATACATTTTTACGCCGGCAGGTATCCTTTTTTAAGGATCCGCCTTCTTCCGCCCCGTTTTTCACAGCCGTCAGAGCGGATATTTCCGTTATCGTTATTGTTCCGGTTATTCTTCTTCTTTTTTCAGATCAAGACCCAGAGAACACAGCTTCAGCTTCACCTCTTCGAGGGATTTTTTCCCGAGGTTCCTTACTTTCATCATATCCTCTTCGGTTCTGTCCGTTAAATCCTCGACTGTATCGATGCCCGCGCGCTTCAGACAGTTGAAGCTCCTCACGGACATGTCAAGCTCCTCAATGGTCATCTCAAGGACCTTTTCCTTAATGGTTTCTTCGCGCTCAACCATGATCTCTGCCTTCTTCGCTTCATCCGAAAGATCGACGAACAGGCTGAGATGCTCATTGAGTATCTTGGCTCCGAGCGAAACAGCTTCTTTAGCGGAAATCGTTCCGTTTGTCAGCACTTCAAGCGTAAGCTTGTCGTAATCGGTGTTGCTTCCGACGCGGGTGTTTTCCACGGTATAACTCACGTTGTATACGGGCGTATAGATCGAATCCGTATAAATAACTCCGATAGCGGGCTGATTCAGCTGCTTGTTCTTCTCCTGTGACACATAGCCGCGTCCGTGATCAAAAGTGAGTTCCATCACGAAACGGACATTTTCACCGAGAGTCGCAATATGATGATCGGGATTTAATATTTCGATGTCTGAATCCTGTTTGATATCTCCTGCGGACACATCGCATTCGCCGGTCATATCCAGCAGGACCGTCTTCGGTCCGTCGCTGTATAATCTTGCCGTAATACCCTTCACATTGAGGACGATTTCCGTCACATCCTCTTTGACGCCGGGGATCGTGGAAATCTCATGGAGAATGCCGTCGATTTTTATGCTGATGACCGCAACACCCGGAAGTGAGCTCAGGAGCACACGCCGCAAGGAATTACCGAGTGTCGTACCGTAACCCCTTTCCAGGGGCTCTACGATAAATTTTCCGCTTTTTCCGTCTTCGCTTAAATTGACCGTGGCTATATTCGGCTTTTCTATTTCAATCATTAAAATATTCCCTCCTACTAGTTATGACGAAATTATAAGACTAGTTACCGGCACAAGACTGGATCAGAAACCCGCGGCAAGCGGAACAGCGTCTTCTGCCGGCAGGGATTTCATTATTTGGAATACAACTCGACGATCAGGTGTTCCTCGAACGGGAAGTCGACATCGTCACGCGTGGGAAGAGCGGTAACGGCGGCGGTTACATTCGCCTTATCGACGTCAAGCCATTTGGGAGCAAGGCGCGTATCAAGTCCTTCGATCAGTTCCTTGATTTTTTCGGACGAACGGCTGGCTTCCCTTAACGTCAGAACATCTCCGACTTTAACGGTGATGGAGGGAATCGATACTTTTTTGCCGTTCAGTCTGAAATGACCGTGCAGGACAAGCTGGCGGGCTTCTTTGCGGCTTTCGGCCATCCCCATTCTGTAAACAACATTGTCAAGACGGGATTCCAGCAAAGTCAAAAGGTTTTCACCCGTGACACCCTTTGCGCGGTCTGCTTTTGCGAAATAATTCTTAAACTGAACTTCCTGAACCCCGTAAAAACGCCTTGCCTTCTGTTTTTCACGGAGCTGCATTCCGTATTCCTTCAGCTTCTTGTTTGCGGCGCCATGCTGACCGGGAGCCGACGGTCTTCTGTCAACAGAGCATTTGCCTGTAAGGCATCGGTCACCCTTTAAAAAGAGCTTCATTCCTTCTCTGCGGCACTGTCTGCAAACCGGGCCTGTATATCTTGCCATATCTTTGTAGTTTCCTCCTTACAGAAATACTGTATAATAACGAACGCACGCTGCTTTTTGATTTTCGTGCGGAATACAACTGCCGGATCTTCTGCCGATTCTCCGGTCATTCGTATGAAATTGCCTGCGTTTATACGCGGCGGCGTTTAGGGGGACGGCAGCCGTTGTGGGGTATCGGGGTGACATCCTTGATCATGTTGATCTCGAGACCGACTGCCTGAAGAGCGCGGATCGCCGATTCTCTGCCCGAGCCGGGACCTTTCACATACACTTCAACGGTCTTCATCCCGTGGTCCATCGCCAGTTTTGCCGCCGCTTCGGCAGCCATCTGCGCTGCAAAAGGAGTGGATTTGCGCGAGCCCTTAAAACCCAGCTCACCTGCGGAAGCCCAGGAAACAGCATTCCCGCCCGCATCCGTTATAGTGATGATCGTATTGTTGAAGGTAGCTCGGATATGAGCCTCGCCGCGTTCGATGTTTTTGCGCTCGCGCCGTTTTCTGGTAACTTTTTTTACTGCTGCTTTTGCCATTTTAGCTCTGTCACTCCTTTACTTCTTCTTGTTTGCGATTGTTTTGGCGGGACCCTTGCGGGTTCTTGCGTTGGTTTTCGTGCGCTGACCTCTTACCGGCAGACCTTTTCTGTGTCTGGTGCCGCGATAGCAGTTGATTTCGATCATACGTTTGATATCAAGTGCAATATCACGCCGGAGATCACCCTCGACCTTGAAATTATCCTCAATCTCGTCACGGAGCTTGGCGATCTCATCGTCTGTAAGATCCTTGGCGCGTGTATCCGGATTGATGCCGGTCGTTTTCAGAATTTTATTCGAGGTGCTTCTTCCGATGCCGAAAATGTAGGTGAGAGCGAGTTCAACGCGCTTTTGATTAGGTATATCTACGCCTGCGATACGAGCCATGTTTTTTCGTTCACTCCTTATAAAAATCGTGGTAAATAGCGTTTATTCATCAACAAATCGATTACCGGATGTCTGTACATCCTTGATGTCCGTACATCTTTATGCCCGGGAAACCGCCCGTGCGGGGCTCCGTTTCCTGCGCGTAATCAGCCCTGTCTCTGCTTGTGTTTGGGATTTTCACAGATAACCATGACCGTCCCATGACGTTTGATGATCTTGCATTTTTCGCAAATTCTTTTGACGGATGGCTTGACTTTCATTTATACCATTCCTTTCTATTTCGCACGCCAGGTGATTCGTCCCTTGGTGAGGTCGTAAACGGACACCTCGACCGTGACTCTGTCTCCCGGCAGGATCCAAATATAATTCATTCTGAGTTTACCGGATATGTGCGCGTTTATGATGTGTCCGTTGGGTAATTTGACTTTGAAGGTCGCGTTGGGCATCGCTTCGATGACCTGACCTTCGAATTCCATAACATCCTCTTTCGGCAGAATAATCCCTCCTGTTAAGCTTGTGAGCTTTATGACAAACCGGAAATCACGTCTTTGATCTTTGCCGCCACGGCACGGTTTGACATTCTGCCCTCATAAGAAGGTATGTTAAGCCGTCTGACATGCTTCCGTTTCTTTTTTTTAGGTTTTTCTATGCTCCTGAGCATACCGTCGGCAATGGATAAATATTCATCGTCCGCCACACCGGCAACGATAAAGATCCGTCCGCTGTCCCTTCCGGCAAGCGAAATAATAAAATCCCCGCAGTTTATATCGATATCTGTCATTTTAGTTATCAATTTCCGTCAGTATTATAACGCCTTCGTCAGTAACTGCTATTGTGTGTTCATAATGCGCGGATAATCTGCCGTCCGCAGTGACAACCGTCCATCGGTCGGGCAACTCGGTTACGGCTCCGCTTCCGGCGCAAATCATCGGTTCGACGGCAAACGTCATTCCGCCGACGATCCGCACTCCCCTTCCGGGGGTACCGAAATTGGGAACGTCGGGAGGTTCATGCAGATCCCGGCCCACTCCGTGTCCGACGTATTTCCGCACAACCGAATAGCCGTTTTCCCGTGCACAGGATTCAACCGAAGAGCCTATGTCGCCGATGCGGCTGTTGACGGCTGCTGCCGCAAGTCCCCGCCGAAAACATTCCTCAGCCGCGGCAATCAGACGCGCCGCCTCGCCGCTGACCTTTCCCACGGGAAATGTAGCTGCGGTATCTCCGTGAAAACCGCGGAAAAACGCGCCCACGTCGATCTTAACGATATCGCCTTCATGCAAAATCACGTTTCCCGAAGGTATGCCGTGGATCACCTGTTCATTGATACTGATACAGGCACTCGCGGGGAACCCGCCGTATCCGAGAAAAGACGGAACAGCGCCGGACCTTTCGATGTGATGACGTATGATACCGTCGATATGCTGCGTTGACACGCCCTCTTTTACAGCTTCACCGCCGAGACGCAGAGCTTCTCCGCATATCCGTCCGGCTTCTTTCATGATAGCAATCTGAGCTGGATTTTTAACCTGAATCATAAAATACTGCCCATGATCAATCTTTTTTTCCGAGGAACTTCACGTCCTCCAGTGCTTTAAAAGTAAGTTCTGTGGTATCCGCCACCTCGGTCTGACCGATGACCGTTTTCAATAGGCCTTTCGCGGAATAATAACCGATCAGCGGCGCCGTCTGTTCGTGATAGATTTTCAGCCGGTTCAAAACAACTTCCGGCAGATCGTCCCTGCGGGTCACGAGTTCCGTATTGCAGCTGTCGCAGTGAACACCGTCGGCGGAAGGCTTGTACCCGGTGTGGTACGTTGCTCCGCACGAAGGACATGCGCGTCTTCCGGACATACGGGATACGATCGTGGCATCGGGGACTTCGATATTGACGACGGCGTCGATCTTCGCGTCCATGGCTTCAAGCGCTTCGGCCTGGGGGACCGTTCTGGGAAAACCGTCGAGTATGAACCCGTTTTTGCAGTCGTCATGCTGCAGACGTTCCCTGATAATGCCTATGACAAGTTCGTCGGGAACGAGTTTTCCCTCCGCGACGTAAGCGGAAGCCGCCTTTCCCAACGCCGTTTCCTTTTTTATGGCATCGCGCAGGATAACGCCGGTCGAAAGAGTGGGTATGCCGTATCTTTCGGATACATTTTCCGCCTGGGTCCCTTTACCGGCACCCGGCGCGCCGAGAAATATAATATTCATCTTTCTGCCTCCCTCCGGCAGCATCGGACCGTTTTTCGGTTTATTCCAAAAATCCTTTATAATGGCGCATGGTCATCTGAGCTTCGATCTCGCGGAATGTTTCAAGCGCAACGCCGATCACGATGAGCAGCGACGATCCGCCGAAGGCAATGCTGCCGAGCGAACTGCCCGACGCCATGTTCACGACCAGCGGAAACACCGCTATGAATCCCAAAAAGAGCGCGCCGATCAGCGTGATCCTGCCGAGAACCTTTGTGATGTAATCGGATGTCGGCTTTCCGGGACGGATACCCGGAATAAATCCGCCGTTTTTCTTTAAATTATTGGCCACTTCGATCGGATTAAATGAAATCGCGATGTAAAAATACGCGAAAGCAATGATCAGAATGAAGAAGAATACCGAATAAAACCATGAATTGTGCGAGAAAAACTGCTGGAAACCATACCAGAAAGTGCCCTCGGCCGGTTTGGCAAAAAGCAGGGATATGGTCGAAGGAAGGGCTACGATCGAATTTGCGAATATGATCGGCATAACACCCGACATATTCAGTTTTATCGGAAGATTGGTCGACTGTCCTCCGTACATTTTGCGGCCTACGACCTTCTTTGCATACTGTACGGGAAGACGGCGTTCGCTGTTTGTGATGAAAACCACAAAAACCACGATCGCAAGCGCGACGATGACGATCGCTTCCGTGGCCACGATGCCCCAGGAACGCAGCGTCGGAGATGTGATATAGCCGAGAAGAACCGCAATGATCGTCGGTCCGCTGGATACGATATTCGCGAAAAGGATCAGAGAAATACCGTTTCCGATCCCGCTTTCGTTGATTTTTTCAGCCAGCCACATGATCAGCGCGGTACCGGCGGAATAACAGGCGATGATGACGACGGCGGCAAAAAGGCTCTTGTCCAGCAAAACGCCGTAATTTCTCATATACATATAGTAGCCGTATGCCGTGATAAGACCCAATGCGACCGTGATGTAACGCGTGATCTGGGTGATCTTCTTCTTTCCCTCTTCACCGCTCTTCTGGAGTTTTTCGAGAGCCGGAATAGCGATGGTCAGGAGCTGCATGACGATGGATGAAGTGATGTACGGCGAGATCGACAGCGCGAACAGCGTCGCCTTGGAAAATGCGTCGCCCGACAATATATTCAGATACTGAAATATGGAGCCCTCACCCTGCGACATCAGATAACTCAGTACTTCGGAACTTACGTAAGGCACCGGAATGACCGCGCCCAGACGGTACAGCAATAAAATGAATACCGTAAACAGGAGCTTGCGGCGCAATTCCGGAATTTTAAACGCGCTTCTCAAAGTCTGAAGCACTTTAAATCACCTCAACTTTTCCGCCCGCAGCCTCGATCTTTTCCTTGGCAACAGCGGAAAAGATCGACGCCTTAACCGTTAATTTTTTGGTAATTTCACCGTCACCCAAAATTTTCAAACCGTCGAGTTCACGGCGTATAATACCGTTCTCGAGCAGAACGTCCGCGTCGACGACCGCTCCGTCCTCAAAGCGTTCGAGTGCCGAAACGTTGACGATCGCATAATTCCTGGCGAAAATATTCGTGAAGCCTCTTTTAGGGAGTCTTCTGTAAAGCGGAAGCTGTCCGCCTTCAAAACCGGGTCTCACGCCTCCGCCCGAGCGCGCGTTCTGGCCTTTGTGTCCTCTGCCCCCGGTCTTGCCGTTGCCGGAACCGGTACCTCTGCCCCGGCGCCAGTTTGCTTTTGCCGAACCCGGGGCCGGAGAAAGTTCATGGAGCTTCATCTAGGTTTTCCCCCTTTATTGTTCTACTTTTTCCACCCTGACAAGGTGGGAAAGGACTGTTACATTGGTCCCTTCGTGGCCATCGCAGAAGGAGTGGAGGTGGGAGACGGTTGCGTTCTCCATCCGCATGTCACCATAGGCGAGGAGGCGTCCGTAGGC
>CAZVPD010000011.1:20276-22727 GCA_964628455.1 uncultured Lachnospiraceae bacterium
CGAGTCTCCGATTTTGCTCAGTCCGAGTGAGGCCGCCGTTTTCTTATGGTTGGGTTTTTGGCCGATAAGACTTTTTTCCAGTGTGATTTTGATTTTTTCCACGTTTCTGTCCTCTCAGTTCTTCATCGCTTCGACCGAAATATCACGCATACGCGCAACCTGATCGGCATTTCGAAGAGCCCGGAGTCCTTCAAAAGTGGCTTTCACCACATTGGTCGGATTACTGGACCGCAGGCACTTGGCGCGGATGTCTTTCACTCCGGCTATTTCGAGAACAGCACGGACCGTTCCTCCGGCTATAACTCCGGTACCAGGGGCAGCCGGTTTGAGCAGTACGCTGCCCGCGCCGTAAACGCCGATGATCTCATGAGGTATGGTCGTTCCTTTGAGTGAAACTTCGATCATGTTTTTCTTGGCATCGTCGATCCCCTTGCGGATCGCATCCGGCACCTCGGCTGCTTTTCCCAGTCCGTAGCCCACATGACCGGCGCCGTCGCCCACGACCATGATCGCCGTAAAGCGGGCGATACGGCCGCCCTTGACGGTTTTCGAAACACGATTCAGCGCGACCAGCTTTTCCTGAAGGTCAAGTTTGGAAGCATCTATTTTTTTTACCATGTTTACCATGTCTTTACCTATATCCTCCCGTTAGAATTTTAGTCCGCCTTCGCGGGCGCCGTCGGCAAGTTCCTTCACACGGCCGTGATACAGATATCCGCCGCGGTCAAAAACGACGGCTTCGATACCTTTATCAAGCGCCTTTTTGGCGACTGCCACGCCGACTTTTTTCGCGGCATCCTTGTTTCCGCCGTAGCCGTCAAAACCGTTTTCCAGCGAAGAAGCCGAAACTAAAGTTTTCCCCGCCACATCATCTATGATCTGAGCGTATATATTGCTGTTTGAACGGTAAACGCAAAGGCGCGGCTTTTCATTCGTGCCGGATATTTTGGCCCTTACTCTTTTGTGTCTCTTGACACGAGCGATGTTTGTATCCTTCTTGGTTATCATTGGAAATCCACTCCCTTCACATTATTTACCGGTCTTACCGGCCTTGCGGCGGATCTTCTCGTTGGAGTATTTGACTCCCTTGCCGAGATAGGGCTCGGGAGGTCTTTTTTCTCTGATCTGCGCGGCTATCTGACCGACATTCTGTTTCGAAATTCCCCTGACGATCACAACGTTCGGGCCGGGGACATCAAATGTGATGCCGTCCTTCTCTTCATAGGTTATGGTATGCGAATACCCCAGGGTCAGCGTCAGTGTTTTTCCCGTTTTTACGACCCTGTATCCCACACCGACGATTTCGAGCTGTTTGTGGTAGCCTTCCGTTACTCCGACAACCATATTGTTGAGCAGCGTACGCGTTAAGCCGTGAAGCGAGCGGTCCTGTATTTCATCCGAAGGACGTTCCACCGTAACGACCCCGCCGTCCTTCTTTATAATCATGCGGTGATGAAGCTGTTCCGTCAGTGTTCCCTTCGGCCCTTTGACTGTGACAAGGTTACCGTCCCCGATCATCACATCGGCTCCGGCGGGAACTGTTATCGGTAATTTACCAATTCTTGACATTGTTGTTCCTCCTTAACCTTATTACCATACAAAGGCGATGACTTCACCGCCGATATTTTCTTTTCTTGCCTTCTTATCGGTTATGATCCCTTTCGATGTTGATATGATGGCAACACCGAGTCCGTTCATAACGCGGGGCATATCCTCACAGGATACATAGACCCGGAGACCGGGTTTGGAAACCCTGCGGATCCCCTGGATGACTTTCTGCTTGCCGATGTATTTTAAAGTGATCCGGATCAGTCCCTGTTTGCCGTCTTCGATCACCTGGTATCCGCGGATATATCCTTCGGCCGTTAAAATATCGGCGATGGCTTTCTTCATGTTGGATGCCGGGATATCAACGGATTCATGTTTTGCGTTGTTTGCGTTTCTGATACGCGTCAGCATATCTGCGATCACGTCTGACATTTGCATATTTTTTCCTCCTCATGCGGCTGCCGGTTTATACCGGCTTGATACCGGCGGTTAGAATCGCTTCTCCTGCCGGTTAAGCTTGGAGCTTATTCCGATCAACGGCGACCGTAAGACCGCGAATCAGTCCTGCCGTCCCGTCTTCTGTTGTTTTGTTTTTTACCAGGAAGCCTTTCGGACTCCGGGAATCTCGCCCTTATGCGCCAATACACGGAAACATATACGGCAGACACCGAACTTACGCAGATATGCATGAGGACGGCCGCAGATCTTGCATCTGTTGTATTCCCTTGTGGTGAACTTCTGGGTTTTCTGCTGCTTTAAAATCATTGATGTCTTTGCCATACTGACGGTCCCCCCTATTTCGCGAACGGAGCGCCCATCAGGGTGAGCAGCTCCTTCGCTTCTTCGTCTGTTGCGGCGGTGGTAACGATGCAGATGTCCATACCGCGAACCTTATCCACCTTG
>CAZVPD010000011.1:22737-32324 GCA_964628455.1 uncultured Lachnospiraceae bacterium
ATCGGTCTGCGCCGTTGTAACAAAAGCGATATCCATTCCGCGGATCTTTTCGACTTTATCGTATTCGATTTCGGGAAAGATCAGCTGCTCTTTCAGTCCAAGAGAATAATTTCCCCTGCCGTCAAACGCGTCGGGATTGATCCCTTTGAAATCGCGCACGCGCGGAAGCGAAAAGTTGAAAAGCCTGTCTATGAATTCAAACATGCGGTCGCCCCTGAGGGTCACCTTGACGCCGATTTTCATACCCTCTCTGAGTTTGAAGTTAGCCACGGATTTCTTGGCGATCGTAGCCACCGCTTTCTGGCCGGTGATGGCTGTAATATCGGCGATCACCCCGTCGATCACCTTGGCGTTCTCTCTGGCGTCCCCTGTACCGACATTGACAACAACCTTCACAAAACGCGGAATCTGCATCGGGCTCTTGTATGAAAATTTTTTCATCAATGCGGGAGCGACTTCAGCCGTGTAAAATTCTCTAAGTCTTGCCATTTTACCCTATCCTCCGCATTATATTTCCGCGCCGCATCTGGCACAGATTTTAATCTTTTTATCGTCATCGAACTTGTGCCTGATCCTTACGCCCCTGTCGCACTTCGGACAGTACAGCATGACCTTGTCGGCATAAAACGCACCCTCAACAGTGAGAATGCCGCCCTCCTGGCCCTGCTTGCGCGGCTTCACATGCTTTTTGACCATGTTGACGCCCTGAACAAGGATCTTCCCCTCATCGGGAGCAACCCGGAGCACTTTGCCTTTTTTTCCTTTATCGTCGCCGGAGATGACCATGACAATGTCGTCTCTCCTGACGTGAACCTTCTTTTTCATTTCGATGCCTCCCACATTAAAGTACTTCCGGAGCAAGGGACAATATCTTGAGATAAGCCTTTTCGCGGAGTTCTCTTGCCACAGGCCCGAATATACGTGTGCCCTTCGGATTCTTGTCCTCGTTGATGATAACGGCGGCATTGTCGTCAAAGCGTATATGCGAGCCGTCATTTCTCTTGATGCCCTTGGCGGTCCTGACGATTACGGCGCGAACCACCTCTCCTTTTTTCACCTGGCCACCCGGAGCGGCTTTCTTTACCGAAGCTACCACCACATCCCCGATGTTCGCGTAACGTCTTCCCGTTCCGCCGAGGACACGAATACACATTAATTCTTTGGCGCCGGTATTATCCGCCACCTTCATATATGACTGCTGTTGTAGCACTGTGTGTTCTCCTCCTTATTTAGCCTTTTCGATGATTTCCACAAGACGCCATCTCTTCGTCTTTGAAAGCGGTCTGGTTTCCATGACGGTTACCTTATCGCCGATCCCGCATTCGTTGTTTTCATCGTGAGCGTGAATTTTTACGGTGCGGTGCATGACCTTGCCGTATACGGGATGCTTGACATTATCCACAATGGCAACGACGATCGTTTTATTCATTTTATCGCTTACGACTTTGCCTGTGCGCGTTTTTCTCAGATTACGGGCGGTTTCGGTGACTTTTTGTTCGTTATCCATTCTTCAATCCTCCCTCACGCGTTCTTTTCGTTCATGATCGTCAGGACACGTGCGATATCTTTTTTCACCGCCGCTATGCGGAGCGGATTATCGAGCTGATTGATCGCATGCTGGAAGCGAAGGTTGAATAATTCACCTTTAAGCTCCTTGAGTCTTGCGCTGAGCTCATCGGGAGTCATGCTTCTTATTTCTTTTGCTTTCATGCTTTATTCCTCCCCTTCGGCGGCTTCCGTAGTCTCTTTGTATATAAACTTGCATTTGATCGGGAGTTTATTTGCGGCGAGACGCATGGCTTCCTTCGCTTCTTCGAAGGTAACGCCCACCATTTCAAATAAAACCCTGCCCGGTTTTACGACAGACACCCAGTATTCGGGCGAGCCTTTACCGGAACCCATTCGCGTTTCGGCGGGCTTTTCGGTGACGGGCTTATCCGGGAATATTTTGATCCAGACCTGGCCGCCGCGTTTGATATAACGCGTCATCGCGATACGGGAAGCCTCTATCTGGTTACTGGTGATCCATGCGGGTTCCAAGGCAACAAGGCCGAAGTCACCGTATGTGAGTGTGTTTCCGCGCGTGGCTTTGCCCTTCATCCTGCCGCGGTGAACACGCCTGTATTTTACTCTCTTGGGCATTAACATCAGCTGTCGCTCCCTTCCTTATGATTTGCCGGGGTATTTGTGTTTGCGGGTGCCGGCGCCGAAGGCGTCTGCCTGCTGGAGTTGAAACTCGGACGCGCGGTGCTGTTGAAGCCGGTACGGTTTCCCTGAGGACCTTTGTATCCGCCGCTCTGTCCGCCTGTCTGAGGGCCTCTGTATCCGCCGCCCTGACCGCCTGTCTGAGGGCCCCTGTATCCGCCGCCCTGACCGCCTGTCTGAGGACCCCTGTATCCGCCGCTCTGACCGCCCCTGTATCCGCCGCTCTGACCCGGGCCTCCGCGGTTATCGCGGCTGCCGCTGTCCCTGCGGTCTCTGCGGTCCGGACGCGGTTCCGCCGGTTTGGAATCCGGGAACGAACGTTTGCCGCGTGTTTTGGAGTCGGAGAGAACTTCGCCCTTGTAGATCCAGACCTTAACGCCTATTTTACCGTATGTGGTGTTCGCTTCGCTTATACCGTAATCGATATCCGCCCTCAGTGTCTGAAGGGGGATCGTTCCTTCATGATAATGTTCCGAACGCGCGATCTCCGCTCCGCCGAGACGGCCGCCGCATGCGACTTTGATCCCTTTGGCGCCGAGTTTCATCGTTCTCGCTATCGCCTGCTTCATGGCACGGCGGAAAGAAATTCTGCGTTCGAGCTGGCTGGCGATATTTTCGGCGACAAGCTGCGAAGTCAGATCCGGGGACCTTACTTCCACCACATTCACCGATACGGGCTTCAGAACCATTTTTTCCAGGGCGATCCTCAGTTTTTCGATTTCCGTACCGCCGCGGCCGATCACCATACCGGGTTTTGCACAGTGAATGAATACACGCACACGCATATTGTCGCGTTCGATTTCTATTTTCGGAATACCCGCTCCGAACAGCAATTTTTTTAGATATTTTCTGACATTGTAATCAGAAACAAGCGTATCGCCGAAGTTTGCGTCTTTTTCATACCATCTGGAATCCCAGTCTTTGATGACGCCGACGCGAAATCCGTGCGGATTTATCTTTTGACCCATTTGAACACTATGCCTCCTTTATTCCTTTTCCTTGACAACAACGGTGACGTGACTGGATCTCTTGAGGATTCTGTCGCCCTTACCCTGAGCTCTCGGCATCATCCGTTTGCCGGTGCGTCCCGGACAGACGAAGCACTGGGATACAATAAGGTTTTTTACGTCCATCTCGTGGTTGTTTTCCGCGTTGGCGATTGCGCTGCCAAGCAGTTTGATCAGGTACTCGGACGCGGATTTCGGTGTGTTTTTCAGGATACCCATCGCAACGGCCGTATCCTTGCCGCGGATCAGGTCGAGTACTATCTTGACCTTTCTCGGAGATATTCTGGCGTCTCTGAGTATTGCTTTCGCTTCCATCTCTATATACCTCCCGTTATTTCGCCGTATTCGACGTCTTGGAGCCCGAGTGGCCCCTGAATATCCTTGTCGGAGCAAACTCGCCGAGTTTATGTCCAACCATATCTTCGGTAACGTATACCGGCACATGTTTTCTGCCGTCGTGAACAGCGATGGTATGTCCGACAAATTCCGGATATATAGTGGAAGCTCTTGACCAAGTTTTAAGAACCTTTTTTTCGTTGACTGCGTTCATAGCCTCTACCCGGCTGTAAAGCTTCGCTTCGACAAACGGTCCCTTTTTAAGGCTTCTGCTCATTGTTTATGTGCCTCCTTCTTATTTACCGTTTCTGCGTTTGATGATGAATTTATCGGATTTGGCTTTTTTATCGCGTGTCTTGTAGCCGAGTGTGGGTTTGCCCCACGGGGTTACGGGAGTAGGACGTCCGACCGGGGATTTGCCTTCGCCGCCGCCGTGAGGATGGTCGACGGGGTTCATGACCGAGCCGCGCACGGTAGGCCGTATCCCCATATGGCGTTTCTTGCCGGCTTTTCCGAGTTTGATCGTCTCGTGTTCGATGTTGCCGATCTGTCCGATCGTAGCCCTGCAGTCCAGCCGGACAAGCCTGACTTCGCCCGAGGGCAGACGTATCTGAGCCATGCCGTTCTCTTTCGCCATCAGCTGAGCGGCGGAGCCTGCCGCGCGGACGAGCTGACCGCCTTTGCCGGGGTACAGTTCTATGTTGTGAATGAATGTACCGGTCGGTATATTCGCCACGGGAAGGGTGTTTCCGGGTTTTATATCGGCGTCGGCTCCCGTATAAAGCGTATCGCCGTCCGTCACTCCCTGGGGAGCGATGATATAGCTTCTGCTGCCCGCTTCGTTTTCGAGAAGCGCTATATAGGAGGTGCGGTTCGGATCGTATTCTATGCCGATCACTTTCGCCTTGCCCGTTTCGCTCCGTTTAAAATCGATGATCCTGTATTTGATCTTGTTGCCGCCGCCCTGGTGACGGACCGTTATTCTTCCGTAGCTGTTGCGTCCGGCGTGTTTTTTCTTGACCTGCACGAGATTTTTCTCGGGCGCCGCCTTGGTAACCTCATCGAATGACGGGACCGACATATGCCTTCTGGCGGGAGTTGTGGGTTTGTATTTATTGACTGCCATTTATTTCACTCCTCTTACATCATGCCGTCGAAGAACTCAATGGTCTTGGACTCGTTTTCAAGCGTCACTATCGCTTTTTTCCAGGCGGACGTATAGCCAAGCTGATATCTGACTCTTTTGGGTTTTTTCTTCATATTGATGGTATTGACGCATTTAACGTCGACCTTGAATATTTCTTCGACCGCTTTTGCGATTTCGGGTTTTGTCGCTTCCTTCAGGACGGCAAACACGTATTTTTTCTGCGCGCCCATCGCCATGGAAGATTCGGTTATAATCGGTCTTAAAATAATATCATGTACGGTTTTTGTCATTTTGCGTACACCTCCTCGATTTTAAGTGCCGCATCCCTGGCTACGATGAATTTATCGCAGTTAAGTATGTCATATGTGTTTAAAGTGTTGACATATGCCGTTTTTATGCCCGGTATGTTTGAAATGCTTTTTAAAACCTTTTCATCCTTTTCGGGCAGAACAACGAGGGCCTTGCGGGTCACGCCGACCGCTTTCAGCATTTTGATCATGACTTTCGTCTTGTATTCGCCGGTTGTGATGGCATCGATCACGACCATGTTGCCGCCCGCAACCTTATCCGACATCGCGGAACGGAGCGCCGACTGCCGGACTTTCTTGTTCAGCGTAATGCGGTAATCCCTGGGTTTGGGACCGAGGGCGATCCCGCCGTGGATCCACTGCGGAGAGCGGATCGAACCCTGTCTGGCTCTGCCGGTGCCCTTCTGTCTCCAGGGCTTTTTACCTCCGCCGGAAACCTCCGAACGTGTCAGCGTGGACTGAGTCCCCTGTCTTTGGTTTGCGAGATACGCTCTGACCGCGGCATGAAGAACAGCGCCGTTTACTTTCGCGCCGAATACTTCGTCGGAAAGGTTGATTTCGCCGGTTTCGTTACCCGCCATATTGACTGTTTTTAATACTGGCATTGTAATTTCCTCCTTCCGCTTATGCTTTTTTAACCGTATCGCGAATAAATACGATCCCGTTTTTTGCGCCGGGGACGGCGCCTTTAACGGCGATGATATTTTTTGACGCGTCGATTTTTATGATGGTTAAATTCTGAACGGTGACCTGCTCGTTTCCGTAATGTCCGGCCATGATCTTGTTTTTATAGATGCGGGAAGGGCTCGAGTTTGCGCCCATGGAGCCGGGCTGACGGTGGATAGGGCCGGTGCCGTGCGTCATTCTCAGGATCGATGCATGCCATCTCTTCACCACGCCCGTAAATCCGCGGCCTTTGGTCATGCCGGTAACGTCGACCTTTTCACCGGCCGAAAATATGTCGGCGGTGACGGTATCGCCGGTGTTGTAACCGGAGCAGTCCGAAAGCCTGAATTCCTTCAGATGGCGCTTGAGGGCGAGATTGTTCTTTTTAAAATGACCCGCCTCGGGTTTTGTGAGTTTGCGTTCGGCTATGTCCATGAAACCGAATTGCAGGGCGTCGTAGCCGTCGTGTTCCGAAGTCTTTTTCTGGGTCACGACACACGGACCGGCTTCGATCACGGTGACGGGGATAAAGTTGCCGGTTTCGTCGAAGATCTGGGTCATTCCGAGTTTTTTGCCGATAATACCTTTTTTCATTTTGTGATTTTCCCTCCTGTTTTAGTTATTGGTTGGCGTTGCCGGAAGGCATTGCGCCAACTTGACATAAAACTTGAACCGCAAGTCAGGTAATGATATTGATCTGAAGACCGGTTTATAACTTGATCTCAATTTCAACGCCTGCAGGTAATTCAAGACTCATAAGCGCCTCGACGGTTTTCTGCGAGGGCTTTATTATGTCGATCAGTCTTTTGTGGGTACGAAGCTCAAACTGCTCGCGGGCGTCTTTATACTTATGAACCGCGCGCAGGACCGTTATGATCTCTTTTTCCGTGGGAAGAGGGATCGGTCCGGAGAATTCCGCACTGTTTCTCTTGGCCACATCGACGATTTTCGCCGCCGCCTGGTCGATCAGAGTGTGATCGTAACTTTTGAGCCTGATCCTCAGTTTTTCCTTTACTGCTGCCATGTTTTTTGCCTCCTTTTAAAATACCGTATTCTATACGGCTTAAATAAAATGGGGCGCTGACCATTAATTGCCGCCGTCATCCTTCATATCAGACATTTCAGACATTCGAATGATATAACACGATATAAAATCGACGGACATGCTGAACACTGACCCGGGTGTTTCTTCCTGTTCAAAGAAAAAATCCGAAACCAACAGCTGCCTGACCGTTATTATACGCATAACCGTTCCGATTTTAAGCGGTCCGAACGATTTTTTTCCATAACGGTCCCCATGCTGCCGACTCCGGGTAGTGGTCGAAATAATATCTGCCGCCCGGTTTAAAAACTCGGACATACTCCGCGCGAATTCCCCGCACACCGTTATTTCAACCGGCATGCAGCCACCTCTCGCATCAACGCACATCAAGCCTTATTATTATAAAGCATCGGAAAAACAATTGCAATAGCTTTACAAAACAAATCGATATTTTACATATTGTTAACATTTGAAAGGGCGAAACCGCTCTGCCGCCGGTTTGCAAAAAACGTCCGGCAATCGTGAAAACAGATAAATTTCATCATAATTTTTATAATCTTTGAAAAAAGTGAAAAAAGTGACAGCCGGCGAATATTTTCACGGAATCCGATTGACTTTATTCCCGCGATATGCTATAATTTTCCTGTATACAGAGAAACGCCGCTCAAAACCGCATGACGGAGGATGGAATATGAAATCAACGGGAATTGTCAGAAAAATCGACGAACTCGGCAGGATCGTGCTTCCTATCGAAATCAGAAATACAATGGATATAAAAACCAGGGACGGGATAGAGATCTTTACCGATGAGGACAGGATCGTTTTAAAAAAGTACGAACCCGCATGTGTTTTCTGCGAAAACGCAGACGAGGTGACTTATTTCAAAGGGAAACTCGTCTGTAAGGACTGCATCGAGATCTTAAAAAAGACGGCTCTGTAAAAAGCCGTCCGATCCGGAACACACGCCGCATTTTATGGGGCGTGTGTTCTTTTTCCGGATAAGAAGCCGCGAAAACCGGTCATGCTTTTACGGATGCGGCAGGGCGGACGCCGTTATTTTATATGCACTGCTTTTATGCCGTCCGACCTGAACACGATGGTCCCCAGGACATCGGTGCGCAGGATTCCGATCCCCATTTCCGAAAGCAGACCGAGTGTTTCGGAATGCGGATGTCCGTAATCGTTTCCCCGGCCGCAGGAGATCACCGCAAAACCGGGGCTGCACAGCGCGAGGAAGGCTTCGGAACCGGAGGTGGACGAACCGTGATGACCCGCCTTGATCACATCGCATCGGAATTCGCGGGCGTCGAATTTCCGCATCATCTCATTTTCGGAATACTTTTCGGCATCGCCCATAAACAAAAACGAAGTATCCAGATAATCCAGTCTTAAAACAACGCTCCAGTCATTGACCGATTCATAACTGCCGGAAACGGGACCCAGCACGGTGAAGGACGCCTCTCCGAGCGGATATTTTTGCCCGGCGGCGGCCGTGATCAAGTCCGTTCCGCTTTCTTCGACAGCTTCCAGCATCCGCAGAAAAGTGGACGACGAAAAGGTCATATCGGGCAGCAGCACATGCCCGACTTTGAAATTCTTCAGGATCATGTCGGCGCCTCCGATGTGATCTTCATGCGGATGCGTAAATACGGCATATTCCAGTTCGCCGATATCCTGAGACCTGAGATACATCAGAAGTTTATCTTCCGACGAGTTCGGTCCGGCATCGATCAGCAAAGCCTTCCCGTCCGGCGTCGTGATCAGCTGGGAATCGCCCTGCCCGACATCGATATAATGAACGACCAGCGAACCTTCGGGATCGATTTTCGGAAACCGCTCGGTTATTTTCGCCAGAAGTCCGGGATCCAGCCATACCTCCGAAATCAGGACGGCGAGTAAGATAAAGAACAGAACAGCCCAGTACCGGTATTTTTTATTGTCGCGTTTTGTCATGTCGGGACCTTTCCGGAATGATGTGTCCGGCAGCCGCGAAAAAAGACAGGCCGGCAAACCGTGGTTTTCAGATTTTATATATACTGAAACCGGATGCCCGGGGCTCCGGAAGGATTCGTGACAGATGTCTGTGCCGGGACAAAAGCACCCGGTATCTTTCCCGGATGACCCGGCGGTCCGTCTCAGCGGCAAATCCCGTCAAAAAGTTTATTCGAATAATTCTGGATCAGCGACGCATAATAAGCCACGCATATGATCTCCAGTGCCTTTTCAAGCCTCAGACGGGCGCCCGGAAAGCGCTCCGTATATTCGCCGGAACATTTTTTTATGATCCCGGTCAGTTCGGCTCCGCCGGGACCGCCGCTCTGCCCGATGATATCGCAGATATACCCGTAAAGCTGTGATTCGGAAATGATATCGTCTTCGCGGGTGTCGACGGACCCGTTGATGTATTTCAGCAGATAATCGATCCGCTCCAGCGTCATCGACCCGCGAAGCATATTGATGATAAGGATCCGCGCCAGGTGGTCCTTGGAGTATTTCTTATTCACCGTATTCGCCACCCAGCCCCGCTTCACCCAGTTTTGCAGCGTCGACCCGTCGACGCCGGTGATCTCCCTGATCCGGGACAGCAGGATACCGTCGGATATAAAAAATATTTTATTGAGAAAATCCAGGCCCGTCACATCCCCCGTGTCGCGCCTCCGCAGGACCGAGCCGGGTATACGGTCGCTTTTTATTTCGGGCAGCAAGCTTTCACCTCCGGTGACACAGGATGGAAAAACATCCCGGAATCCATTATAATATAATATGATTATAACACGCAGTCACGTGATTGTCAACAGGACTTTACGGGATCTCCGTAACGGTCCGTGCCGCTCATGCGGTTCGTCAGGGGGCAATTGCCCTCAAGCCGCCTGACC
>CAZVPD010000011.1:32334-42267 GCA_964628455.1 uncultured Lachnospiraceae bacterium
ATGCGGTTCCGGGCGCTTCTCCGTCAGGGCTTCCGCTTTCTTTTGAATCTGTCCGTCAGGATCGCGGCGGCAAAAACGAGGAGCCCGGCAGCGGAGATCATCAGTCCCCTTGTGAAACATTCGGGCAGATATTTCAGAACGATCTCGTGGCTCCCCTCCGTCAGTTCGACGGAGAGCAGCGAACCGAGCGTTTTCACGGTTTCGGTCCTGACGCCGTCCACGCTGACCTGCCAGCCCTCGTCATACGGTATCGTCGTAAACAGCGTTGTCATTCCCTCGGGTACGGTGATATCTCCGGTGATCCGCGTATCGCGGAAATCGTTGATTTTCAGTTCCGCCTGATCCAAGAGCGGCATGACCTCGCGGAAGAGTGCCGTGTCGAGATAGTAGAAGTAGTCGGCTCCGCTCGCCAGATACAGACTGTCTTCATTCAGGGTCATCACGAGACTCATTTCCGTTCCCTTTTCCTGCATGCCGAGGGATACGATGCGGTACGTCTCGTTGGCGAAAAAAGTCCCCACATCCTTCCCGTTGAGCCTTAAGGAAACCTCTCGCTTATATTCCGAAGGAAAATAGCAGAAAACCTCATCGCCGTCCCCTTCGGCCGTAAATTTGAAGACCAGCTGTCCGGTTTTTGCGTCGCTTGTCGGGGTATATTTTTTGTGGCCTGTCGTAAACGTCACCTCGACATTTTCGTAGATCAGGTCCTCGATCCTGAGCTTCCTGAAAAGTTCGACATCGTCCTCCCGTCCGAGCATGGCGGTGATCAGCGCGTTGGTATATTCGAAGGGTGATTTGTAATTTTCGGGGTCCAGACCGGCGACGTCTCCGCTTACCCCGTACCCCAGCGAAAGCGCATACGGGTTATAATAACCGTACAGCAGATTTTCGTCGTCTTCATACACCGGCTCATACAGCAGATTGTCATACTCTTCGGTCAGCACCACGTATTTGATGCCCAGGACCGAATCGGCAACCGGCGAACCGCCGAGATATTTTGTCCAGTGGGATTTGGAAGAATAACCCAGCTTGTTCAGAAAATCTATGACCGACGCATTCAGCGTCGATGTGGAATTGGAAATCCCGTAAAAACCCAGCGCCATCGGGTCGTTTGTCTTGCGGTGGGAGGTTTTTTCCATCCTGTAAAACAGATCATGATCGTTTTCAAGGTCATACTCCCTGATGAAATCGACGGCCGGCTGCAGTTTTTCCATATAGCTCTGATACGAGGTCCGGCTGCTGTATACGACGTCCTCATCGAGTGCGATCTCATCGAGAAGACCGGAAATAAAAAGTTCCAGGCACACGACGATCATCAGGATCAGTGCGGCGTTGCTTTTCATATAACCTTTGCTGACCGGGTGCAGAACGATGATATACACGCCGACGCAGGCCAGGGACAGCCAGATGCAGGTGAGGTCGTTCATCCACTCATACCCCTGCTTCTGTACGGTAAAAATCAGTATTCCGATGAGGGCGCAGACACCGGCGATCCTCTTATAATCGGTCCCGGGGAGATACCGGAACGCTTTATAGGCCAGAACAAGGATAAAAAAGCAGAACATAAAGCTGTATCTGTAATTCAGCCAGTTCGGTTTCTGAAAACCGTGCCAGACCATATCGGCCGTTGTGCCGTTGAAACTCAGTACCAGCAAAACGATCAGCAGTCCGCCGAATATTTTTTCCCTCGGCTTTATCTGCGGGGAAATAAAATAAACCGGCAGAAGGATCAGCGTGAGCGTTCCGCTGTATATAAAAGGAAGGCCTTCGGGACGGACCGTATCGTATGACCCGGGCAGAAGTTTGGCAAACATATCCAGAAAATCGAATTTTTGCGCAAAGGCGTAATTCGGGTCGGAAAATTCCGTCTTCCCGAACGAAAGCGAAACATAGGCCGGATAGAGCACCGCCATCGCTATGGCGACCGCGACCAGCCCGAAAAAGACCGCCCTCGCGGCCGATTTGATAAAATGACCTTTTTCTTCAAACAAGTTATTTTCAAAATCGGAGTTATGCGCGAAATAATAATAGAAAAAGTAGAAAACGGCAAAGATGCACATCATATAGCCGATATAGAAATTGGTCATCGCGCCGAAGGCCAGCGAAGCCGTAAACAGGATGAACCGGCGTCTGACGATCAGCTGTTCGATGCCCAGCACCATAAAAGGCAGAAAAATCATTTCATCGATCCACATCGTATTGTGCGCCTGCACCACAGCGTAGGAGCAGACCGCATACATCGTGGAGAAAAGAACCGTATTGATACGCGGGCCGGGGTGTGTTTTTGACAGATAGACAGCCATGGAAAATCCGCAGGAACCCACCTTGAGCAGAATGATCGCAAGCAGGGCTTCGGTCATCATGGACTTCGGAAACAAAACCGTCAGAAAAGAAAACGGGCTCGCTATATAATAGGCGAAGATTCCCAGGAATTCTCCTCCGAGCGAACGGCTCCACGAATACAGAAGGCTGCCTCCGCCCAGCAGCTTGGCGCGCAGTTCCTCAAAGAAATACACGTACTGTCCGTTCAGGTCGAGGACAAGGACGGAATTCTGACCGAAAGGCCAGACCTCCATCGCAATGTAGATCAGCCACATCAAACCCAGCGGGACGATAAACGCGGCAAGATACATTCGGCGGTTGCCGGAACCGGGCCTGTTTTTTGTTTTTCGGCTGTTTATATCATCGTTATGCTTCTTCGCGTCCGTCGGGTCCTCTGATTCCCGCCCTGTCAAAACGACGCTGCTGTCTGATCCGGACATCTATACTTTCTCCTCATTTACCGTTTTTATGTTTTTTTCGATTTTGACGCGCTGTACCGTAAGATCACGGCCGCAGCCGGTGCAGACCATGCGGATATCCGATCCGACGCGGAGCACCCTGAAGGTGTCGGAACCGCAGGGATGCTGTTTTTTCATGCGCAGAATATCGCCCGCAGCCAGTCTGACGATCTTCAGACGATCACCCCTCAACCGTTAAAATAGAAGTCCCGATCATTATATCACAGGCTGAAATAAATGTAAACAAGGGCGCCGAAAATAGTTCGTATAAACCGCCGGCCATAAATGTTTACAAAAACATTTTGACATACATACGTTTCTATGCTATAATCATTTAATGCAGCCAAAATAAAGAACAGGATCCGCTTCCGGGATTTGCACCGGAAAAGCCGGACACATACGTCCTGTACGGAGAGACCCAACCAATGATCATCATAGGCATCGATCCGGGTATTGCCATTGTGGGTTACGGCATCATCGATTACCGCGCGTCGCATTTCACCACACTGGCGCAGGGAGTGATCACCACTCCGGCGGGCACCGAAACCACAGACAGACTTCACGCGATCTATACCGAACTCGATTCCCTGATCAAACAGTACAATCCTTCGGAAATGGCCGTTGAGGAATTGTTTTTCAACACCAACCAGAAAACAGCCATTATCATCGCGGAGGCAAGGGGAGTTATCCTCCTCTGCGCCAAGATCAACCGTCTGTCGATCTTTGAATACACGCCTTTACAGGTGAAACAGGCTGTGGTGGGATACGGCCGTGCCGACAAAAAGCAGGTGACCGATATGATCAAGCTCCTGCTGAATCTCAGCGCGGCGCCCAAACCCGATGATACCGCCGACGCGCTTGCCATCGCGGTCTGCCACGCGCACACGGGTTGTTCCCGCATCCGCGACTATTACAACCGATGATTTTGGTTTTGTTTCGTTATTTACTATATTTACGATCTGTCCGAAAATTCCGAAAATTCCGATAACTCCGATAATTCTGATATTTATGATATTTATGATCTTATTGAAAATTATTCGCGGCATTTTCAAAGCGGGCGTCGCGGGATAAGGAGTCGGCATCATGTTTTATCACATAGCAGGCGAACTCATTCTGACCGATCTGAATTATGCCGTTATAGACTGCGGCGGCGTCGGCTATAAAATAACGGTAAGCGGAAACACACTCGGTAAAATATCCGGTCACAGGGGAGAAAAGATCCGCCTTTATACGCATTTGGCCGTCCGCGAAGACGAATTCGAACTGTACGGATTTTTCGAACCCGAAGAACTTGCCGCATTCAGAATGCTCATATCCGTCTCGGGCGTGGGCCCGAAAGCGGCAATGTCCGTACTGACGCTGCTTCCCCCTGCGAAGTTTGCGCTCGCGGTGACCATGGAAGACACAAAGCTGCTTTCCAGAGCGCAGGGGGTGGGTGCCAAAACAGCGGCGCGCATCATCCTCGACCTCAAAGACAAGATCTCCAAAAAAATCACGTCCGAATCCGTAACCGATTATCCCGTCCGGACCAATGCGGACAACAACAAATTTTCGGACGCGCAGAACACGCTGATGGTTCTGGGTTATTCGAGGTCGGAAGCCGCGGCCGCTTTGCGCGGCGTCGACACGGAGTCGATGGGGCTGGAAGACATCATACGCGAATCCCTTAAAAAAATGCTGAAAAATTAAACACGAACCATATGAACCCTATAACGGAGTAAATTATGCCCGATATGAACCCGTCCGGAGAGGAATTCGAAAACCGCATCGTCTCCTCTTCCGTCGCTGAGGAGGACCGCGAAGCCGACGCCACGCTCCGGCCCAAATCACTCGATGACGACGAATACGTCGGTCAGGTCAAAGCGAAGGAAAATCTGCGCGTATATATCAGCGCCGCGAAAATGCGGGGCGAAACGCTGGACCATGTGCTGCTCTACGGCCCTCCCGGCCTTGGAAAAACCACCCTTGCCGGCATCATCGCCGCGGAGATGCATATCAATATTCGCATAACATCGGGGCCTGCCATCGAGAAAGCGGGCGACCTTGCCGCGCTGCTGACCAATCTGGGCGAAGGCGACATCCTGTTTATCGACGAGATCCACAGGCTGCAGCGCTCCGTGGAGGAAATTCTCTATCCGGCCATGGAGGATTATTCCCTCGACATCATTATCGGAAAAGGACCGTCGGCACGGAGCATCCGCATCGACCTGCCCCGTTTTACGCTGATCGGAGCCACGACGCGCGCCGGACAGCTGTCGACCCCGCTGCGCGACCGTTTCGGCGTTCTGCTGAAACTGGAGCTTTATTCACCCGAAGAACTGGCGCGCATCATCCGCAGGTCCGCACGGATCCTGAATATCCGTATCGACGACGACGGAGCGGCCGAGATAGCCTCCCGTTCCCGGGGAACTCCGCGTATCGCCAACCGCCTGCTCCGGCGCGTGCGTGATTTCGCGCAGGTCAAAGGCGAAGGGGTCATCAACCGGGCTATCTCGGATTACGCGCTCGGTCAGCTGGAAATCGACGCCCTGGGGCTTGACAGCATAGACCGCCGGATGCTCGAATCGATCATCAGGATCTATGACGGCGGACCGGTCGGGCTGGAAACGCTGGCCGCCACCGTCGGGGAGGAGTCCGTGACCCTGGAGGATGTCTATGAACCGTATCTGATGCAGATAGGTTATCTCAACCGGACAACGCGGGGACGCTGCGCGACGCGGCTCGCTTACGATCATCTCGGGATCAAACCCAAAGCCGGCCTGTCGGATGAAGTTCAGTTTACCCTGTTTGACAACGGCATCAAATAAAAAAGGAGCCGACATGTGGTGTTCAGCCGACTGGCTTGATTACGAACTGCTCGATGCCTCGGACGGCGAACGGCTTGAACGCTGGGGCAGATATATACTGATCCGGCCCGACCCGCAGATCATATGGCACGGCCACCGCCGCCATTCTCTCTGGGAAAAGGCGGACGCCGCATATTCGCGTTCGGCGCGCGGCGGAGGGAACTGGGAAAAGAACCTGCTGCCCTCCGAATGGACGGTCGGCTACCGGGATCTGAAATTCGTCGTGAAACCGACGGGCTTCAAGCACACCGGCCTGTTTCCCGAACAGGCGGTAAACTGGGACTGGTTTTCCGAGCGGATCCGGGAAGCGGACCGGCCGATAAAAGTGCTGAATCTTTTCGCTTATACGGGCGGCGCCACGATCGCAGCCGCAAAAGCCGGAGCTTCGGTCTGCCATGTGGACGCCGCCAGGGGTATGGTCATGCAGGCGAAACAAAACGCCGGGCTTTCCGGACTTTCGGACGCTCCGATACGGTATATCACCGATGACTGCAGGAAGTTCACGGAGCGTGAAATTAAGAGGGGCAGCCGTTACGATGCCGTAATCATGGACCCTCCCTCCTACGGACGGGGTCCGTCGGGCGAAGTATGGAAACTTGAGGACAGCATCGGCGATTTTGTCGACCTCACAATACAGCTTCTCAGCGACGACCCGCTGTTTTTTATCATAAACTCCTATACGACCGGCCTGTCCCCTTCGGTAATGAGCTATATCCTGAACCTTACCCTGTGCCGGAAAGCGGGCGGAAAGGCCGAAGCGGACGAACTCGGCCTGCCGGTCACCCAGACAGGCGGATGCCTCCCCTGCGGAGCGGCGGCACGCTGGAAACCCGAATGAACGTGATTTACTTAATGATCGGATTGATCGGAACGGTCGGAATGACCGGAAGACGGTAAAAAATATGTCTTTTATAAAAGCGGAAAACGTTTCGTTCTCCTATGACACCGAAGAGCTGCATGAAGTACAGGTCATAAAAAACGTCAGTTTTGAAATCGAAAGGGGTTCTTTTGTGGCCATACTCGGGCACAACGGTTCGGGTAAATCCACCCTGGCGAAGCTGCTGAACTTTATCCTGACCCCCGACAGCGGTAAAATAACCATCAACGGCCGCGATATCACCGCACCCGATATTACCGAAGACGATGTTTTCGAGATCCGGCGTGATATCGGCATGGTTTTTCAGAATCCCGACAATCAGCTGGTGGCGACCATCGTCGAGGAGGATGTGGCTTTCGGACCGGAGAATATGGGCGTCGAACCGTCCGAAATCCGGCGCCGCGTGGATGAAGCGCTGGCCATCGTCGGAATGACAAAATACGCGCGGCATTCGCCCCACCAGCTTTCGGGCGGTCAGAAGCAGCGGATAGCGATCGCAGGCATCATAGCCATGCTGCCCGAGTGCATCATTTTCGATGAATCCACCGCCATGCTGGACCCTTCGGGGAGACGCGAAGTGATGAAGACAATCGAAATGCTCAACCGGGAACGCAATATCACCGTGCTTCACATCACGCACAACATGAATGAGGCGATACGCGCCGACCGCGTCATCGTCATAAACGACGGCGAAATATTCCTCGACGATACGCCGGCTGAAGTTTTCTCCCGCGTTGCCGAACTGCAAAGCGTCGGACTCGACGTGCCGCAGGTCACCGAACTGATGTATGAGCTGAGCAAAGACGGGATCGATGTTCCGAGGAATATCCTCGACGAAAAGAGCTGCGCGGACGTTCTGGAGAATTTGCTGAGGACAGTCAGTCCGGAATAATTCATATCGGGAAAAAGAAAAGATTATGTCATCCATCGAATTGAAAGATGTTTCGTTCATATACGGGGAAAACACCCCCTTTGAAAAAAAGGCGCTCGATCATATAAATGTCGTCTTCGAACACGGCTGCATCAACGGACTTATCGGGCACACGGGTTCCGGGAAGTCCACCCTCGTGCAGCTGCTCAACGGGCTTTTAAAGCCGTCCTCGGGAAGCATTTTACTCGGCGGACAGGACATCTGGGAATTCCCGAAAAAAATACGCGACGTACGGTTTCGCGTGGGGCTTGTTTTTCAATACCCCGAATATCAGCTGTTCGAAGAAACCGTTTATAAGGATATCGCGTTCGGCCCGACGAATATGGGTCTTGACAGGGATGAGATAGACAGGCGCGTGCATGACGCGATCCTTTTTTGCGGCCTCGGCGACGACCTGCTTGAAAAATCGCCGTTTGAGCTTTCCGGCGGTCAGAAAAGACGCGTCGCCATCGCGGGGATCATAGCCATGGAACCGGAAGTCCTGATACTGGACGAGCCCGCTGCGGGACTGGACCCGATGGGGCGCGAGGAAATACTCGGAGGCGTCTGGTCCTATCAGCGCCGGCATAAGAGCACTGTGATCATGGTAAGCCACAGCATGGAGGACATGGCGCGTTATTCCGATAAGATCATCGTGATGAGCGAATCCAAAATCTATATGACCGGTGAATGCTCCGAGATCTTCAAACATGCCGATGAGCTTGTTTCAGTCGGACTGGATGTGCCTCAGATAACCGGTCTTATTCATACCCTTAAAAAAAGGGGTGTCGCCATCCGTGACGATATTTTTACCGTGGAAGCCGCAAAAGACGAAATCATGAATTTAATACGCAAAAAACGCGAGGGGGGGATTCCCGGTTGCTCAAAGACATAACGCTCGGTCAGTTTTTTCCGGGGGACTCCCTTCTGCATAAAATAGACCCCCGCATAAAAATCATCGTAACGCTCTTCTATATAACGTCGATTTTTCTGGCGACAAGCGCGGCGGGCTTCCTGTTCATCGTTCTTTTTACCGGACTGCTTGTTTTTATCAGCAGAATACCGTTTAAGATCGTCATCAGGGGGCTGCGCCCGCTGATCATCATCATTACGTTCACCGCGGTCATCAATATCTTCTGGACCAAAGGCGAAACCCTGCTGATCGATTTCCATTTCATACACATTTATCTCGAGGGGATCATGTACGCCCTGCTGATGATCATACGGATCACAGCGCTGCTTGCGGGGACGGGTGTCGTGCTGACCTATACGACATCGCCGATCGCCCTGACCGACGGGATCGAACGTCTGCTCGCACCGCTTAAGAAAATCAGACTCCCCGTTCACGAATTTGCCATGATGATGACGATCGCCCTGCGTTTTATTCCGACTCTGATCGAAGAAACCGATAAGATCATGAACGCCCAGAAAGCGCGCGGAGCCGATTTTTCCACCGGCAGTCTGACCAAACGGGCCAAAGCCCTGATACCCGTGCTGATCCCTTTGTTCATTTCGGCCTTCCGCCGTGCCGATGAACTGGCGACGGCTATGGAATGCAGATGTTACCGGGGGGGGGACAACAGGACCCGGATGACCGTATTATACCTGCGTTTCTCCGATTTCGCGGCTTTGTTCCTCTTTGCCGCCTTCGGCGCCGCGATCGTCCTTCTGAACACCTTCATCCCGATCTATTCGTTATGAAGATCCTGCTTAAACTCAGTTATCTCGGAACAAACTACAGCGGATTTCAGGTCCAGAAAAACGCGGTCACGGTCCAGCAGCGTCTGCAGGACGCCGCGGAAGCCGTATTCGGTTTCCGGTGCCCGGTCACAGGCTGCGGGCGCACGGACAGCGGAGTTCACGCAAACATGTACTACTGCGTCTTGGACACGGCCGGAGCCGTAAATTCCGTTCCCGAAGAACAACTGGCCGGCGCGCTCAATCACTGTCTCCCCGGCGACATATCCGTCAGCAGGGCAAACGCGGTATGCGACGCGTTTCATCCGAGGTATGACGTCAGGTACAAGGAGTATCTTTATCTGATCTGGAACGAACGCAGCCGGAACCCCTTCTTTCTTGACCGCGCCTACCATTACATCCGTCCGCTCGATGAAAACAAAATGAATGAAGCCGCGTTATCGTTCAGGGGACGCCATGATTTCAGGGCGTTTATGGCTGCGGGATCTTCCGTAAGGGACACGGAGAGAGAGATCTACCATACGGAAGTCGGGCGCGACGGCGGTTTTGTGAAATTTACCGTTACCGGAAACGGCTTTTTATACAACATGGTGCGGATCATGGCGGGGACGCTGATCTGTATTTCCGACGGGAAAATCCCGGCGGACGGCATCCCGCAGATCATCGCGGGGAAAAGCAGAAAAGCCGCAGGATTTACCGTGCCTTCATGCGGATTATACTTAAACAGGGTGGTATTTAAAACCGATGCCTGAAAAAACGAAACGGCCGGAGAAGAAAAGCGCCCCCCCGGCTTCGAAAAAAAGGAAGCCCCGCTTTGAGGAC
>CAZVPD010000012.1:0-41898 GCA_964628455.1 uncultured Lachnospiraceae bacterium
CGATGAGCTACTCTTTTTTTCTTTCCGGGGGGGGCAGTTAGCTTTACAATCGGCCCGGATTATTTTTCCTGCGGAATGCATTTTATGCATATGGTAAAAATAACACTTGACCTATTAAATTTTTTATTGTATAATAATATTATAAATCGGCTTTTTGCCGATATCAGCCTTCCGGGCGGATATCTCCGGTCATCCATCCAATTTTTATTATCGAAAGAACGGGTATTTATAATGAAAGGTAAGCTGATAACCGCCGTATGTATTATTCTGCTGTTTTTACCTACATATATTGCGGTCGGATTTTATATAAATGCGCAGAATTCACCGGTCAGCGATAATGTCGTCGGTAAAATGATCCTAAGCGATATCGACGGCGGGACTTTTACATTTATAAGGGACTCCGAAGAGACCGAGCCGGAAATGATTTCTTTCTTTGTAAAAATGAATGACAACGCCGTTCCGGTGGATAATTTACCAGAACCGCTCAGGAATACGCCCGCATACACGGTGAATTATTACAGCTATAACCTGGAAACCACTTATAAATATTACTTTACGGCGGATCCCGGCGATGCCTATATGGTTGACAATGAAGGCAGGACATACGAGATTGCGGAAGACGACGCCAAAGCTTTTATCTCTTCGAAATACGCGGTAAGCCTGTATAAGGAAGCGGCGGCTCCGGTCATGACTCTGTCGGGGGTCAATACGATTTTGCCTCAGTCTATGTCCTGGAAATATCGTCTGAGGGATAACGTCTACTCCGACGCGGTGGTTCCCATGACGGAGGTCCGCGATACTTTTGTGCTTGCCGGAAATCTTAATCTGAGTTTTGATATAGAACCGGATTATCTGTTCGTGACGATCCTCAACGGCGAAGAGATGATTTTCAGCGATCTTTATTCGAATATAAGCGCAGCTGTGTTCAATGAAAACGCTGCGCTGACAGTCGGTGTAAAAGCCGAGTGGTATGAGGACGATGAGCGCGGCAGCTACGGGGAAGCCACCTATACTTTCATAGTGGATGTACAGGCTCCGGCGGAATTCTATCTGGGTGTATCGCAGATAGAACAGGGTGAATTTGTGGCGGTTACCGGGAAGAATGTCAAGGATCCCGCAGCCATCACCTTTGTTTCGACGCCCGATATCAACTTTACCCCGGTATTCTACCGTGACGGCGAATATGTCGTCGCCCTTGTGCCGGTCAATTATGACCTGGAATATTCACCGATGTATAAATTCACGATAACAAGCGGCGATTCGGTTACGGAACTCACCCTGGGTGTGATCAAAAAAGAATTTAAATGGCGTGATTATGATGTGCCGGCGGAGATCATCGCCACTACGCGGACAGATTCGCTGATCAAGGCGTATAACGATGCGGTGGAACCGTATCTGACCGCGAGCGAACCTGTGCGCTACTGGCTCCCCCAGACCAATTTCGTGATCCCCGCGCAGGGAACCGATATGGTAAAATCGGGTATAGGCGTTTACAGGACGCTGACGGCTACCGGACTCACCTACAGAAATCCGGGCGTCGACTTCCTCGTTACGGAAGGGACCAATGTGCTTGCCGCTTACGACGGGAAGATCGCGTATGCCGGCACGCAGACGATGTCGGGCCGCATCATCATCATCGAGCACGGTTTCGGTCTGAAATCGGTCTACTGGCATATGAGCAGCGTGTCGGTTGTCATGGGGGACCCCGTCAAAGCGGGGGATGTCATCGGCGTCGTCGGTTCGACCGGCTTTACGGCAGGAACCAACCTTCACTACGGACTGTATGTTTTCGGAACGCCCGTCAGCCCGTATGACCTGTGGGGCTGGGATGAAACGACCAACGCAATTGTCGTCGCGACGCCGTAAAACCGGCATATAATATAATTATTTTATAAACCGTATTGTTTAATGCATATATCTTGACAGGATGACGAAATTGTGTTAGTATAAAGAAACACGATTAATTTAACGGAGGGTATCCAGATGAAAAAAGTTGTTGCGCTGCTGATGATTATGATCTTATGTCTGCCTGTTGTCTTTATGACCGGATGTAAAGATCCGCTCAAGGAAAAAATGAATGAACTTGACGAAACATACGCGCTGCTCGGAACTCGCTATACACGTGCGGTCTATGTCTGTTCATTGGCCGGAGTTTACGGTGCCGAAGACCAGGAAGAACTGAACGCTAAATTCGATGAGTGGAAGTTAGACATCCAGGATGCCGGTGATACCGTTGCTTTAAGACTCGATTTTGACGAAGAAGAAATGGATTCCTATATCGCGGATTGGACAGCTTTGATCGGAGAAATAGATGCCGTGATCGATCAGTATGAAGTGGAAGAGGAAACCGAAGCAGGCGAAACAGAAGCAGAGACCGCAGCTTGATTTAATAAACAGGAAATGTTTATCATACAGGACCCCGGCATGACGATTCATTCATCGGACAGCCGGGGTTCATTTTATCATAAAAAGGGATCCGGAATATGAAAATCGGAAAAATCCTGATGAAAGCGTCCCTCTCCCTGACGGCAGCCGTTTTGTTGATTTTTACGGCATTTTATATATACACGCTGAATGACTATGAAGCGGATGCTTTTATCAGGGATATCGCCGCCGAAGAGACAGGGAGCCTTGAAAAGCGGGATCGTTACACCTTGATTTATCCCGCCGCGGAAAATGACAGAAAAACCGCCCTGATTTTTTATCCGGGCGGTAAAGTGCAGGACACGGCTTATCTCCCGCTTCTCATAAAGCTTTCGGAGAAAGGTATCACCTGCGTCCTGGTAAAAATGCCCTTCAATCTTGCCGTATTCGGCATTGATGCGGCGGATGACGTTTACGGAATGCTGCCGGACATCGAAAACTGGTATATAGGGGGGCATTCACTCGGCGGCGCTATGGCCGGGGCGTATGCTGAAAAAAACGCCGGAAGGTTAAGCGGGCTGATCCTGCTTGCCGCCTATCCGGCAGGCAGTCCCGACATTCCGGCGATAGCCGTATACGGGAGTGAGGACCTGATTCTGGACAGATCCGAAATAAGCGGAGATACGGAAATAATCGTCATACAGGGGGGGAACCACGCCGGGTTCGGTTATTACGGGGATCAGAAAGGGGACGGCACGGCCTCTTTGACCCGGGAGGAACAGCAGCTGCGGGCAGCTCAAGCCGTCTTCGGATTCATAAACGGCAGCAAAGGGTAAAATTCCGAAAAAAATAAAAACCGCAGCCTGTTAAATCGTAAAGGCTGCGGTTTTTTGATATTTTAATCAAGCATGTTCATGGCGGCCAGCAGTTCGGCTGTCAGCAGTGAACCTCCGGCGGCTCCCCGGAGCGTATTGTGCGACAGGCCTATAAATTTCCAGTCGAATACCGTGTCCTCGCGAAGGCGTCCGGCGGTAATGCCCATGCCCCCGTAAATGTCGCGGTCGGTGAAAGTCTGCGGACGGCTGCTTTCGTCAAAATACGTGATGAACTGCCCGGGCGCCGAAGGAAGACCGAGTATCTGAGGCGGACCTTTATAACCGGACCAGGCCGACAGGATCTGTTCTTTCGTCGGTTTTGTTTTAAACGACATGAATACCGCAGCCATATGACCGTCGGTTACGGGCACCCGGATGCACTGTGTGGTGATCAGCGGCGAGTGTGCGGGTATGATGACGCCGTCCTCCGTATGACCCCATATGCGAAGGGGCTCCCGTTCGCTCTTCTCCTCTTCGCCGCCGATATACGGGATCACGTTGTCGATCATCTCCGGCCAGTCGCGGAACGATTTGCCCGCGCCCGAAATCGCCTGATAGGTCGTTGCGGTCACAATGGTAGGCTCAAAAGAAAGCAGCGGGGTCAGCTGCGGAACATAACTCTGAATGGAGCAGTTGGGTTTTACGACGATAAATCCGCGCCTGGTCCCCAGCCGCTTCTTCTGATGGGAGACGGCATCCAGATGGGCGCTGTTTATTTCGGGGATCAGCATCGGAACATCCGGTGTCCAGCGGTTTGCGGAATTGTTGGACACAACGGGGATCTCCGCTTTGGCATAGGCTTCCTCAAGGGTCAGGATATCCGCTTTGGGCATATCGACCGCGCAGAATATGAAATCCGTGTCCCTGCCCACCGATGCGATATCGGCTGCGTCGCGCACCTGCATTTTTTTATAGCATTCGGGCAGGGGTACGGACAGTTTCCATCGTCCGGCTACCGCGTCGCCGTAGCTCTGACCCGCGGAACGGCTGCTGGCAGCCAGCACGGTGACATCAAAATACGGATGATTTTCAAGAAGTATCAAAAAGCGCTGGCCGACCATTCCTGTCGCGCCGATTACGCCGGCACGTAGTTTTTTTTGTATAGAATGCATAACCGAAACCCTCTTCTTTTGTATACCTGACTCATTTGGGGCAGCTCAGGCGAAAATAGCAATATATAATTATAGCATATGCGGTGATCGTTGTCAATGATCATTTACGGGAAGGCAGGCAGGGAGGTTTCGCAGACGCGGCTTTCGGCAAGCGATTCGGTGATGGACATCTCGTCGCCGCCGCTTAAAAGGCAGTCCCGGAGCGCAGTCTGGTCAGGGAGCTTTTCGGCCGCATATCGGCCGCCGCAGGTTATGAAGTACCGGCAGCGCTTCAGGGAGACGCGCATCTGCTTTAAAATTTCAACCGTAATATTGGAATAGCGTCTCGCGGCGATGATTTTTTTGGCGTATGTCACGCCGATGCCCGGCACGCGTATCAGCGTTTCGTAATCGGCCGTATTGATCTCAACGGGGTAAAGGCCGGGGTGGCGCAGTGCCCATGCCGCCTTGGGATCGATGTCCTGTTCCAGAAAAGGCGAGTTTTCCGGAGTCACGTCATCCGGGGTAAAGCCGTACAGCTGCATCAGACGGTCGGCCTGATATAAACGCGCCATACGCCAGTACGGAGTGATGACAAAAGGCATTTTATCATAGCCGTCCGCATCATGGTTATACCGGAAGGCGGTATAATAGACGCGCTTCAGCCGGTATTTGTCATACAGTGCCCGGGAAAGCGTCATGATCGTACGGTCGTCTTCCCCCGTGCTTCCCGCCATCAGCTGAGTGGTCTGCGAATATGCGAAACGTTCCTTATCGTATTTTGCCGCCGCGATCTGTTCGGCAATACTGCCCATCGGCGTCAGAATGTTTTTTCTGTTTTTCTGTTTCGCGATGCGCGCGTATCCTTCGCTTCTGGCGACTTCGATATTGACCGACAGCCGGTCGGCGCCGATCCCCGTTTTGCGTATCAGAAGGGGGTCGGCTCCCGGCATGACTTTGGCGTGGATAAAACCGTGATAATGCTCTTCTTCGCGCATCATCCTCACGGTTTCGGCAATCAGCTCCTGTGTATAATCGGCGTTTTTACAGATGGCCGATGTGACAAAAACCCCGTGCCCGTTCTCTTTGGCCATACCCGTCGCCAGACGGGCAAGTTCCCGGGGGTCGTTGCGGTAACCGCACCGTTCTCCGGTCAGACTGCTGCGGCAGCCGCAATAGGCGCAGTTGAAGACGCAGCCGCTGGCAACGAATGCTTTAGGAATCTTCGGCGGAGCGGATCTGCTCCTTATTCTCTCTGCGGCGTCAAGGGCCCTGTCGGCGGAGCAGCTTTCCGCGTCGAAATCCGACGCTATTTCAAAACGCGCGTCTTCTGCCATAAGGCGTATTTTATCGGCTGCCGTCAATACGGCCGGCAATAGGATATTAGCCAGCGCTGCCGCCCCCTTTTATATTCTGTCCGTATATTCCGATATAAGTATAACACATGCATAAAAAAAGACAAGAGACAAAACGCATCAAAATAAAACCAAAAATATAGGTACAATGCACAAATAAGAAATAAAAAAGGAATACAACGGCGAATTATGCAGAAAAACAGGGAAAGCCGGAAGGCTTTCCCTGTCGGTTTCGGGATATCAGATCACGCCGAAGCGGAACTCGGTCGTATAATCGTATATATCGCCCGCGCGCAGAATACAGGACGGGAAGTCGGGCTGATTCGGGGAATCGGGGGCGAACTGCGTCTCGAGGCAGAACGCCGTGTGCGGCTTTTGCGGGACTCCTCCTTTAAACGGCACTTTTCCGGTCATCATATTGGCTGTATAGAACTGCATGCCGGGGAGATCGGTCAGAACCTCCATGCACCGCCCGAATTTCGGTTCGCGGACTTCGGCGGCTTTCTTCAGTTTACCGCTGTTTTTTAATACGAAGTTATGGTCATACGGTTCCGCGATCTCTTTGAAGCGGTTAAAATCGAATCGGGTTCCTTTGACGGGCTGATTGACGCCTGTCGGTATGAATTCGTCGTCTACCTCGGTTATAAAATCGCTGTCTATATACATGCGGTGCCCGCGTATATCGCCTGCGGCGTATCCTGCCAGGTTGAAATACGAATGATTGGTCAGATTGCAGACCGTGTCTTTGGTCGAAAAAGCCTCGTAGCGGATGCGCAGGACGTTTGTGTCCCCGAAGGTATAGGTGACCGAAACTTTCAGACGGCCGGGATATCCTTCTTCCCCGTCTTCGCTGACATATTCCAGGATCAGCTGGTTTTCGTCGTCGCGCTCCACCGTCTCCGCGCTCCATATCTTGGCGTTGAATCCCTCGGCGCCCCCGTGCAGGTGATGGCGACCGCCCTCGTTCTTTGCCAGAACATACTCCTCTCCGTTGAGCTTGAACCGGCCGTTTGCTATGCGGTTGCCGTACCGGCCGATCAGGGCTCCCTGATAACCGCCGCCGGTCAGATAGCCTTCGACGGTATCGAAGCCGCAGACGATATCCGCGATATTTTCACTGCGGTCCGGGACTTTCAGTTCGGCTATAATGCCTCCGAGATCCAGGATCTTCACGGATGACATAAACCTGTTTGTCAGGGTGTAGGCCGTGACCTCGCGCCCGTCCGGCATTTTTCCGAAAGATGATGCAGAAATCATAAAGAATTCCTCCGTTTTAATAATTTGATTATAATTTAATAAAGAATACTTTTCCGGCTTGTTGTTTTTTTCTTTTTTGAATATGGCGGAACAATCGGAGACTATCGGCTGATCAGCAGCGTTTTTATTTCATAAGGTCTGTAATGATGCTCTTTTGCGGGTCCGCGGAGGATTTTGCGTTCCAGCGGGTCTGTTTCGGCCGCCGCGGGGATCGTGTCCGTCGTGTCTTTTCCTTCGGACTCATAGGCGCGCAGGATCATATCTCCGTTTTCGGAACGTTTGACAGCGGTGACGATCACGTTTGCGGCTGTATTTTCAAAATAAGAATGGACTGCCGGTAGGGACGCGCTTTTGGCTGATACGCCGGCGGCCGGCGTGACCGTGTTGTATCTGAGGCCGAACGCAGCCGGAGCCGCGCATTCGGGTCTGCCCGCCGTTGTCGTCACCGCAAATTCGCTGATATGTCTGCCGTGGTCGACAGCCCCGGCGCAGGCAAATTCCTCGACCGTCGGGGAACGCAGCAGGCTGATCTGCATATGATTGTTTTTGACGCGGCAGCCGGGCAGTCCCTTATTGAAAAGAACGACGCTGCAGTCCCGTATCCCGTCGTATGCCGCAAACCAGTTCATCTGCGGCCATTCGTCCTCGATGCCCAGCTGATCGCCGGAGATTATTTCGTTCCCGCGTTCGAGCGTTCCGTACGGGATCTCGTAGAACGCGGTTTGTCCGCTGTCAAACGAAAGCGGAAAATCGACGGTGAGGCGGCAGTTTTTTCCCTGCCAGAACAAGTCGTTTTTATAGAAGATCTTTTTGATCCCGTCGTAAAGGGTGATCTCCGTTGTCCATTCGAGCTTTTCGACATCGTATTCGGCGCTCGAATAACCGCCTTTTAATATCAGCGACCGGTATCCGCTGCCCGTGACGGTCTTCTGTTCGGATTCGCACAGCTTCACAATGTTTTTTTCGGGCTGAAGCCGGCCCCACGGATGGCCCCAGTCGTTTGACAGCAGCAGCGAACCGGGCGAACCGCAGAGTAATTCGCAGTTTAAAGTTAAATCATATATGTTCTGTCTGGTCACGCGGTAATACTCGTTTTCGATAAAATCCCCGTCCGAAAGGGCGGTTTCCGGCTTTACGCAGAATTTTCGGTAGAATACCGCGTGTCCCATCGGGGGTATCCGGCCGATGAATTCGATCTCGAGCGCCGTGTCGAGTACGTTTTTCGAAACTTTGCAGGATACAACGGGGACTTGTTTATTGGAACTGTCCCGTATTTCGGCGTATTCGGGAGACTTCCCGCGGAGGACGGTTTTGACGGGCAGATCGTTCCATTCGGCCGAAGTGGGATTGAAGACGGCAAAGGGGGTGAATCCTTCGGCCGGCGCGGCCGATATTTTCTTTGCGGCCGCGTCCGACGATTCTCTGATTACCTGTGAGGCTGCAAGATACACCTCATGGCAGCAGTTCATCAGTTCGGCGTAGCTCGCGTCGGTATGGCTTGCCGTGATGCAGTCGTGGAACTGGATGAACGCGAGCGTATTCCACATGCGCTCGAACTTTTTGTGCGGATATTCTCCCGGGGCGAGTCCGATAACGGCCATTTTTTCCGCGGTCAGCACGAGCTGTTCGAGCATGCGGTTTTTCTTTTTGATTTCGATGCGCGATACATAGCAGCCGCATGCCATCGGATTTCCCTCGGCACGGGAATCGACCTCATCCGCGGGAACTGTGCCCTCGCGGACGGCTCTGATTTTATCTCCGCTGAGGTATTCGACAAGTTCTCCGAATCCGAAATAACAAACCCCGATATCGTATTTCGCGGCGGTATCGCGGAGATATTCCGGAAAATCGGGCATGTGGAGGGTTTCTTCGGAGATGACATACATAAAGCGCGTCTCGTCGTCCGATCGGGCGAATTCCTTTAAATAATCCTCGGTAGGAGTCATGTTTCCGATGTGATTCTGAATCCCTTCGGTCTTTTCATGCTGTTCGGAATAGGCGAACGTATAGGAATAGTCTATGCCGCTTCCGCCGCAGACTTCGCAGCCTTCGCCGCCGCAGCTGCCGCATGCCGTGTATTTATAAAAATCGCCGTACATGCGGTCAAAAGATTCGTTGGCGGGTCTGATCAGAACGATGCTTCCGTCCAGTCCCCTCCAGTAGGGCTTATGGCCGCGGAAAACACGGTCGAACTGGGTGATCGCGTCGTATCCGAACTGCCTGAAGATCTGAGGAAGCTGTGCGGAAAGGCCGAACGTGTCGGGGCAGTCCGCATATTCCGGACGCCTGCCGAAAGCGGTTTCGTAATAACGGATGCTGTAGTAATGGTTCCGGTAAGCCGATTCGCCGCAGGACATGTTGTAGTCTATGACGCATTCGCCGCCGCCGAGCAGTTCGATCCTGCCTTCGCGGACCAGTTTTTCGAAGCGTTCTTTTAAGTCGGGGTTGCGCAGCAGAAAACGTTTTACGGAAATGGACTGCTCGATCCCGTATTTCCAGCCGTATTTTTCGGCAAACTCAAACTGCTGGCTGATCTGCGCTTCTTCTATGTCCGAATAGGGGTGTATCTTTTCGCCTTTATAATAGAAGTGGTCGGTAAAACACCGCCTCCATGACGGGTCCATATGATTCCGTGAATAGACGATCAGCTTTTTCATAAAAAGACCTCACACTCTTTTGTTTTCGGGTTTTCTATCGGATATGTCTGGAAGTTTGACGCTATTATATCTTAAAAGAAAGCCGATGTCAAGAAACGCGAAGGCGGGTATTGCATTTTTTATCGAAGGTGGTATAATAGAGTCAAAACAGACTTTATTTTTTTATTGGATTGAAGGGAATGTTATGGTCTTTTATTCGGCTTTCCCGGGCAGCCGGCCTGTCCGGACTTCTGAAAACACACGAAAATTCGCATGGGATTCGCTGCATGCCGTTTACGGACTTCAGACCTGCGACACGCCTGCGCTGGCTGCCGACTCGGTCGGGGATTTTGAACAGATGTCCGCCTATGACAAATACGACGCGATGATCGCCCTGATAGCGGAGCAGGCTCCGCTGAGGCTGTGTCCGGGTGAACTTCTGTGCGGGAGCGCGACGCTGGGAAACGCCGTCTTTCACGTGATACCCGTCACATACGGAGGAAAAAACGTCATGGGCAGCGTGTCGCACCTGACCTGCGGCTTCGACAGGGTCCTCCGCGAAGGCCTTGATTCCTACCGAAAGCGGATCGGGGATCGTCTGACCGGTTTTTGCGACGAAAATCAGAAAAGATTCCTGCAGTCCCTGCTGAACGTTTGCGACGCCGTCAAAGTATGGCACGGCAGGTATCTGGCGCTTCTCGCCGAAAAGATCAAAGAAGCCGCGACAGACGCCGAAAAGCTTTATTATACGGACTTGTATGAAAATCTCGCGCCCGTTCCGTTTAGTCCTCCCGCAAATTACCGGCAGGCGATGCAGGCGCTCTGGTTCCTGTTCGCTTTTACCAGGCTTTGCGGCAACTGGCCCGGACTCGGCAGGCTGGACGTCATGGTGGGCGGCCTGCTTGAACATGACCTCGAAACGGGGGCGGTCACCGAATCCGAAGCGCGCGAGATCATGGCTCATTTCTTTATCAAAGGCTGCGAGTGGATCCGCCTCGATTCGCGGGGAACGGGAGACGCCCAGCATTATCAGAATATCGTGCTTGCCGGATGCGATGAAAACGGCGCGGAAGTCGCGTGCACCGCAACAAGACTGGCGCTTGAGGTAGTGGAGGAATTTCCGATATCCGATTATCCGATCGCCGTCCGGATAAACAGCGAAAGCCCCGCCTGGCTCATACGCAAGATCGCCGAAGTTATGCGTCACGGCAGCGGGGTCGCGGCCGTTTATAACGAAAAGCTGATCATAGACAGTATGGTTGAATTCGGTTATGATCTTACCGAGGCGCGCCGGTTTGCGAATGACGGCTGCTGGGAGGTTCAGGTCCCCGGCAAAACGCTCTTCGGCTATCAACCGATGGACGGACTGGAGCTGTTCCAGCGCCACGTGCTGGGCTTATACGACGATGAGGTCCGCGATTATGCCTCTTTTGAGGAGCTCACGGAAAAATACGACCGTGTCCTCGCTTCTCATATGGAGGCATGGCATGCCGGAGCCGACGGATTCGGATCCGGCGGCGGTCCGGCTTCGGTGATAGCGCTTCTGGAAGACGACTGCATCGAAAATGCGCTCGATTATTATTGCGGCGGAACGCGCTACAGGGCGCTGTCCCCGCATCTGGGCGGGATGCCGGACGTCGCCAATGAAATGTACGCGGTCAAAAAGCTGGTCTACGAAGAGAAAAAAATCTCTTTTGCCGGCCTGACGGCTGTTTTAAAAAACAATTGGGAAGGCAATGAAGAGCTGAGGCTGTATGTGCGCCGAAAATATGCGTATTACGGCAACGACAATGACGAAGCGGACCTGATCCTGGCGCATATCATGGATACTTTCATGAACGAAACCCGGAAGGTCAGACTGCGCAGAGGCGTTCTCCGCCCCGCCGGAATATCGACATTCGGCAGGCAGATCGACTGGAAAGACAGCCGGCGCGCTCATGCTCACGGCTTCAGGAGCGGCGACATCCTGTCCGGAAACCTGAGCCCGACACCGGGGACCGATATGCTCGGAGCCACGGCGGTCATAAAATCACACTGCAAAACGGACCTTTTCCGCCTGACCTGCGGAACGGCGCTGGATATAAAACTCGACCCCACCTCGGTTTCGGGCGAGGATGGGACGAATGCCGTTATGGCTCTGCTGCGCGGCTTTATGTCTCTCGGCGGATTTTTTATGCAGATCGATGTCATGGACAACAAAGTCCTGCTGGAAGCGCAGATCCACCCCGAAAACTATCAGAATCTGTCGGTCAGGATCTCGGGCTGGTCGGCCAGATTTGTCACCCTCTCCGACGCCTGGCAGCGCATGATCATCGAACGAACGGCCGCGGGCGTATAAAGGGCAGGTGGAGAATCGATGAATCTGTCGGATACGATAGCCGCGGTCTCGACTCCTCACGGCAGGGGGGGCATTGCGGTGATCCGCATATCGGGTGACGGCGCGCTGGACGTCGCATCGTCGATGTTCCGCCCGAAAAACGGGGAGGCTCTGAGCAAAGTCCGGCCCAATACGGCTGTTTACGGTGCGATCTGCCATTCGGGAACACGGATCGACGACGGGATCGCAACGGTATTCCGCGCTCCGCATTCTTTTACGGGCGAAGACACCGTTGAAATATCCTGTCACGGCGGATTGCTTCTGACGCAGATGACGCTTGAGGCGGCGCTGACCGGGGGGGCCCGTCAGGCGGAAGCCGGTGAATTTACCCGGCGCGCGTTTACTTCGGGCAAAATAGACCTTTCACGCGCCGAAGCCGTGGTCAATCTGATCGAAGCGGAGAGCGCGGAAAAAATAAAGCTGAATGCCGCCCAGTCACGGGGCGTGCTCTCGCGAAAAATAGAATCGGTCAGGACCGCGCTCCTTGAAACGGCTGCCAGCATTTATGCCTATATCGATTTTCCCGATGAGGATATGACCGACCTGCCCCCGGCTGAGCTTTACGGAAAGCTCGGTGAAATTTCTTCCGAAATGCGGAAATTGATTTCGACTTACCGGACCGGACGTGCGATCACCGAAGGCATTCCCACAGTGATCGCCGGAAAGCCCAATACAGGCAAGTCCTCTCTCCTCAACCTTCTGCTGGGCGAGGAGCGCGCTATCGTATCGTCTGTCGCAGGTACCACCCGTGATACGGTCGAAGAAACCGCGGTTGCGGGGCGCGTGCTGCTCAGGCTGTGCGATACAGCCGGCATTCACCAGACGCAGGATGAAGTGGAACGGCTCGGGATCGGCCGCACGGAGGCGAAACTCGCCGGCGCCGCGTTGATTCTGGCGGTCTTCGACGGTTCGCAGATGCAGGATGCGCGTGACGAGACTTTTCTTGCCGCTCTGTCGGATAAAAGCGCCGAAGTCATCGCCGTGATCAACAAGTCCGACCTGCCCCCGCACGACGATATCGCACGCATCCGGGCGCGGTTCGGACATACCGTAAGCGTATCCTGCAAAAGCGGCGAAGGGATGGAAAAACTGATCGCCGAGATCGAGGGCCTTTTTCTCGAAGGGGAGATCGATTATGACAGCACGGCTGTCATCACCGGTGCGAGGCAGTATGCGGCGCTTTGTTCGGCCTGTGAATGCGTTGAAAAAGCGGCGGACGCACTGGAGAACGGCATGACCCAGGATATGGCCGGACTGGATATCGAAGCCGCCCTGTCAAAACTCGGTGAGATCGACGGAAGGACCGTGACCGGCGAAATTGTCGACAATATATTCCACAGGTTCTGCGTCGGTAAATAAAGTGCGTTTATTTTGTGAATGAGTGTTTGCCGCGCCGTTAAAACAGCTTGACAACAGGCCGAAATCATGTTACAATCGTGTACGTAATAAAAACGGCGCAAAGCCGGTAAAACAACGTTTAACGGAGGTATTTCAATGTCAAAAAGGTTAAAAAGAATCTTTGCACTCATGATTGCCCTGCTTTTCGTTTTATCTTTCGCCTCCTGTAAAAAAGAATCCGAACTGTCCGGAGAGACGGCGGCCGAAACCGCCGGGGATACCGCGGCGGCTGCCGAAACGGCTGCTCCCGAAACGGCTGCTCCCGAAACCGAAGCGCCTCCCAAAGACAAATACGCCTATATCGATTTCTACGAGGACAACGGAGGCGGTCACAACCCCTACAGCCTCATGACCGAAGGCTCGTCCATAGGTGTGCATTTCAAAGTCGCCGAAGGATTCCTCGAGGATTTCAGCATCTGCTGTCCCAGCTGGTCCAACGATATCGGAAGCCTGACCATGCGCGTTTATAAATGGAACACCGATTATGCGACTACGGTTGCGTCGGCTCCGGCTGCCGAGGAAACTTTTGTCGACTACGTGGACAACGACTGGCTTTTCATGTATTTTAACGGGGACGGAGCCAAGGGGCTCGAAGCGGGCGAATATCTTGTGACCCTCGGTGACGGCGTCGATGAAAGCGGTTCGGGCGTCGGACTGTGGACATACGGACCCATTGCGGATCCCGCCATCATCAACTATTACGCCAACGGCGAAGTGACCGACCAGTACGGCTGGGAAGCAGCCGCGACCATTGTCATCCCCGCCTGATTTTACTGTTATTCACGGCAGCGGGCTGTTTTTTTCCGACAGCCCGCCGTACGCTTAAAAGGAGATCCATATGAAACTGTTTTTTCGCGCCGCCTGCTTTATACTTGTTTTTATCATCGCTGCGGGAGCTGCCGTGTCCTGCGCGGACACCGCCGAAGCCAATTCTCCGGCTGAAACCGCAGCCGTTACCACCGTCAGTCCCGAAGAGGAAATGACCGATATCGAAAAACGCCAGCTGGTTTCCGACGGGATTCCGGAAGGCCTGAATTTCGAGGGCGAAGAATTTGTCATGCTCGTTCAGACGATGCATTTATACGACGCCTGGGTGGCGGAGATGACCGGCGACATCGTCGAGGATGCCATCTACGAACGCAACGCGGATGTGATGGAGCGCTTCAACGTCAAGATCAGCGAAGCGGTCAATGCGGAATACGGAACCTGCACCACCTATCTGAAAAATTCAGTGAACTCGGGAGACGACGTTTACGACCTTATACTCGGTCACGCCGTACAGTCGGGCGCGGATGCGCTCAACGGATGGTTTCTGAACTGGTATGACGTGAATTATATGAATTTCGAACAGCCGTGGTACCCGCAGCTTGCCGTAAAAGAACTGACCATCGACAACAAGATGTTCCTCGGCGTCAGTGACCTTGCCATGTCGGCGACAGAAAACACCTACTGCATGTTCTATGACAAGGTACAGGCCGAGTCCTATAATATGGGCAATATCTATGATATGGTCAACAGCGGAAAATGGACGGTCGGCCAGCTGATCACCCTGACAAAAGACATCTATACGGACCTGGACGGCAACGCGGCGGCGGATGAAAATGATTTCTACGGATTTACCTCCAACTGCTACAGCAATGCCAATACGTATCTCTGGGCGTTCGATCAGTCCGTTGTAAAAATCACACCCGAAAACGAAGTCAATATCACGTACAACAGCGAAAAAACGATCGCCATTATCGATAAAGTCCGCGAATTGTTTTATCAGCCCGGTTCGATGATCTTTGCCGATCACTTCAAAGGGTATGATTTCTTCAGAATGGGCCATGCCGTTTTTGTCAACGGCTTTATCGGGCATTCGGTCACTTATTACCGCGATTTCGAAAACGATTACGGAATTATCCCCTATCCCAAATGGGATGAAGAGCAGACGGCCTATTATTCCATGGCGGACGGCAACTTCTCGATCATAGCCGCTCCCGTTACGATCGTCAATACGGATCTGGTCGGCGCCGTTACACATGCCCTCGGCGCATACAGCTGGAAAAACGTGATCCCCAACTACTACGACATAGCGCTCAAAGTCAAGGGGACGCGCGACGAGGAATCGGTCGCCATCCTCGATATGATCCTGGACTCCCGCGTGATCGACTTTGCGTACCTGTACGACGCGTGGAAAGGCTATGTCTTCACATTCGAGCAGTTTACTTACAAAAACAACAAGCTCGAATTCTCTTCGATGTATGAGTCCAAACTCAAAGCCGTCACCAAGCATTATGACACGGTCCTCGCGCTGTTCCTGGATTACGGCGCATAAATTCAAAGAGCAACGGACAGTTCCCGTGAAGGCGGCACCGCGATGCGCCTTGACGGGAACTGTTTTTTTTGGCGGGTTGACAAAAACGCCCGCGGGAGATATAATAATATATTCCGCTGTCCGGACACGGGCTCTGACGGAATCATGAGGACTGATAACGAAGGGATGTTCCCGCTGCATGGATTTGCTGGATCTTATTTTAATTGCCGTTGCCCTGTCTATGGACGCGTTTGCGGTTGCTGTCTGCAAGGGGCTTGCGATGCACCGCTTCAAAGCGGTGCATGCCGTGACGGTCGGTCTGTATTTCGGGATCGCACAGGCCGCGATGCCTGCCGCCGGATATTTTCTCGGAATGAGTTTTGAAGAAAAAATCAGGAAATACGATCACTGGATCGCCTTTGTTCTGCTTTCGCTGATCGGTTTGAAAATGATCGCCGAAGTGATAAAAAGCCGCAAAGAATGCGCCGTATGTGAAAAAGATGCCGGTTCGTGCGATACGGGCGTCGGTTTCAGGCAGATGCTGCCGCTTGCGGTAGCTACAAGCATCGACGCGCTGGCTGTCGGCGTGTCCTTCGCTTTTCTCGGCGTCGATATTTTTCCCGCCGCTTCGTTCATCGGAGGGATCACTTTTGTGCTGTCGTTTGCCGGTGTCGGCATAGGCAGCTTCTTCGGTTCGCGGTTTCAGAGGACAGCCCAGCTTTCGGGAGGAGTGATCCTGATCTTACTGGGCGTTAAGATACTGGCCGGGCATCTGGGCGCAGGATAAATCCCCTGCGGTCCGGACAGGACGTCAAAAACAGGGAAGCTGTTATGCCGCCCTGTTTTTTTAATGATCGGAACACGATAGGGTCAGAGGGCGAACGTATGACTTCCGGCCGTTATTTCCGTTCTTTGATCTCCGAAAACGACTTCGGCGGTCACGCCGAACGGTATGGTCACGTACAGATAAGTCTTGCCGAAGCGCTTTGCCCAGCGTACGAAAATGTCGCCGCGCGGCGTATCGGCCGAGGCCTGCGCGGAAAGCAGATGTGACGGCATAAAAGGCTTTATCTGCACGCGTTCGGGCGAAAGGATCTTAATGCCGCACAGGTACGCGTAAAACCAGTACCCGACGGCGCCGTACATCGGGTGGTCGTGCGAATTCATGCCGGGGTCTTTCTTGAATTCAAAGCGCTCCCAGACGGTCGTCGCTTCGTTCTGAATCATAAAACCGTAGGAAGGATATTCTTCGCGCGTGATGAGGGTATAAGCGTCGTCGATATAGCCGTATTCGGCAAGCATATCAAAAAGATAGCGCGTGCATAAATTGCCGGTCGTGATTTTATACCCGCTGTTTATAAGGTCATCCCGCATGACTTTCGCGGCGGCCTGCCTGTTCTCTTCGGGCAGGATACCGAGCCACAGGGCAAAGGCCTGACAGGCCTGCGAACCGGTCGCGACGACCGAAGTTTCGCGGTCCAGCCATTTCCGCAGAAAAGCGTCCCGGATCTCTCCGGCAATATGATCCCATTTTTCGCTTTCGTCTTCTTTGCCCAGAACCGACGCGAAAAGGGAAAGCGTTTTTGCGTTGAAATAGGAGTATCCCGTCGACATCAGGACGCCGGGCGTGCAGGCGGATACGGCGTGTTCGGGCGTGATGCAGGCGTATGCGGGACCTGCCCAGTCGCCGTAATAGCTGTAATCGACGATCCGGTCCGTGCTTTTTGACAGCAGCAGCTTTTCCCAGGCAGCCCAGCCGTCGTATCCGTTTTCGATGACCGCGGTATCGCCCGTGCGGATATATGCCTGCAGTCCCGCAACGAGAAAGGATGAACACACAGGATCGGCAGGCGAACCGCCGAACACGTAGGGCGCCGTGCAGTGTATGGCACCGTCCTTCTCCTGAGAATCGAGTATGTCGCGCACGACTTTCGGGTACAGCCTGCCCGTGTCGAAGTTATACGGCGTTTCCTCAAACCTTACGGTGGCGTCGTTGAGCCATCCCATGCGCTCGTCGCGCTGCGGACAGTCGGTCAGTATGCTGTGGATATTGGCTTTTTCGGTCTGTACGACGTTTTTATGGATCGCATTGATGACAGCGCTGCCGCAGCTGAAAAAGCTGTCGTTTTTGATATCGGTATAGAGTGCGACGGCGTAAAGGCTTTCCTTCGGGGGAATGCCTTCCCAGCCCTCGATCTGGGCGTAGCGGAAGCCGTGGTAGGTGAACCGGGGCTGCCATATCTCCGGGTCGCTGCCGTCGCCCGCCGCGATATAGGTGTCCGTGCATTTGGCTTCGCGAAGCGTCGCGGTATAAAGTGTGCCGTCCTCGTCGAGGAATTCATGGCAGGTGATGCGGATGGCCTGACCGCGCTTCATTTCCGGCAGGCGGATACGCGGCACCCCCGCGATGTTCTGTCCGAAATCGGCCGTATACACTCCGGGTTTGGGGGAGAAAACAGACTGCGCGGGGTATATTTCCTTTTCGGCGATGGGCTCGAGAGCCTGGGGTAGCATGCGGACGCAGGGGGCGGGGACGGTTATCACGGGTTTCACCGCGCCGGAGACGGCGCGCGCGTCATAGGTTTCGCCGTCGTACAGGTCGTTCATCTGAATCGGACCGTGCGCCCATGTCCAGTCGGGTCCCGTAGTGATCCGTTCCGACGTCCCGTCGAGGTATTTTATGTCGAAAGCGGCGGCAAGCTGGGGGATGCCGAAAAATTCGATTTTTCTGTCTGGTGTGTTTGCCTTGATAAAATTACTCTGAATGCGCCGCCATCCGTCGCCGACAATGATCTCGATGTCGTTTTCGCCTTCGCGGAAAGCGGAAATTTCCGGCGTGACCGTGTAATAGCAGGTCTTCGCGTAATTCGAATGGGCGGGCGACATCACCGAAAGGTCGGTTTCTGATCCGTTTACATAAACTTTCTGATATCCGATCCCGCAGACGTAAGCGCAAGCGGATGCGATTTTTCCGGCAGCTCTGAAATGTTTTTTAAAATAGACGGCCTTTCGCGGCTCGTCCTCGGAGGCGGCTATCCAGTTCGCGTTTTCCGGATGATCCCAGAGGGGGAAAACTCCGTTATAGAAATGATCCGAAGCCGTTTCGCTTTCGTTCCCGCGGTCGTCGCGCAGCGTGATATGCACGTTTATTCTTTCTCCGCACGGAAGAGCTTCTCCGGCATAAACAGCTTCCTGAGACGGTGAATCGGTCCAGCCGCTTTGCCACAGAACTTGTTTGCCGCACTGGATCTCTATCCGGTAAGCGCTCTGGCCGGCGCTGCCTGTATCGTTCACGGCTGCCCAGGAGATGACGGGTTTCGGGCCGGCCGATATTCTGAAGGCGCTGCCGCCGCGCAGCAGTCCCCTGTCGATGCGTATTTTCGTTGGTCTGAACATGTTTATGATACCTCGGATGTTTTATTGTTTCGGCCTTGAATCATCGGAGAGTCCCGAACATGATTTCGCGCATATACGCGGTGGACCCGACCGCGTCGTTTGAGTCCAGGATTGCCTGCATGCGGTTCATATCGATCCTGTCCGCCAGCTGTTCGAAGGTGCGCATCCACAAAATCGTCTGTTCGACCGCGTCGCGGCTGTCCTCGCGGTAGGGGTACTGGTCGGTCGAGATATACCCCGTATAATTCAGCTTTTTGAGCCAGTAGAACATTTCGATGTATTCGATCGTATGGAGCGATCCCGCGATCATATCGTCGTCCCATAGCTTCCAGTTGTCGTTCATATGGAAATGGAACATGCGTCCCCGGCTCATGGCCGCGCAGACGGCTTCCGAGACGTTTTCATAGGCTTCAAAGGAATGTCCGACATCGATCGTGATGCCCATATTCGGCATGCCGCTTTCGGTGATAAGCGTCAGCGCGGACCATACATTCGGAATAAAGCAGTGGCAGCGGGGTTCCTTTGGTTTGTATTCGAGGGACATCCTGATATCCGGCGCGGCAGCGCAGCACTCCGTCAGCCCTTCCAGCAGCCATTTGTATGCGCTGACATAATCGGCCTGAAGGGGGTAGTCGTAGCCGTCCTGTCCGTTCCACAGGCTGATGGTGTCGCAGCCGAGTTCGCGGGCGAACGCCGCCATATCCAGTGTTTCCTTCACAGCCAGCCGGCGTATGGAGGCGTCGGTCGACGTGAACGCGCCTTTGCCCCAGTGTTTCGTGCCGAAATGATCGGGTATGATCGCGACGGCTTTGAATCCGTACTGCTTCTGCAGATCCGTGACCCGATGGATGGTTTTATCCGAGACGTGCCAGTTGCCTATATACTCGACGCCGGTGACCCCTTTTATCGATGCGACGCGTTCGAAAAGTTCCGGGATCTCGAATTTGCGGCCGTAGCCTCCCGTCATATATCTGTCGGAACACTGCCCGACGTTTCCGAGTATAATCGAATGTTTCAGCATAGAAATAACTCCTTTTTGATATGATATTGTCCTAATGATAGCAAAAAAACAACCTTAAGTCAATGCATATCGCAAATAATATTGACATATGTCCGCGTTCATGTTAAAATAAGCGCAGTTGCCGGCAGAATGAGGGCCGGATATCTTGCTGCGGAAAGCCGGATCAAATCATGAACGGGTTGCAAAAACCGCGTGTGATCACGCCCGATGACGAATACCATTATTTCTTTGCTTATTATGATCTGCAGCCTTACAACGCCGAAAACAGATATCATCTCGCGCACAGGGTCCGTTTTGCGGACCGGCTGCCCGGACCGGGGGATATCTGCGAGCTGGGCTGTATCGGTCCGGACGGCGGTTTTTTAAAGTTCGCCGAGACCGGCGCCTGGAATTTCCAGCAGGGCGCCCAGCTGCAGTGGAATCCGGCAGATCCGTCCGAAGTGATCTATAACACATGCGGCGGGGAAAACGGCCACCGGGTTGTCATACAGAACATCATGACCGGGGAGAAGAGGACCGCCGGGCGCGCCGTCGCGAATGTTTCGCCCTGCGGCAGGTGGGGCCTCGGGATCAATTTCAGCCGCGTTTATGATTTTCGCCCGGGTTACGGCTACGCCGGCAGGCCCGATACGTTTTACAGCCGGCCTCAGCCCGACGGAGACGGTGTGTTTCTGATCGACCTGGAGAGCGGGGATGACCGGCTGATCATCAGCTTCCGGCGTATAGCCGAAGAATTTTATAATGAAAATGTCGGCGATGACAAACTCACGGTCAACCACATCACGTTCGCCCCGGACTCGGAACGGTTTATGTTTCTGGTGCGCAACACCCCGAAAGCCGGCAGAGGATGGAGCACGCTGCTTGCGACCTCCGACAGAGAGGGCAATATGCGCCGTCTTCTCGACTACACCATGGTTTCGCACTACAACTGGCGCGACAGCGGTCACCTGCTTGCCTACTGCCGCGTGGACGGGTCGGACGGCCTTTATCTGCTGGATGACGCGGCCGATGTTTCCGCCGGAAAAAACACGGCGAAGAGATTTGAATCCCACTGCTTCGATGCGGACCTTCACTGCATCTGGTCGCCCGACCGCAGGTATATCCTCGGCGATTCTTATCCGGACGCCGAAGGTTTCCGACCCCTGTATCTGTATGACACGAAAACTGCGGAAGAAAAGCTGCTCCTGCGTTCCTATTCGCCGAATCCGGAGGTCATCGATGTGCGCTGCGATCTCCATGCCCGCTGGAGCAGGGACGGCAGACTCATATCGTTCGACGGTTTCAGGGACGGCAAACGGTGTATCTATGAAATCAGCCTGTGATATATGCAGAATGCACATAATGTGTCCCCGCATAATGTGCATTTAGTATATTGATATTTTATGCTTTATATGTTATAATAGCTGAGCGATTCGTGTGAGATGACGATTACCGCAGGATAAGCAAAATCAATGAAGGGGCATAGCTCAGCTGGTAGAGCAGCGGTCTCCAAAACCGCGTGTCGTGAGTTCGAATCTTACTACCCCTGCCAACCAAGAACGCTCTTTTGTCTTCCGACAAAAGGGCGTTCTTTAAATCGATTGAACGGAGTGAACGGACAGGGCGGGACAGACGATTTGCCGGACCGCCCGCGAAAGGAAGTTTTGAATGACCGTAAAGAAATTTTTACCGGCTGCCGCGCTTTTATTGTTCTGCGCTTTTCTGCTTTCGGGGTGTTCTGCCGGGAATGTTCCGGGAGATACCGCTGCCGCACCGGATCCGGCCGGCGTGTCCGAGTCTGTACAGAAGCAGATCCTCGGCACGGAGCCCGGGCGGGAAATCGATCTGACGGGTGACGGCACCGTGATCTGTTACGAGCCCAATTCCTCCGCCGCAGGATATATCGTCGGGGAGACCCGGCAGGAAATGACCGACGCGGATCAACGGGCCTCCGAAGTGAAGGCCGCGGCGAATCTCGGTTATCGGTTTATCGGGTGGAGCGACGGAAAAAAAGACCCTGTACGCTCGGGCGATACGGCCGCCGAAAGCCGCGTGATCACCGCGATTTTCGATTACGAATTTTTCGAGATGGCCGTATTGTCGATAAGAACAGAAACCGGCGGCGATGTCGAATCTAAAACGGAATATATCGGCGCGGAATTTGATCTCTATAATGCAGGCGGATACGATTTTTCCGGGATCAAAGCGGGGATACGCGGGAGGGGGAACAACACCTGGGGTTACCCGAAAAAATCCTATAAGCTCGATCTGGACGATAAGATGAATCTGCTCGGGATCGGCAGGGGCGAAGCGAAAAAATGGGTTCTGCTGGCCAATGTGTGCGATCAGTCCCTGCTTCGCAATCATATTGCGTTTGAATTTGCCCGCAGTCTGGACGGGATAGCGTTTGCACCCGCGTCCGTGTCGGTCGAAGTCTATCTCAACGGCGAATACCGCGGGGTCTATCTGCTTGCCGAGGAGATCGGCGTAAACGAAAACCGTGTGGCTGTCAGCGAAGAGAAAATCAATAAGGATACCGATATCGGTTATCTGGTCGAGATGACGTTCAATGCGGCCGAACCGACGTTTACCGCTGCGGAAAGACTTTTTCAGGTACACAACGACCTTTCGGATGACGAAGGGATAAAAAACAGGCAGATCGCTTATATATCGGGGTTTATCGAACAATGCTGGGCTGCCGTGAAGTCGGGCAGCCGGGATGAGATCGAAGCTTTAATCGATCTGGATTCGCTGGCCGACACGTATCTGGTCGAGGAAGTGCTCAAAAATCTCGATGTCGGCTACGACAGCTTTTATTTATATAAAGACAAAGGCGGAAAGCTCTGCTTCGGTCCCCTGTGGGATTTCGACCTTTCTCAGGGCAACGCCAATGAAGGCTGCGAATTCTATACGGATCTCTACGCCTCCGAAAATCTGAAGTTCCAGAGCAATCAGTGGTATTATACGATGATGGACTTTGAATGGTTCAGAGCTCTTATCCTGGACAGATGGAACGAAGTCAAAGACCGGACCGACGCGCTGCCCTCTCTCGTGCTGAAGACAGCCCGGGAGTACGGGCGTTCATTCAGCCGTAATTTCGAAAAATGGCAGATATTCGGAACAAGCCAGAACCGTGAGACCGAGTATATCACTTCGCTCGGGACATACGGGGAACATTCTGAATATCTCGCGGAATGGATCCGGAACAGGGTCGCATGGATCGACGATTTTATCCGTACGGACGATTACATGAGCGGGGGGAACGGCAGCCGTCCGGCTTACGCGAATGCCCCGTCGTCCGCTTACGGGAACGGCCTGACCGAAGAGATCATGACGGGATACAGCCCGCTGAACGACAAGATCCTGCCGGATTCGGTTGCCGGCAGCGCCGAGGGGTTTCCCGGCGAACAGGCGGGAAACGCCTTTGACGCGATTGAATCCACAAAATATTGTTTTGTCTGTGACGGCGAGGCGGTCGTCACTTTCGGGATGTCCGAAAGCGTTGCGGTGTCGGCCTATGTGTTTCAGACCGCAAATGACACCGAAAGTTATCCGGAACGAAATCCGGATCGGTGGGTGATCTACGGTTCAAACGACAAAGAAGCCGAAAAAAACAGCGCCTGGAACATCCTGTCGCGTTCATCCGCGCTTGAAGCGGGCATGGGCGGTTACAACTACGTTTATTACGGCGTCAAAGTCGAAGATCCGGCGAGTTATTCGTATTATAAGATCGTCATTACGTCGTTCAATACGCTGCAGTTTTCGGAATTTATCCTTTACGGATAAGCCGGCTTTGTATAAATATGCATTATAAATGCATAAAGTGTATAAACATACAAACCGCACAATCCGGGATTGAACCGGCGCTTCAAAGAAATCGCATGCTTTAACGCTATGACCCATAAGATACCACAGTATTCCATGCGGATCCTACCCGCCGCCGGGCGGCGGGACGGTCGGATAACGATCACAATAAAACTGTATAAAAATACATTTTTGTTTAAATTGCCTATTGCAATTTCCCATTAACGGGTTTATAATAGCATTATCCCGTATAAAAATACATCCAACGAATATAAAGGAGTCTTCCGCATCATGAAAAATCAGATAAAAAAAATAGTATTGGCCTATTCCGGCGGTCTTGACACATCGATCATCATTCCGTGGCTGAAAGACAATTATCCCGGCTGCGAGGTGATCGCGGTTTCGGGCAACGTGGGTCAGGCGGACGAACTCGAAGGCCTTGAAGAAAAAGCTCTGAAGACCGGCGCCTCGAAACTCTATATCGAGGATCTGCGCGAGGAATTTATCACGGAGTATATCTATCCGACGCTGAAGGCCGGCGCCAAGTATGAAAACACATATCTTCTCGGCACGTCCTTCGCCCGTCCGGTGATCGCGAAGCGGATCGTTGAAATCGCGCTTGCCGAAGGCGCGGACGCCATCGCTCACGGATGTACCGGAAAAGGCAACGACCAGGTCCGTTTCGAACTGACCATCAAGGCTTTTGCCCCGGATATGAAGATCATAGCCCCCTGGCGCATATGGGAGCTCAGGTCGCGCGACGATGAGATCGACTATGCGGAAGCCAAAGGCGTCCCTCTGAAGATCAGCCGCGAAACCAATTATTCGAAAGATAAAAACATATGGCATCTGTCCCATGAGGGAATGGACCTTGAAAATCCGGCCAACGAGCCCGATTACGCGAAGATCCTTGAAATGAGCGTGGACCCGGTCAGCGCGCCGGATGTTCCCGTATATGTTTCGGTCGGTTTCGAAAAGGGTATCCCCGTTTCGGTCAACGGGGAGAAAATGAGCCCCGTCGCCCTTCTCGAAACGCTCAACAAACTCGGCGGTGCTAACGGCATAGGCCTGCTGGATATCGTCGAAAACCGCCTTGTGGGCATGAAAAGCCGCGGTGTGTATGAAACGCCCGGCGGCACCATCCTGTACCGCGCGCATGAGGCGCTCGAATCGGTCACCCTCGACCGCGACACCACGCACACCAAGCAGATGCTTGCCGGCAAGTTTGCGGATCTTGTCTATTTCGGACAGTGGTTCACCCCCCTGCGGGAAGCGCTTTCCGCGTTCGTGGACAAAACGCAGGAAACCGTGACCGGCGAGGTCCGGATGAAATTATACAAGGGCAACATGATCCTTTCCTCGGTTACCTCGCCCTATTCCCTTTATGATGAGGATATCGCGACTTTCGGGAAAGACGAAGTGTATGACCAGAAGGACAGCGCGGGATTTATCAACCTCTTCGGGCTTCCCGTCAGCGTAAAAGCCAGGATGGATCTGAGAAAGAACAAAGAAAAGAAATAGAAACGAACGGCAGCGTGCAAACAGAACAAACAACGGGGAAGGACCCATACGGTCCTTTCCGTCTATTTTAAGCGGTGATCCGGTCCGGTTTTTTACAGACTGCCGGAACCGGTAAAAAAGGGGTAATATTCAGGAATGAAACTCTGGGCGGGACGTTTTCGAAAAGAACTCGATTCGCGGGTGAATGATTTTAATTCGTCTGTTTCTTTTGACAGCCGTATGTACCGTGAGGATATCGACGGCAGCATTGCCCACGCCGCTATGCTCGGTGAATGCGGCATTATCCCCGCCGGCGACGCCCGGCGCATCACCGAAGAACTCGGACAGATCCGCCGGGATCTGGACAGCGGTGCCCTGACGGTTGCGGACGATGCCGAGGATATCCATATGTTTATCGAACAGGTCCTGACGGCACGCATCGGGGATGCCGGAAAAAGGCTTCACACGGCGCGCAGCCGCAACGATCAGGTCGCTCTGGACCTGCGCATGTATCTCCGGCGTGAAACCGATGAGATCAAAGGGCTTGTCCTCGGTCTGCTTTCCGCGCTCAGCGAAACCGCGAAGGCCCATATCCATACCGTTATGCCCGGTTATACGCACCTTCAGCGCGCCCAGCCTGTCACCTACGCCCATTATCTGATGGCATACGCCGCGATGCTGATGAGGGATGCCGGCAGGCTTGACGACTGCCGCCGCCGCATCAATGTGATGCCTCTCGGTTCGGGTGCGCTTGCCTCGACCACGTATCCGATCGACCGCGAGGCCGTAAGAAGCGCGCTTGGTTTTGATTCGGTGACGATGAACTCGCTGGACGGCGTTTCGGACCGTGATTTTGTGATCGAGCTGCTTTCGTGCCTGTCGGTCCTGATGATGCATCTCAGCCGTTTTTCGGAGGAGATCATATTATGGTGCTCTTCCGAGTTCGGTTTTATCGAACTGGACGACGCGTATTCGACCGGTTCCTCGATCATGCCCCAGAAAAAAAATCCCGACGTCGCGGAACTGGTGAGGGGGAAGACCGGCCGGGTCTACGGTTCGCTGATGACCCTGCTCACGGTCATGAAGGGACTTCCCCTCGCTTACAACAAAGATATGCAGGAAGACAAGGAAGCGGTGTTTGACGCCGTGGATAACGTCCGGCTTTCGCTCGAAGTCTTTAGCGGTATGTTCTCCACCCTGACCGTCAGAAGCGATGCGATGCGCGGCGCCGCTTCCGCCGGCTATCTCAACGCCACCGACTGCGCCGATTATCTCGTCAAAAAAGGGTATGCTTTCAGGGACGCGTACCGGATCACGGGTTCTCTGGTCGGCCGGTATGCGGATGAAAAAAAACCGTTCGGAGAACTGACGGTCGGAGAACTGAACGCCGCGTGCGCCGACCTTGACCTGCCGGCCGTTTTTGCGGATGATTTTTACGCGGCGGTCAGCCTTGAGACCTGCGTTGCCGGCAGAAATGTTCCCGGCGGCCCTGCAGCGGAAGCGGTCATGGCGCAGATAAAGCAGGTCGATGCGTTTTTAAAGAAAAATAATTTTTAAATATTTACGGAGGCTCTGCCGTGTCGAATATCAAAGCCGGAGTGATCGGCGCAACCGGGTATGCCGGAGCGGAACTTGTTCGTCTTCTTGCCTCTCATCCGTCCGCCGCGGTGACGGCTGTTTCATCGGTTTCCTTTGAAGGTCAGCGCATATCGGAAATATACCCGAATCTGGCGGGGATCTGCGACCTGATCCTGACCGGCGCGGAGGAGGTTATAGCTTCCTGCGACGTGGTTTTCGCCTCGCTTCCGCATGGCCTTTCGGAGGAGATCGCGGTCAAATGCGATCATACCGTGCTGATCGATCTCGGGGCCGATTTCCGGCTTTCGGACGAATCTGTTTATAAAACATGGTACGGCAAGAATTTCCTTCATCCCGGACTTCACACGGGGGCGGTTTACTGCATTCCCGAACTCCACCGTTCGGAAATTAAAAACGCTTCTGTCATAGCGAATCCCGGTTGTTATCCGACCTCTGCCGCGCTGGCGCTTGCGCCCGCCCTGAGGGGCGGATTGATCGAAACGGACGGCATCATCATCGATGCGAAATCGGGCGTCACCGGAGCAGGGCGCGCCCTCACTCAGAATACCCATTTCCCCGACACCAACGAGGCGTTTTCCGCCTATAAAGCCGGGTCGCACCGCCATATGCCCGAAATCGAACAGACGCTTACCCGGCTTTCCGGGACCTCCGTAAAAGTGACTTTTACGCCGCATCTGCTTCCGGTCAACCGCGGGATCGAAACGACGGTTTATGCCCGCCTTAAAGAAGGGACTGCGTTTGATTCGGTGCGCGAAGCTTATGTAAATGCTTATAAAAACGAACGTTTTGTGCGTGTCATGCCGGAAGGTGTATATGCGAATATTAAAAATGTGCGTATGTCGAACTACTGTGATATTTCACTCCATTCCGATCCGCATACGGGCATGCTCATCCTCTGTTCCTGCATCGATAATATGGTTAAGGGTGCCGCCGGGCAGGCTATACAGAATATGAACATCCGTTTCGGGTTTGACGAAGCTGCGGGTTTGTGTGCCGCCCCGCCTGCGTTTTAATTTATAAAGAAAGCAAGGATTATATGATGAAACCGAATATTTCCCACATCGGTTCGGGCATAACGGCTCCGGCGGGGTTCAAAGCCTCCGGAATACACTGCGGGCTACGCAAAAACAAAAGCAAGAGCGACCTTGCCCTGATCTTTGCCGATGTGCCCTGCAGCGCCGCGGCCGTATATACGACCAATAAGATTTTCGCTGCGCCCGTCGGTGTGACCCGCGCCCACCTGTCGGACGGCACGGCAAGAGCCGTTATCTGCAACAGCGGAAACGCCAACACCTGCAACAGCGACGGTTATGAAAAAGCGAATGCCGCCTGTCGTGCTCTGGCTTCTCATATGGGGATAAACGAAAACGATATTATCGTCGCCTCTACCGGTGTCATAGGTGTTCCGCTGCCTATCGAACCGATCCTGAACGGCATCCCGGAACTTTGCGCCTGCCTTGACTGTACCGAAGAAGCGAGCGAGGCGGCGGCGGTCGCCATTATGACGACGGATACGAAAAAAAAGGAATATGCGGTATCTTATGATTTCGGCGATACCGCGATAAAGATCGGCGGCATCTGCAAGGGTTCCGGTATGATCGAACCGAACATGGCGACCATGCTGGGCTTTATCACAACGGACGCCGCCATCTCTCCGGCCATGCTCGATCTCGCGCTGCATGCGGTCATAGCGGACACGTTCAACATGGTAAGTGTGGACGGAGACACCAGCACCAACGACATGGTGGCGGTCATGGCCTCGGGTCTCGCAGGCAACAGGGAGATCGGCGGTGAAGGCAAAGCGTATGAAGCTTTCAAAGCCGCGCTCCTGGAACTCTGCCTTCTTATGTGCAAAGCGGTCGCCGCCGACGGGGAAGGCGCGACAAAGCTTCTGGAATGCACGGTCTCGAATTACGCCGATACCGGGGGAGCCCGTAAACTCGCCAAATCCGTTATCAAATCCCCCCTTGTGAAGACGGCGATGTTCGGAGCGGACGCGAACTGGGGACGTATTTTATGCGCACTGGGTTATGCGGGCGTTGATCTCGACCCCGATTCCGTCGACGTGAAATTCCGCTCGAAGGCGGGAGAGATTAAGGTCTGCGAAAACGGGCGCGGTGTTCCGTTCGATGAAGCCGAGGCAAAGGAAATTCTTTCGAAGAATTATATCTACATAGACGTCGACACAAAATGCGGCTGTGCGGGCGCCGTATCATGGGGCTGCGATTTAAGTTACGAATATGTCCGCATAAACGGGGATTACCGGAGCTGAACCTTTTTTAATATAAAATATCAGTATCTGAACGGAGAGGATCACATGTTTATATCGAATTTTGACAAGGCGCAGGTGCTCACCCAGGCGCTGCCGTATATACAGAAATACAGCGGTAAAACGGTCGTGGTCAAATACGGGGGCAACGCCATGCTCAGCGACGGCCTGCGCGACGCGGTTATATCGGATATCGTTCTGCTCTCCTGCGTCGGGATCAATGTGGTGCTGGTTCACGGGGGCGGACCCGAAATAACGGATATGCTTGCCAGGGTCGGCAAAGAAACCAGATTCGTCAACGGACTGCGCTATACCGATGAAGAGTCGATGGGCATCGTTCAGATGGTGCTTGCCGGAAAAACAAACAAGGACCTGGTGCGGCGTATTCAGCGCATCGGGGGAAATGCCGTAGGACTGTGCGGACTGGACGGCGGCATGATCAAGGCGAAACGGCTGGACGACGGCAAAAACGATTACGGCTATGTGGGCGAGATCGTTTCCGTCGACGCAACCGTTCTTTTTGCCAACCTCGAGAAGGGCTATATTCCGGTCGTCTCGACGGTCGCTTACGGGACCGACGAATTCGGAGAGGATAAAACGCCTGTTTATAATATCAACGCGGACATAGCCGCTTCGAAAATAGCCGTTGCGCTCGGAGCACAGAATCTGATCCTGCTGACCGATGTCCGCGGCCTTATGCGGGACGTGCACGACGAAGATACTTTTATATCGGTGGTCCGCGTGGACGAGGTGGAGGGACTGATCCGGGAGGGCGTCATATCCGGCGGTATGATCCCGAAGGTCAACTGCTGCGTCGATGCCGTGCGAAGGGGGATATCCCGTACGGTCATCATAGACGGCCGCATCTCCCATTCCATATTGCTGGAGATCCTTTCCGACGAGGGCATCGGAACGATGTTCGTCAAATAAATACGATCGGGCAAAAAGACGACAGGTCAAAAGACCGCTGCGGATCCTATGCCGCGGGACGGGGATATTTATGAACGGACAGATTGCTTCTTTAATGGACGGCGGCGAACGCGAATGGGAGCGGCTGGAAAAAACCGCCTACGGCCGGCTTATTTACTACTGCCATATGTGGTTCCTTGACCCGCACATCAGCGAAGGCTTCGGAGTTCTGGATGCCGGCTGCGGCAGCGGACGGTTTTCCGTTCCCGCCGCAAAGAGAGGGTGTAAAATGACCCTGCTTGACAGTTCGCAGGAAAAACTGAACGAAGCCGAAAACAGAATGATCGGACACGGATACGACGGACGCTATATCCGCGCGTCGGTCACCGATATGTCTGTGCTCGATTCCGGCAGTTTTAATACGGTGATCTGCTGCGGAGGGGTGCTGAATGTTCTTCGCGGAGGGGTCCCGCGTGCTCTGCTCGAGCTCGTTCGCGTGCTTAAGCGTGGCGGAACGCTGGTGATCAGCGTCTACGGCCGTGCGGGTGTTTTGCGTTCCTGCGCTGCCGAACTGAAAATACCGATGACCGATTTCTGGGGCGATCCTCAGCGATGGGGGCTCTATTCGGTTGTCGACACGGGGGACGAAGCCCTGAAGCCGGGCGCCGCAGGTATGCCGGGACATTATTTTACTTCGGGTGAACTTGCCGCTCTTCTGGCTAAATCGGGTCTTTCCGATATCAGAACGGGGTCGGCTCCTTCTGTTTTTGCCGGACAGAGAAAAAACGCCGAACTGATCTCCGCGGATGAAGAGGCCTGGAGAATGCTCCTGTATACCGAGAATAAAATGTTCACCCAGCCCGGGCTTGCCGACAGCGGTGATTTTATCCTGCTCAAAGGGATAAAACGTTAATATAAAAGATTGTAAAGGTGGTTTTTATGACGCATGAAAAAGCTTTAACGCTTGACCGGGATCACATCATGGCGACATACGGCAGATATCCGATTGCCGCCGACCGGGGAAAGGGAGCGGTACTGTACGGTCTTGACGGCAGGGAATATATCGATTTTACGAGCGGGATCGGTGTCAATGCGCTTGGTTTTGCCGACGAAGGCTATATAAGCGCCGTGACCGCGCAGCTGACGCGCTTTCAGCATATCTCGAATTATTTTATATCGCCCGTGACAGCCGCGCTTGCGGAAAAATTAACGGCTCTTTCCGGTCTGGACCGCGTGTTTTTTGCGAATTCCGGAGCGGAAGCAAACGAAGGCGCGATCAAGACCGCGCGTAAATACAGCTTTGACCGTTACGGGGAGGGGCGTTCGGTCATCGTGACCCTGACCGATTCCTTTCACGGAAGGACCGTGACCACGCTTGCCGCCACCGGTCAGGATGTCATGCATCAGTTTTTCATGCCTTTTACCGAAGGCTTTAAATATGTCCCCCTCGGCGACGCCGAGAAACTGTCCGAAGCTCTGACCGGTGATGTCTGCGCGGTCATCGCCGAACCGATCCAGGGAGAGGGCGGTGTCCACGTGATGGACGCGGAGTATGCCGCGCTGCTGCGCCGCTTATGCGACGAACGCGATATCCTGCTTCTGTTCGATGAGGTCCAGTGCGGCATGGGACGTACCGGACGCCTGTTCGCCTACGAGTATTTCGGCTTTAAGCCGGACATCGTCACGCTGGCCAAGGGACTCGGCGGAGGGCTGCCGATCGGAGCTTTCATCTGCTCGGAAAAATGTTCGGGCGTTCTTTCGGCAGGCAATCACGGAAGTACATTCGGTGGAAATCCGGTCTCGGCAGCCGCGGCCCTCTATGTCATCGAACGGCTGACTTCCGAGGGCTTTCTGGCTTCGGTTTCGGAAAAAGGCGCTTATATAACCGCAAAGATACGGGAAGCCGAACTCCCCTCCGTCCGGGAAATACGCGGAAAAGGACTGATGATCGGTATCGCAGTCACGGGCAATCCGAAGGAATATGCGCACCGCGCGGTCGATTCGGGACTGCTGGTACTCACCGCGGGCAAGGATGTCGTGAGACTGCTTCCCCCGCTGAATATAACCTTTGATGAGATCGACCGCGGCCTTGCCGTCCTGACCGATGTTTTAAAGCATCCGGATCTATAATAATCCGTAGAATTTTAGGAGTAAACATGAAACGTCATCTTTTAGCTATGCGCGACCTGACCGCCGCCGATATCACAGACATACTGAACCTGGCCGAACAATTGAAATTCGAACGTAAAAACAGGATCGAGCACAAACTGCTTTCGGGTAAAACGCTCGGAATGATATTCCAGAAATCATCGACAAGAACGCGCGTTTCGTTTGAAGCGGGTATGTACCAGCTCGGAGGGCAGGCCTTGTTCCTTTCATCGCGGGACCTGCAGATCGGACGCGGCGAACCTGTCGAAGATACCGCGCGCGTCCTTTCCCGCTATCTCGACGGGATCATGATACGCACCTACGCGCACAGCGAAGTCGAGGCTTTTGCAACGCACGGCACGATCCCCGTGATCAACGGACTGACGGACTATGCCCATCCCTGCCAGGTCCTTGCCGACCTTATGACGGTCCGTGAATTCAAGGGCGGGTTTGAAGGGCTTAAATTGTCCTATATCGGCGACGGCAACAATATGGCGAATTCCCTCATTGTGGGATGCCTTACAGCCGGTATGGAAGTGGCTGTGGCCTGTCCCGCGCAATACAGACCGGATGCCGGGGTACTGAGTTTCGCCTCGGCATACGGCGCTAAATTCACCCTCACGGATGACCCGTTTTCCGCGGCGGAAAACGCCGATGTCGTTTATACCGACGTATGGGCCAGTATGGGCATGGAAGATGAGGCGGAGACCCGCCGCGCCGCTTTCGCCGGCTACTGCGCAGACGCAAAGCTGATGGCTGTGACCCGCCCCGGTGCGATGGTCCAGCACTGCCTTCCGGCGCATCGCGGAGAGGAGATCACAGCCGAAATATTCGAGGCGCACGCTGCCGAGATATTCGAAGAAGCCGAAAACCGCCTGCATGCCCAGAAAGCCGTTCTCGTAAAGCTGATGTCCTGATAAAAACAATAAAAACTCCCCGTGCGGTTCCGGTTCTTGATTTCCGGTCCTGCGGGGAGTTTCTGTGTTTTAATTCCATCGTCGTTTTACATACACTTAAACAGGTAAAAATTTGAAATGTTCCGACAAAGCATTTATATATTGTTTGTATTGTTTTGAAAAACAATCATACCTGATATTAAAAGTATTATAATATAAATAACCAAAACCATAACACCGTTTATGAAAATAACGCCCGTATTATTGAATAATCGGGATGCTTCGCCGTTTATTACCGATGAAACATTCAAATAAGAAAAAGGAGAAAGATGCGCAATTCCGTCGAGCAGTCCCTGTGATGACCATAAATAAAACATAAAAATGAAAACTGCAGTGACGGAAGCGGCTGCGACTGTAGTTTTAAATAACGATGATATAAAAAATGTCAGCGATATAACGAAAAACAGCAATAAATAAACAATCACAAAACTCAATAAAATAAATGATATGGCGGGTATCAAGGAGTCGTTGTTCCCATTGTAATAAATATACGGATAATTATACTGTAATCCGCCTTTTATTATTGTTAGGCATATATAAAGCAGGATGAAAAAACCGTAAAAAACAACGTGATCAGGACTGACGAGGTAAGGAATTTACCAAAGAATATTTTATGCTTTTTGACCGGCTGCGAAAATAATACATATGATGTTTTATTGTCGAATTCCGACGTCAGAACATCGGCACAAATAAAAACCGCTGTTATTATAATTATAATCGCAGGATATCCCGATAACAAAATGATCGCATTATCGGCTTGTACAGAAGCCTGTTCGTTGATTTCCTCCAGATTACGGTCTGCCAAATAAGTCAAAAAAACATTCTCTTTTTTTATTTCGTCTATGCTTATGGCGCTGACTATATTAGGTTTTGACAACAATTCTATGTTTAAATTATTATATTCTATTTTATCCCGCAGCAAAGACAAACGGTCCTCCTGTTCTATATGCATATACATATTCTTCAGTATATTTAACATGTTTTCATTTGTTTTTATACTTTCCGAATAAAAATCATATTGCCCGGAATTTTGAATCTGTAAAACTTCTAAGTTTGAAATATCTTTTTCCAGTCCGTCAATCCTCATTTTTATTAAAGCGGCTTCATTATTGCGGATTGAGTTATCGTATGAATTCGATAAATTTAAAAAGACGAATACACATACGGCAAACATCGCTGCAACAATCCTGTTTTTATTATTATGAAAAAATTTTTTAAATTCAAAATTAATAATTACATTCATCGCTGCTGCCTCTGTATACAGACATATAAATATCTTTTAAATTATTATGATCATCATGTGTATTTACTTCTTTTATAATGCTTCCGTTCTTTAAAAACAGAATTCTGTCGGATATCGAACCGAGTTCCGATAAAATATGAGATGATATGATAAAAGCAGACGCATATTTTGATGCGGTATATTTTATAATATGATAAAATTTATCGGCTGAAACAGGGTCCATTCCATTTACAGGTTCATCCAACAGGAATATCCTCGGCTTTTTTATCAAACACATGCCTAAAGCAAGACGCTGTTTCATCCCGAGAGAATAAGTGGAGGTTTTGCTGTAAATCCTGTCACTTAAATCTATCATATGGATAATCGATTTAAAATCATCATCCGGTATTTTATTCAGATTCTTGATAAACATCAGGTTTTCATATCCGCTCAGGGATAAATACAATGCAGGTGTTTCGATTATGCAGGACAGTAATGATAAATATTTTTCTCTGTCAGAAAGATATGCAACACCGTCGATTTCTATAGTTCCCGCATTGATCGATATCAAACCCGACACGGCTTTCATCAATGTTGTTTTACCGCTGCCGTTCGGTCCTACAAGCGCAATTATTTCTCCGGGAGAAACAGACGCGGATAAATGATTCAATGCCACGGTTTTTTTATATTTTTTGACCAGATTATTTATTTCAAGCATAATATTATCAGCACATCAGGATTATACATGTATCATCATGATGTATTCCTTTCCGGTCATGACAAATAGACAATATTCATATTAATATATAATAAATATTTATTATATATAATAAAATTAATAAATTATGCATTATTTGTAAACAGTGATGGTTGTTCCGCCGGAGCTGAACACGGGGATGCGGACAAAACCGGACAGAATATCGGGCCGGAGAGGCTTAAAGGACTATGTGTATAAACAGCGTCTGAAGACTGGTTTTATATTCAATACGGCAAATATCCGTCATCCGTAACATACGGATTCGTGTGTCCGGCAATTTGAAATCCGATCCAAATTCTCTCTTAAGTGTTTTGAAAAAATTTAAATGAATAAAAACTCCCCGTGCGGTTCCGGTTTGTGATTTCCGGTCCTGCGGGGAGCTTCTGTGTTTTTATTTCTTCTTGCGGTTCTGCGATTTTAAGCGCAGTTCCGTGTTTAAAATTCTTTTGCGCAGGCGGACGTTTTTCGGCGTCACTTCGATGAGTTCGTCGTCGGCGATAAATTCGATGGCTTCCTCGAGACTCATCCTTCGCGGCGTTGTCAGGCGGAGCGCTTCGTCGGCGCCGGTGGAGCGGATGGCCGTCAGCTGCTTCTTCTTGCATACGTTGACGGTGATCTCGCCCTGTTTGGGTGATTCGCCGACGATCATGCCCTCGTAAACAGGAGTCTGCGACCCGATGAAAAGCTCGCCCCTGTCCTGGGAATTATAGCAGCCGTATAAGGTCGATTCGCCGTCTTCTGAGGCGACCAGCGAGCCGGTAAAACGCACGGTCACATCCCCTTTCCAGGGAGCGTAGCCTTCGAAAATCGTATTGAGCACCCCTTCTCCGCGGGTATCGGTCAGAAATTCGCTGCGGTATCCGAAAAGGCAGCGGGACGGGATGATGTATTCGATTTTCATGCGCTGTCCGTGCAGGTCCATTTTCACAAGCTCCCCTTTGCGGGAACCCAGTTTCTCGATGACCGAGCCGGTCGAGCCTTCCGGAACGTCGATGATCACGCGCTCCATGGGCTCGCACAGTACGCCCGCGATCTCTTTCGTCAGCACTTTGGGCGTGCTGGCGCAGAATTCGTATCCCTCGCGCCGCATTGTTTCGATCAGGACGGAAAGATGCATCTCGCCCCGGCCGCACACGCAGAAGCTGTCGGTCGTCTCGCCGTCTTTGACGCGGAGGGAAACGTCGCGCAGAAGCTCCCTGTAAAGGCGTTCGCGGATCTGACGCGAGGTGACGAATTTTCCTTCCCGTCCGGCAAACGGTCCGTCGTTAACCGAGAAGGTCATTTCCATGGTCGGCTCCCCGATTTTCAGAAAGGGAAGCGGCTCGGGCGTGTTGATATCGGTCAGGGTGTCGCCGATGTTGATGTTTTCGGCACCCGAAAAACCGACGATATCCCCTGTTTTCGCAAATTCCGCCGGTACGCGCGTCAGTCCGTCGAAGGTGTATATGGATACGACTTTTGTTTTGACGGGCGGGCGGTTGTCGTGATAATTCACGACCATCACTTCCTGGTTCTGACGGACGGTCCCCCTGTCGACCCGGCCGATGCCGATGCGTCCGACGTAATCGTTGTAGTCAATGGAGGAAACCAGGAGCTGCAGCGGTTCCTCCGGCTCTCCCGCAGGCGCCGGTATATATTCGAGTATGATCTCGAAAAGGGACGTCAGGTCCTTTCCCTGCTCATAAGGGGAAAGCGAGGAGGTTCCGTCTCTGCCCGAACAGAAGATCATGGGCGAATTGAACTGGTCGCTTGTGGCTTCCAGTTCGAGAAGCAGCTCCAGGACTTCCTCGACCACTTCGTCGGGACGCGCGTCCGGCCGGTCGATTTTGTTCAGCACCACGATCACGCGGTGCCCCTGTTCGAGCGCTTTTTTGAGTACAAAACGGGTCTGCGGCATCGGGCCTTCCGCGGCGTCGACCAGCAGCAGAACGCCATTCACCATTTTTAAGATGCGTTCGACTTCTCCGGAAAAATCCGCGTGGCCGGGAGTGTCGATGATATTGATCTTGACGCCGTCCGGGTGTTTTTCGTTGACATAATGGATAGCCGTGTTCTTTGCCAGAATGGTGATGCCGCGTTCCTTCTCCAGGGCGTTGCTGTCCATGACGCGTTCTTCCGTCACCTGGTTCTCGCGGTAAACGCCGCCCTGCTTCAGCATTTCGTCCACAAGTGTGGTTTTACCGTGGTCGACATGAGCGATAATCGCGATATTCCTTAAATCTTCTCTGATCAATTTATAGTCCCTCTTTTTGAATTTAACATTTAATAATACAAACAATTAAATATTATACCACAAAATCGGGCGTGTGTCAACTGCCGGCCGGCGGTTATATGTTATTATTAACAAATCGTTCAATTAAATTGAATATAATGGAATAAAATGGTGTCTGTCTGCTGCTTTTTGTTCAGCCGGAGGTTTCGTCCGTCTCGGGCTGCTTATGACCGATCCGAACGATTTCGGCGTAGACCGCGCAGGAATCCAGGAGTTCGCTGTGAGTTCCGAATCCGGCAAGCATCCCGTCATCCAGGACGGCGATCCGGTCCGCGTTTTTTATCGGCGCTGCGCGCTGCGACAGGATTATTTTCGTTGTCCGGGGGTATTTCTCGCGCACGGCCTCCCTGAGGCGGTAAGCGGTTTCAGTGTCGAGTGCGGAAAAGCAGTCGTCGAAAATCAGTATTTCGGGCTTGCGCGCCAGGGCGCGGGCTATCGTTATGCGCTGCCGCTGTCCGCCCGACAGATTCCTGCCGTCCTGTTCGGCCGCGGCGTAGATCCCGTTTTCTTTTTCAAAGACGAATCCGGCCTGAGCGATGCGAAGCGCTTCCTCTATGTCGGCGTCGGTGATCTCCGGGTCACCCATGCGTATGTTTTCCGCGATGGTCCCGGGCAGCAGTTCCGGACGCTGCGGAACATAACCCGTCTTTTTGGCCAGGTCCTCTTTGGTTCTGCGGCGCACGTCGACGCCGTTTATTTCCACGGTTCCGCTGCCGGGGTCGTAAAACCTCAGGATCAGCCGCGCCGCAGTGGTTTTTCCGGAACCCGTGCCGCCGACAATACCGAGTGTGGTCCCGCGCGGTACGGAAAGACTGAGTTCGCGCAGGACGGGACTGCCCCCGTAGCCGAAGGTCACATCGCCGAACCTGACTGCGGGGGCGTCAGGGTCCTCTGCGGATGCTTCTCCGGGATCCGGTTCACGCACCGAGGGTTCCGTTTCGAATATCCCGCTGATCCTTTCCGCCGAAGCGGAGGCGCGCGTAAATGTGACGACCAGACCGGCCGTCACAATGACCGCGGACATGATCTGCGTCATGTAATTGACAAACGCCGTCAGCTCGCCCTGCGTCATGTTTCCGCTGCCGACACGGAAACCGCCGAACCAGAGGATGGCTGCGATACCGAGGTTCACAAGGACGTAGGTGACCGGATTGAGCAGCGCCGACAGCCGGGCGGCTCCCGCCGTCAGATCGGCGTAATCGCCTGCGGCCTGACGGAAGCGCGAGCGCTCGTATTCCTCCTTGGAAAAAGCGCGCACGACCCGGGTTCCGGTCAGATTTTCGCGCGTGATCTGCGCAGTCCTGTCGAGGGAAGCGCGAAGGCGGCGATAAAAGGGGACGGTGCGGCTCATGATGACATAGACCGCGAAAACAAGCAGCGGCGTCACCGCCAGAATAATCAGCGAAAGCCGGAAATCGATGAACATCGCGGTGATAACGGAACCTGCCGCAATAAAAGGAGCGCGGATGACCAGCCTTATAAGCATCGCGACGGCATACTGCAGCGTGTAAGTGTCGCCGGTCAGCGACGCGGTCAGCCGGCTGGTTCCGAACCGGTCCAGTTCGGCGGCGGAAAGCGCCGTGATCTTTTTAAAAAGTTCCCGCCTCAGCACGGTCCCGTACCCCTGTGAGGCCGCGGACGCGTAATACTGGCAGACCGACGCGCAGCCGAAACCGACCATACCGAGTAAAATGAGTACAATCCCATATCTTACGATATAATTTATGTCGCTGTTCCCGATCCCGGTGTCGATGATCCTGACCATGACCAGAGGGATCAGCAGTTCGAGCACCGCCTCCGCGAATTTGAATGCGGGACCCAGAACAAGCTCTTTTTTATAGCCTTTCAGAAACCGCCGAAGCTTCCACATGATTGTCTCTCCGTTATACAGAATGCATCCCGAAGTCCTCTTCGCAGAAAACTTCGGTCTGTTCAATTATACATGATTTAAAAAGGTATTGCAAGCCGTCCGGACAAATAAGCGTCCGAAGGGAATATGACGCGATACGGATTCAGGAAGGCGCTTCCGGAATATGCCCGGCTGTTGCATTTTGATTTCATATGGATTATAATAATGTTCATACAGAACAAAGGGCGGAGATCAGATGACGGAAAAAAGCGCGAAGATCGCGAAGAATGATATTTTTACGGTTGAGATAACCGATATGACCAATCTCGGGGCGGGAGTCGCACGCATCGGAGATGTCGTCGTTTTTGTGAACGGCGGGGTGGACGGCGATACGTCGGTCATAAAAATAATAAAGGTCGGCCGCGATTACTGCGTCGCCAGAACGGAACGGATCCTAAACCCGTCCCCGCACCGCACCGGCAGCGGATGTCCCGTTTCGCATCGCTGCGGAGGCTGTGTCTATCAAAGTATTTCCTACGCGCACGAACTCGACCTAAAACGCATGCGCGTCCTGTCGGCATTCCGGAAAGCCGGACTTGAACCGGAGGTCGGAGCGGTGCTCAATACCGGTGAAACAGACGGCTGGCGCAACAAGATTCAGCTTCCGGTAAGCGCCGACGGTAAAATCGGTTATTACGCCCCGCACAGCCATGAGATCATCGAATGCGCCTGCTGCCCCGTTCAGAAGCGTGAATTCGACAAAGTGATCGGGTATATCGGCAGCTATATACGGAGCAACCGGATCGGCTGCCTCAGGCATCTGTGCCTTCGCACAGGAAGCGGGGGCATCATGGTCTGTTTTGTCGCACACCGTGAATTTCCGGAAGCGAATATGCTGGCTTCTTCACTCATGTCGCGCTTTTCCGATGTGAAAAGCGTCATCCTCAATATCAACGCCGCCGATACCAACGTCATATTCGGCGAAAAATTTATCACACTCGCCGGGGACGATTTTATCGAAGATACGATGGCCGGCCTTCGCTTCCGCATTTCGGCCCGGTCTTTTTATCAGGTGAACCGCGGCGCGGCCGAACTCGCGTATGAAAAACTGCGCGGGATCGCAGCGCTGAGGCCGGGGGATGTCCTGTGCGATCTGTTCTGCGGAACCGGGACCATCGGATTGTCCATGATGAAAAACACGGATGCCGCGCGGCTGACCGGCGTCGAAGTGGTCGCCGAAGCCGTCGAAAACGCGCGGGTCAACGCGGAGCTGAACGGAATCGAAAATGCGGAATTTATCTGTGCCGACGCGGACAGCATCCTATCGGGCGAAAGCGCGGAAAAGGGCATGGATATCCTGGCGGAAGCCGATATTATCGTGGTCGACCCCCCGCGCAAAGGACTGACGCCGGAACTCGTCGCCCGCATCGCCGCGGCAAATCCGCGCGGCGTCGCGTATATGTCGTGCGATCCCGATACGCTTGCCCGCGACTGCCGCGTTTTTCTCGGCTTCGGGTATAAAACAGGCGCCGTGACCCCCGTGGACATGTTTCCCCGGACAGGCCACGTGGAGACGGTAGTATTGATAACGCGCAATATGTAGCTGAAAGAGATTGTGCGGACACAATATATTGTGATTTAACTCATTTAAAGAGCAATAATTGCCTACTTATCATTGGCGATAAAACGTGATATAATTAGGCTATACTAAAACAGGAGGTGAGCTTGTGGATTCAAAAATCTGGTATATCCCAGTAAAGAATGACCGTTTAGATAAGAAAGTCGGAATTTACTGCAGGGTCAGTACAAACGAAAGAGAACAGCTTTATAGCCTTGCAGCACAGATTTCCGCTTTGACAAGAGCGGTTGCGAATGTTAGTCAGTGGAGACTGACAGATGTTTTTATCGATATCGCTTCAGCGAAGGGAGAAATACCTCGTCGGGAATTTGAACGACTGCTTCGAGAATGTGAAGCTCACAATATCTCCGTTGTCCTCACAAAAAGCATCAGCAGATTTGGCAGAGATACGGTTGAAACCTTATCAGCAATCAATCGGTTAAAGGCAGCCGGTGTCAGAATAATATTTGAGGAAGAAAACCTGGATACCGATGAAATTGACAGCAATCTTATGATTTCGGTGATGGAATCCTTTGCCCAGGCTGAAAATGAGAGTCGAAGTGAAAATATCCGCATGGGACTTGCTATGAGAGCAGCAAACGGAACTTCTGGACTCTACAAAAGAAAGTTGTATGGTTACAAAAAGAACAAAGATAGCGAGCTAATAATTGATGATGGACAGGCCAAGGTTGTACGGGATATATTCCGCTGGTATCTTGATGGTGCCAGCGTGCTTGGTATCATCAAGAAACTGTCAGTAGCAGGCGTCCCTTCTCCTACTGGTAAAGAAACATGGAACAAGCGCTCTGTTGAGAAGATTCTTGAAAATGAGAAGTACACAGGCACAGTAACTCTTTTGGATTCTGCAACACAGCAATATGAGTTCCAAATGAAAGAATGTCATCCGCCGATTATAACGGAGAGCGAGTTCAGGGCTGTTCAGGAAGAAA
>CAZVPD010000013.1:0-37919 GCA_964628455.1 uncultured Lachnospiraceae bacterium
CCTGCGTTTACGCTTCGAATCCGAGCCGGGTACAGGTAAAATCACCCCTGTAACAGCAGCTGATTTTACACGTACGATCAATATCCTCCGCGATAAAACCACAGGATGGAACTTCCATGCTGTTATAGCTTTTGCCAAAGATAATGCGGACGCTTCAGCATTCCGTAAAACGCTGAAAATTGCGGTTGCCGATAAGCAATATGAGAACATCGTTTTTATTGATGCACTCTCCACACCGCTTGAGCAGGGGTCGTATGAACAGTATGTAGACTATTCTGCTATGGCATTATATTATAATTCAAACAACAACGATGAATCGCGAAAGCAAAGCAAAAAAGCTACTGAAGTGTTGAGCATTGATTGGAAAAACCGCATCTACAACGGTCAGTTCATCGTTTATACTTATGCCAACCAAGAGGGTGAAAAACTCGGTAACGGACAGGGTGTGGCTAGCGTCCTTCAAACCATCGTGACAAATAAGTTCCCGTTTGTGTTTGACTATGCCAAAAACCTTACGGAGAGCCAGTTAAAAATTACTCCTGCGATGAAACAATCGGCAAAGTCCGGTATATCACAGACAACAAGCGGAGTCGTAGCCGGTATTGAAAAAAACATTCTTTTGACAGTGTGGAAGATTGACAAGTATTGGGAAAATCCGTTGACAGCCTCTTTGCCTATCTCGAAAATCAAAAACGAAGTTGATAAGTGCATCGAGGATGCATTTACTCGTGATGGGCAGATTTCAATTGGCGAAATATACAAATTACTTGAAGAAATATACGGTTTTGCACCGTGCAATCTTTCGTCTTTCATTGCCGGCTTCCTGTTGAAGGAGTATGGCAGCGAGATGTTTCGTTATAGTGATTCTTCCGGCGGTCACGAGCCGATGACGCATGATAAACTTGCGGAAATGCTCGGTAATTTCATTGGAAAGATCCCGATACCAAAGCCGACTTATATTGTAAAAATGACCCCCGAAGAGAAGGCATTCTATGAATTGACCGAGAAAGCCTGGAACATTCCCGCCAATTCATGTTCATCCGCAGGTCAGGCTGCAATAGCCGTGTATGCGAAAATGCGCGCATTAAACTTACCGGTATGGTGTCTTGAAGAGATAGACACAATCGGTATTTTTGACGTTGTTCAAAAATATATTGAACTTGTCCAAAAAGAAGGGAATGATGCACACAAGAAAGCAGTAGAAATCGGTAAGATTGCGGTTGCTAAACCTTCACTTGCCGGCAACCTCCTTGATCTTCTTACAAGTGAAAACTGTCAAAAGGGTATGCACGAATATCTTCGCTCCTTTGAAGGCGGTAAAGTTTTGGAATTAGCATCGGCTATCGGCGCGGAGAATAATGTTCTTGCCGACATACGCCGATTGTTCGGTGTGAAGCATTCGTGCCTTTGGGATAAGCAGACAGGTGAAGATGAAATCAGGAAGTTATTGACGGAATACAGCGCGGTACGCGAGAGCAACATTATTCTGAATACAATGGCACATTCGTTGAATGCTGTTTATAAAGAATGGCGCGAGCGGTTGAAGTTCATCGGTATATCGTGTGAAGCCTTGCGTTTAAAATATCCCGAAGTGGTAAAAGTCCTTGATACACTTCTGAAAATCTATAACCAGGATGATATTCTACCCGAACAGTTGAAAACATTCCAAACCGAGTTGGTCGCACACAGTGCAGAAATCAGGGAATTTCTGAACAACGACCGACGTATATTTACCGAAGTATATAAAGCATATCTTGAAGACCTAAGTGCTGACGATATCGCTGTTGTAAAAACCAATATCGGAACAGGACTCTTTAATTTGCCGAAAAACGATTGCAATATAAAGGTAAAAGAAGCCGCCGAGGAGTTCCGCAAGAATCAATTGAAATCGCAACTCTTCCGCTTTTGGAAAGATAAAACGGAAACGAAAAATCCGCGTGAATGGTCGAGTCATTACAGAACTCCTATTTTATGTTTGGTTTCCGCGGTAGAATTTGAGCAGGCAAAGAATGCATTTAATACGCTTAACCGTAACTTAGGAACGGAATCGGAAATCAAAACCGCCCTTTCATATCTTGAAACTACCACGCTTTTCAATATACTTTTAGACAAGGAGAAAAGAGATGCTGCATTCAAGACAGATATTCTCGGAATATACAGCACATTACTTCCGAATCTTGATAAAGTCAGAGATGCACTTGATTCCCTTACACTCGATGTCTATGACTGGCGAGACAATCCGAGAGTAAAGTCTAAGATTGAACAACTCGCCGACGCCGAATACAACGCCGGTGGAAGCGATAAGGTTATCTCGAAAATAGACGAGATGGACGATGCGCAATTGAAACAATACTTGAAACGGTTAGTTAAAGACAGCATTACCGTGGGAATCGAAATACTGGCGAACGAAGGTTGATATATAGATGCAAATTGACTTTATAAAAAACTATCTGATTTCTACAGTCAAGACACCATATTTTCTGTTTATCAGCGATGCGCAATATCTTCCCATGATAGATGAGTTGAAAGTTTGCGGATTAAATTTTATACGGATAAGCAGTTTTTGCAGAGATGATGACAAGATTCCCGATATTGACGGTCTTCTCAGCTTTATAGAGGAGAATGATGCGAATGCAGTCGGGAAAAAGTTTGTTGTGACCGGGCTTGGTGAATTTCTTGCTCTCCGAGGAACTGATGAGGCGATACGCACATTGTCGAGATTCAAAGATATTAGTTTCAATGGAGTAAAAGTTATCCTTCTCCTTCGTGGACTTGCTTCTCTGATTACCCGACTGGAAACCGACCTGCGATTTGACGATCGTAAATATTATGTCATAGATAGGGCTGAATGCGACTTTTCGTTTACACTTGTAGCCCCGTCGGTCAACTTGTCTGCATTGACTGGTTTTAAAGCTATGCTGGAAGAACTAGAAAAAGGTATAAATGGTAGCATTGTCGTGATTACGACGATCAGTCTCGGTAAAGCGATATTTACAGTACATCAAATTAATAACGCTTACGAGGGCATCAAGTATACCATACAGAAATTTGAATTATCCCGTTCCTGCGGAACCGACAATCGCTGGATGGAGTTACTCACCGAACTTAATCAATCGGGGAAGTCACTTGATGCGGTCTTTGAAAAAAATGGCCTTGGAAACAATCTGGAATCCGACTTTTACACTCATGTTGCAGGAAGCGAATATCGCAGCTGGATCTGCTTTATCTACTTGAAAAGTAAAGCAGATATAATCCAAAACAGCTACCTACGGTTCGTTTTAGATAAAACGAATCGCTTTGAAGATTTTATCGGCAATATTTTGAATGCAATCATAGAAATCCCGCATACTGACAAACGTTTTCCAACGTTTTATCAGGAACGCAAAGCACTGGTTGAAAAATTTCCCGAATCGGATATCGCGGATTTTGTCGTTAATAACCGCCAGTTTGTAACCGAGAGTATTTATAAACTGACCGATAATACGAGGTCGGAACGTGAAGAGATAATTGCTTGGCTTTCAAAAAATGGTTTGGTGTCCCAACTGGATAGCATTTATCCTGCATTAGCTGCTTATTTGAAAAAGTATATTTTTAAATGCGACGAACTCGCGGATTTGCTGACCGATTATTTCGAGACATATAAACTGCAAAAACTATCTAATCAACTTAAACCAGAATTTTTAAAGATGGTTGATGACCTTGCCCTTTCGCGTCTTTTCAATCGTCTCCCTACACGCGATGAAATTATAGACAGTATGGATAAGAAAGAGACTTACTTATATTGGCTTGATGCACTCGGTGTAGAATATCTGAGCTTGATTGAATCCCTGGTGCAAAAGCGCGGACTTTCTGTTCATATCAGCATAACTCGCGCGGCATTACCGACGATAACATCAATTAATAAAGGATTCTTTGATTCGTGGCAAGGCCACAAAGATAAAAATGAAGAATTGGACGACACTAAGCATAGCGAAAAAGGAGGTTACAACTTCACTGATAACGAACTCCCAATCCATCTCGCTAAAGAACTTGATATTATCATAGATATGATAAACAAGGCAGCAACAGAACTGACACTCAGGCATTGCAAGCGTTTTTTGATTGTCAGCGATCACGGAGCTTCTCGTCTTGCAGTTCTGCGCCGCAAGGATGAGAAGTATGATACCGACACCTCGGGTGAATATTCGGGTCGTTGTTGTAAACTTTTCCAGCCATATGACCTTCCATATGCTGCAGAGGAAAATGGATACTTAGTGCTTGCCGATTACGGTCGTTTTAAGGGAAGCCGAGCAGCAAATGTTGAAGTTCACGGGGGAGCATCTTTTGAAGAGGTTGTTGTCCCCGTTATAGAATTGTCTTTAAAAAACGGTAACGTAATAGTTAAGTTGGTTGATGAGACAGTTATCGTAGACTTCCGTAACGGTACAGAAATCAAGTTATTCTTTAATTCCTCTGTGCAGGAAGTTTCCGTTGTTTTGAATGGAAAGCACTACCCGGCGATACGGACAGACGGCAACCACTACACCGTGAAGCTGCCTGATACCAAGCGGGCAGGTAACTATTCAGCAGATGTATATACAGGAGACAATCTGATTGGCGGGATAATGTTTTACGCCCAAGGCAGGACCGGTAAAATTAATGACGTGTTTGATGATTTGTTTTAGGAGGTGCTACCCATGATTGAGAAACTCAAAAATTGTTTTGACGAAATGGTAGTATATAAAGACCTAAAAAAGAGCAACTTCTTTTCTGCTCTAAGCCTACCCTCTTTTATGCGTGACTGGCTCTTAAAGAAATTCGAAGATGTGAATGGTCGCTTCGATTCTGATGAATTGGTTCGCTTCGTGAAGACTTATTTACCGCGTAAGGATGACTGGATTGCAATAAAGAATAAAGTGGTAATCGAACACGAGCGGGTTAAGTTTCTTGCCAAGGTATCAGTCGACATTGACATCAAAACAGGTGAGGTTTCATTTTCACTGCCTGATTTCGGGCTTACAAGTAAAGATACTATTATCGAAGATGTTATATGGCAAACTTGTAAGGACGAGTTGGTGCGTGGACGCGAGACTTGGGGTATGGTTGAAATCGGATATCGCCCTCCTGACGATTATGATCTAACGTTTACAAAGAATAAATCAACAGGTGCAACTCATGGTAAAATAAAACTTACTGCTTTTAAAACTTTCTGCCCATATACGATCGATGTAGATTACTACAAAGAAACAAGGCGTGAATTTACTACGGCAGAATGGATTGACGTTTTACTCGGGGCTGTAGACTATAATGCTGCCGGATATTTAGGTGATGAAGAGAAAAAACTCACCATGTTGACTCGTTTGTTACCGTTCATTGAAAAAAGACTTAACCTAATTGAGTTAGCACCAAAAGGAACGGGTAAATCTTACTTATTCGGTCGCGTTAGCCGTTTTGGTTGGCTTTCAAGCGGCGGAGTTATGAGTCGTGCGAAAATGTTTTATGACCAAAATAAACGAGTCGAGGGTTTGATTTCTGGCAACGATTTTATTACACTTGATGAAGTGCAGACCATATCTTTCACAGATGTGGATGAAATACGGGCTGCTCTGAAGGGCTACCTTGAATCGGGGATTTTCACAGTAGGTAACTATGAAGGAACGGCTGAAGCTGGCGTTATCCTTTGCGGTAATATCAAGAAGGAAACAATGGATGAAGACGGCTTTGGTAATATGTTTGAGGAACTGCCACCCGTGTTCCATGAGTCGGCGTTGATAGAGCGTTTTCACGGATTTATTAAAGGATGGAATATCCCCAGAATGAATGATGATTTAAAGATAGCCGGTTGGGCATTAAACTCAGAATATTTTTGTTCTATCATGCATGAATTGCGTAATGATATGAGTTACCGTGCTGTCGTTGATGAGTTAATTGAAGTCCCTGAGGCAGCCGATACCCGTGATACTGAAGCTGTCAAACGCATAGCTACTGCTTATTTAAAATTGTTATTCCCACACGTTCGCAGTACAAAAGATATTTCATCCCGCGAATTTAAACGTTATTGCCTTGACAGGGCAAGGAAAATGAGAGATACAATAAAATATCAGTTAGGTGTTCTGGATATTGAGTATCGTGGAAAAGACATTCCGGTGTTTAACATCAGACCTAAACCCGAAGAAGATTTTTAACCATATGGAAGAAGTAATGTGCTATATTTGTGGAAAAAAGCACCTAAGTAAAGATGAGGTTGGTATAACAAGAAAGTTGATTGATAAAAATACAAAATACTTATATTGCTACAACTGCCTGGCCGAATACTTAGAAGTTGACGTAGATTTTCTATTAACAAAAGTTGAGGAATTCAAAGAAGAGGGATGTATTCTTTTTAAATAAGAAAATACAGGAACCTGCCCGAGAAATTATTTACCAGCCATATGTTCCAATGGGTAGTATGATGTTCTCGTAATCAACTCGGGGATGATGATTATTATGAAACAGTTAATTTATGCAGACAATGCGGCCACAACAAAACTTGATATGGACGCGTTTGAAGCGATGAAACCATATCTTCTTGAAGAATATGGCAATGCTTCACAGCCGTATGCATTTGCGAGAAAACCAAAGAAAGCCCTTGCAGATGCCAGAGCAACGATAACAGAATGTATCAATGCCCGGCCGGAAGAAATTTTCTTTACATCCGGCGGTACGGAAAGTGACAACTGGGCTATAAAGGGATCTGTTTCTGCCGATGCCGAAAAAAGAATTATAATAACATCAGCATTAGAGCATCATGCTGTGCTTCATTCGTGTGCCGCGATGGAGCGTCTTGGATATCCTGTTGTCTATCTTATGCCGACAGCGGAGGGTATTATTACGACACAGGCGCTGCACAGCATAATATCTGATAATACGAAACTTGTTTCGATTATGTTTGCGAATAACGAAATCGGTATTATCGAGCCAATTAAGGAACTCTGTGAAGTGGCTCACGCACATGGTGCGCTATTCCACACAGATGCTGTGCAAGCCGCCGGTCATGTAAAGATAGATGTGCAGGAACTCGGTGTAGACATGCTTTCGGCATCTGCGCATAAATTCAACGGTCCCAAAGGCGTCGGATTCTTATACATACGCAAAGGTACAAAGATATCACCCTATACTCACGGGGGTGCTCAGGAGCTTGGAATGCGGGCCGGAACGGAAAATGTTGCGTCTGTCGTTGGAATGGCGGTGGCGCTTAAGAAGAATTGCGATGCAATAGAAACCAATGCTGCACATTTAAAAATACTCGACGAAATTATAATAAAAGCTCTCGATGAATCTGGAATTGACTACCGTAGAAATGGAAGTGATCATAGGATTCCGGGCATTATCAGCCTTTCCTTTAAAAATGCAGATGGAGAGGCTTTTCTTCATAGACTTGATCTTATGGGAATCTGCGTCTCTACCGGATCGGCTTGCGACAGCGCAAACACAAAGGTTTCCCATGTATTGAAAAAAATCGGACTTCCGATGGAATATGCGCAAGGTACTATACGGATTTCACTTGGAAAAGATAATACAATAGATGAAATGCACAGAATAGCTCAATCACTATTGAAGATTTTGAAATCGTAGACATATTTCGGAGCAAATTGACGACGAGGATGTGCGGATAATTTGTTGGACTTTACCCATTAAATATTATTAAGTAAGGTATGTATTTTTAGGTTCATTGATCTTAAGATAACATGATCAACCACTGCCGTAGACTGTCTGCCCTGATAGGTTACTGTAAAAATGCTGACATGTCACAACCCGACGGCGTTTGAGGCTGCTTATGTTTTTGAATATGCTGTTGCCGTCGGCAATTTCCATTGTCATTTTACCGCCGGATCATTATCATGGCGATTCTTTTATTACTTACTCTTCACTTTACAATAAACCGAGCAAAAAGCATCTCAAGTGCGAAGATTTAATTTATATCCGAAGGGAGGGCGTGTCAAATCAAGAGGATAATCATAAGAAATCTGAATGACTTTTATTCATTGACGGCCGGGGATGCCGGTCCCGGCATATTGTTTTCTTCTGAATTCAGAGACCGGCTGCCGGACCTCAACAGACTCACCGCCCTTCGGGATCTGTCTGTCCATACGGCAATAAAAGCGGAAGACATCGGGAAGTTTTCGGACCTGCCGTTGAAAAGATTGTCTGTGACCGTAAGCGATCCGGAAAATCTCGTTTTGAATTTTCCGAAACTCAGAGAACTGACTTTGTCTGCGGAAAATAAGTATGCAATAACACCTTTGGAAAGAGCCTGCAGCGGGGAGTATCCGGGGAAGCCGATACGGATGTCCGCCTGCACGGAACTAGAAAAACTGCGGGTGGTCGGTTTCGGTTGTTTCGATTTGGAAGGCCTGAGAGGATCGGTTCGTTTAAAAAGTCTGACGCTGACGGATTGTCTGATCCATGACATATCTCATCTGGCGCCGCTGAAACGGCTGGAACATCTCTGTTTAAGTCACAACAACATTTCGGATGCTTCTCCGCTGCTGCAGCTGACGAAACTCAAATTCATCGATCTGTCGTATAACGATCTGACGGAAACCGCGGACATCGAACGACTGCCCGAACTGGATTACCTGAACTTATATGAGAATTTTATAACCAGCGGGAAAGTCGGAATGAATTTTTTCGGCGAACATCTGATCATCGGCGGGGATGACCGGAACAAAGAACAGCTTAAAAACGCGGTCAGCAGTCTTAAGCTCAGAGCGGTGCAGTATTATAAATGTTTCGAAAAAAAGTATTCGGAAATGATAAACAAAGACGCGCCGACTTTCTTTGAACAGACGCTCATAAAAAAATTCAAGGAAAAAACCGAACGGCAGCACGTCGAAGACTTTATAAAAGAACTGTTCAAAACCGAACTTCTTAAATTCGGCAGCGCAAAGTATTATAAGGGAATTTACAACGATCCCGGATACAAAGGATATTTTATCGGTTATTCCGTAAAAACATATCCTTTTCTGCGGGATCTTATAGATATTTCAAACTGATGCGGAATGCAGTTTGCCGCGTTGGAATAAGCGAATCCCGGACGGTATCGATTCGGCAACGATCGATTTTTAAAGGTTTTATTTTCCTATTTGTTCAGCTCCCGCAATGTCCGTATTCGTTATGCTGCGTAAAAAAATTTTTTATTCGGTTAACCCTAATTTGAGAAACGAGGGTGCAAAGCTATGCTGGTATTTCATACAATTCTCCCGCTAAAGCCAACTGTGACCCGCAAACAATGTGTCGAATTATTTATTGAGTGGGTAGCCGGAAATCATCATCTTCCGTTTACTGCGGGCGATTTTGAAACATACGACAAAAGCGGGCATGAAGAATTGACAATAACAAAAGGTATATACACTTATGCAATTTCTCATTATAAAGATGAACATACCGAATTAACAGCATGTAAGCTAATAGAAATCAAAAGGGAAATTTGGGAAACCAATAATGTGTATGTGAATACTGATGGCAAAATAAAACTTTATATTCAAACCCATTATACAGGAAGTTCGTTTGGTGACGCGCTGCCCTCCCCGCATCCACCATTTACCATTAAGCTGTTTATTCGGAACAACTTGTGTGCTTCGGATGAAATGTTTGACATTACAGATAGACCGATCGTGATGGATGATCATCTTGTTGAGCCCTGTGGGAAGTCAATGCAGGGACAGTGGGGGAATTTACTCCCGATAGTATATTGCAGCAAGGATTATTGGCCTATTAATCTTGATGTAAGTTATTTAGCGAACAAGCTGCAGGGTATAGCCCACGTCATATCAGAACCATCGCTTGAAATTTCATACAAACTAAGAGCAGCCTCGGTATCCAATAATGCTTTCAGAGGACACGTCGGTATCTATCTTCCGGGTCAAAGCTACTACAGAAAATTCAATACGGATGGTACGGAAACGCCCGGAGTCAGGCTCGAAGACGAAATCATCAATACCGTTAAAAATGCGTGGCTGAATACCGAAGATGCTGCTTTATATTCATGGGACCAGGTCCAAACATTGAAGAGCCGTCAGCGTGTCGGATTGCTTGAAAAAAGGACGAGTGAATTCGGCGAAACAAAAGAACTCAACGGGTTATATGAAAGCGATAACGAGCGGCTTGCCGGTCAAAATAAAGAACTTCAAAAAGAAAAGCGGGTGCTTTACGATGAAAATGAACGGCTTAAGACCATGCTTGATGCCTACAGATCTGCAGGCGGACAAGCTCAGTCTTATCTGATAAGGACCGGAGAAGAATTCGACCTTTATCCGGGTGAACAAAACGATCTTTTGCTTGAAATAATGCAGAAGGCCCTTCCGTCACTGGCTGTCGGAACACGGCCGCATTCAATTATAACATCAATCCTGTCTGCAAACAGTAAAATCGGTCATCGAGAGCAGATCGAGGAAAGTATAAGAAAAATTTTTGCCAACTACGGCGGTATCAGCTCAGATAAGCAAAAACGAGAATTGAAGACGGCAGGTTTTGAAGTAGAAAAACCCGGTGGACACTATAAAATTACTTTTGCCGGAGATGACCGCTATATGTTTACTGTGGCGGCAACGCCGGGCGATCACTGCGCGGGACAGAATATGATTTCAGATATCATAAAAAAATTGTTTTTAAAATAGGCGGGATACATATTGATTAACGGATGTATTTTTTCAAGAACAGTTATCGCCTCCGAAAAATATAAATCAACCTAAAATCAACTACGCAAGGAGTGATTCCCCTGATCCCTAAACTCACCTCATTCATCCTGCTTCTCGCCCTCCTCCTTTCATCCGCCTCGTGCGGCGAAAAGGCTGCCGAAGAAGAGACGGCGCAGAGCACGGCGGCGGCGGTTACCGAAGCCGAAGAGTCTGTGTATGCGGCCGACCTGCCCGACGCCGACTACGGCGGGTATGTGTTCCGCCTTCTGAGCTGCGCGTATCCCAACGGGTTCAGCATCGTGACCCTCGCCGACGCGGAGGAGCAGACCGGCGACCTGATATCCGACGCGGTCTACACGCGCAACGTGAAGATCGAGGACGAATACAACATCGTCTTCAGAGCGGATTACGCGGAGCAGTTCTTCAATATGACCGAGCAGTTCCGCAAATCGGTCGCGGCGTCCTCGGACGACTACGACCTGAACATGCTGATCTGCCGCGACGCTTTCTCCCTGGCTCAGCAGGACATGATGGTCACCGTCGACCGGCTGCCTTACGTCGACGTCACGCAGCCCTGGTACGTGCACACGATCAACGACGAGATCTCGATCGCGGGGAAACTGTTCTTCGCGTACAGCGACGACGCGATCAACCTGTTCGAATGGACGAACCTCGTGCTGTATAACAAAAAGACCGCGCAGGATTTTAACCTGGGCGATTTCTACGGCGAGGTCCGCGACGGGACCTGGACGGCGGACGTGCTGTTTTCGGCGGCGCGCAGCGTCATCGCCGACCTCAACGGCGACAATGTCCTGAACGACGCGGACCGCCTCGGGATCATCTCGGAGTCCGACTTTTATTACCCCGCGTTCTGGGTCGGGGCCGGGCTCAAGACGGTGCAGAAGGACGCGGACGACATCCCGCACCTGGCCGTCGAGGACAGCGACACGTTCTACGCGATGCTGACCGGCCTCAGCGAAGCGACCGAACAGGAGGGCATGTTCTTCGACATGTTCTCGGACAAGACGGCGACGCTGAACAAGGGGACCGGCGACGAACAGCGCATCGCGGGGCACACGCTTTTTTCAAACGGCGTGTCGCTGTTCCACATCACCAACGTCGGGACGCTGCAGAATCTGCGCGCGATGGAGGACGATTTCGGCATCCTGCCCGTGCCCAAGCGAACGGAAGCGCAGGAGAGCTATCATTCCCGCACGATCGACGGCTGGCTCTACTGCGTGCCCGTGACCAACGCGGACCTCGGGCGGACCGGCCTGGTCATGGAGGCGATGGCCGCCGGGGCCAAAAATTACCTGGTCCCCGCCTATTACGAGACAGCGCTCAGGGAGAAATACACCCGCGATCCCGACTCGGCGGAGATGTTCGACCTGATCTACAACACGCGCGCCTTCGACATGGGGGACGTCTACTGGATGGACCCGATCCGCAACACCTACGTCGACGTCCTGCGGGCGGGAAAAACCGATTTCGCCTCCGCGACGCAGAAAAAACTCGCTGCCATGACCAAAGTCATCGATGATGCGATCGAAGCGGTCACGGACTGAAAAAAACACGGGAACAGGGGGGACGGGAGGATGAACCGGATCTTTGAGATCAACGCGCGCGTCTGGCTGAATCATCTGGGAACCGGGCTGGACGGCGTCCCGGACGGGGAGATCCGCAGGATCGCGGACCTCGGCTTCGACGCGGTCTGGCTGATGGGCGTGTGGAAACCGGGCGCGAAGGGCAGGGAGCAGGCCCTGCGGGAATCCGGCCTGCGTGCGGATATGGAAAAGGCGCTGCCCGGCTTCCGGCCGGAGGATGTCTCCTCTTCGCCCTACGCGGTGGCGGCATACGAGCCCGGCCCGCTTCTCGGCACGGGCGCGGACCTGCGCCGGTTCCGGGAGAGGCTCCGCGGATTCGGCCTGAAGCTGATCCTCGACTTTGTCCCCAACCACCTGGCGCTCGACCATCCCCTGGCCGAAGCGAGGCCGGACCTGTTCGTCAGCGGTACCCCCGACGACCTTGCCGTCTCGCCGGAGTCGTTCTTCTCCCCGGACGGCGGGCGGACCGTACTCGCTTTCGGCAGGGACCCGTATTACCCGGCCTGGACCGACGTCGCCCAGCTGAATTATTTCAACCCCGAAACGCGCGCGCTGATGCGCGGGACCCTCTTGCGGATCGCGGAGTGCTGCGACGGCGTCCGCTGCGACATGGCGATGCTGGTCCTCAGCGCGGTTCATCTTTCGGTCTGGGGGGACAGGCTGCGTTTCCCTAAGCCGGACGCCGAATTCTGGGCGGAGGCGGTCGCGGCGGTCAGGGCGGAACACCCGGGCTTCGTTTTCATCGCCGAGGTGTACTGGGGTCTGGAGAACGAACTGCTCGCGCTCGGTTTTGATCACGTCTACGACAAGGTCTTTTACGACGCCCTCCGGAGCGGGGACGTGCCGGAGATCCGGTCCCGCCTGCTGAAGGACGCGGGGAATACCCTGCGGTTCATCGAGAACCACGACGAGGACCGGGCTGCGGCGGCTTTCGGCGTCGAAAAGTCGATGGCGGCGGCCTTTCTGCTGGAACTTTCGCCGGGGGCGAAGCTGATCCATCAGGGGCAGGAGGAAGGCTGCGTTATCAGGCAGCCCCTGAGGCTGATCCGGAGCGCCGCGGAGCCTGTCAATGAAACCCTGTCCGCCTTTTACCGCAGGCTGGCGGACGTCTTCTCCGGCCCGAGAGCCCGGTGGGAGGCGGCCGAAGCGCTGCCGGCCTGGGAGGGCAGCCGGACCCACGAAGGCTTCATCGTCCTCTCTTCCGGGTCGGGCTATCTGGCGGCCGTGAACTATTCCGGGGAGCGCGGGCAGTGCTATGTCCGCTTCGACGCCTCCGGGTACGGCGGCGCGGACCTTCTGTTCAGCGACCTGACGGGGACCGAGGAGTATGTGCGTCCGAAGGACGAGGTCCTGTCGCGCGGCCTGTACCTCGACGTCCCCCCCATGGCGTTCCATCTGTTCCGGGTCTCCGCCGCGGACCGGGGGGTATGACAGACCGCATGCTCCCGAAAAGCGGTTAAAAACATGTTTGAAAGACGGCGAAATAAGAAAGGGGATCTATGGACGGGAGGAACTCTTTTATAAACGAAGCTCTGGTTGATTTCCCCGATGACGCCATCACAGCTTCCCTGCCGATCGGCGCGGAGTATATCGATGAAATGATGGAGCAGCTGGCTGCCTGCGGGTTCGGCAGGGTCAGCTGGGCGGTTTACGGGGACGGGAGGGGAGGGTTTCTGACCCCCGCCCATGACCCGTCCTTCGAAAACCTGATACGGACTTATCAGAACCTGGGGCAGGATCCACTCGGGGAAGCCGTGAAAGCAGCCCACCGGCACGGCCTTGAGCTGTATGCCTACTATAAACCGTATGAGACCGGTCCGGCTCTCCTTTTTCCGGACGGGTCCTATGAGGCAAAAGTATACGGCAGACTCGGTCAGGTCGGGGGACGGTTAAGCTGGATGGACCCGTTCGTCGCGGATCATCCGCATCTGCGCATCAGACGCCGCGGCGGCACAGACCCGGGATCCGGCGCATACCCGGTCGCATCCCTGAAGCTTTTCAAGAGCGACGCCCTGCCGACGCGGATCACGCGCGACCGGCTGCAGATTTGGGTCAGCGGAGATAATTACCGTTATGAGCGTTCGGACGCCGCGTTTATCCTGAGCGAAAGCATCGAGCCCTGTCCGCGCGATGTCTTTGACCTGTTCAGTCACCGTTGCGTGACCCGGCGAGGAGAATCCCGACGTGTTCTGACGCTGAACGGACTGGAGCTGACCGCCCCTTATATTCTGGTGACGACGGATTTCACGGACGGACCGGCCGATTTCTCCGACACCGACCTGGAGATGCTGGCTGCCTGCGACGGCGAAGGCCGGCAGATCGACGGGGAGACCGCGTCGGACACGGCGATCTGGCTTGCCGACAGGGTGAATTTCCTCACCGGGGGACTCATGTTCGACACGGGGTATAACGGGGGAGTCAAGGTTCTCGATGAACCGAACGCCGGCGGCCGCAAGGGCTTCGCGGCTTTTGCGCGCGGCCGCAACGAATACCTGCCGGGCGCCCTGTGCGAAACGGAACCCGAAGTTCGGAAATTCTGGCTGCGGTGCGTGGAGGGAATGCTGAATGCCGGAGTGGACGGCATTGATTTCCGTGAGGAAAACCACAGCACGCACACCAACCGCCCGCAGGACTACGGCTATAACGACGCCGTCCTGGAAGGCTGTGACGTGCGCGGCCGGGCCGACGCGCAGACGATCGCCGCGGTCCGGGGGGACGCCTATACGGCGTTTTTAGCCGAAGCGAACAGGCTGATTCATCGTTACGGCAGGCGGATGCGGATCCATTTTCAGATCGACTGGTACAGACCCGATCCGGACCCGTGCCGGCGCCTGGCCTATCCGGCGAATCTCGACTTCCAGTGGCAGCGGTGGATCGGCGAGGGACTGACCGATGAAGCGGTATTAAGGTTCTACGCGCTGCCCTTCGTCTGCGTTTTCGAGGATGAGGTCGCCCGGGACCTGACCGCGCGCTGCCGGGAGAAGGGCATCCCCGTATCGGTCAACCGGTATATAAACCCGGAGACGCTGGAAAACGAGTATCTGCGCGTCCGCAGGGACGGACGTTTCGCCGGTTTTATCTTTTACGAAACATGCGGCTTTTTAAAAATGCAGCCCGACGGCCGCTGCGGGGTCGGCGTTCCCTTTATCGAAAAGCTGCCCGGCATCGGGTAAGCTTCACCGTTCTCCCGCATTCTTTAATGACAGGAGGGTGTAGAAAATGATCTTGAAAACCATCGGTATTCTGCTTGCCGCGGGCATGCTGGTCCTCGCCTCCTGCGCCGCGGAAACGGATAAGCCGGACGCCGTTTCAACGGAAACCGAAACACAGGCCGAAGCGGAGACCGCAGCGCCGTATATCGGGGATGATCTTCCGGACATGGATTTCGACGGCCGGACTTTCAGGTGGCTTTTTCAGGTCTGGGAAGCCAAAGAGTTTTATCTGGACGAGTCGGACGGCGACATTCTGAACGACATCGTCTATCAGAGCACGCTGACGGTGAAGGAACGCTTCAACATGACGTTTTCCGGGGAAAGCGTCAAGGATTATTCGACTTACGCGAAAAAAGCGATCAGAGCGGGAGACGACGCCTATGACTGCATAACCGGTCACGGCGGCGTCATGCCCGATTACGCCTATGAAGGAATGGCGCTGAACTGGTTCACGGAGATGGATTACAACGACTTTGACAAGCCGTGGTGGGCGCAGGATGCCGTCGAAAATTTATCCGTCGCGGGCAAACTCTATATGCCGGCGGGCGATATCACATACGGCTGCATCGGTTCCTCCTCCGCCATCCTTTTCAACAAGAACCTGTTCAATGACCTGAACATCGAATACCCGTATGACGACGTGACGGGAGGATCGTGGACGCTGGATAAGGTGAACGGCATATGCAGGCTCGGGTTGGCCGACCTCAACGGCGATTCCGTCATGGACTTTGAAAACGACCGGTACGGTTATATCGTGTCCAAATGGACGACCCCGGTCAGCATCATCTATATCGGGGGCGGACGCATGATCGCGAAAGACAGCGAAGGTCTTCCGTATTTCACCCTTTATAACGAACTGAACGTGAAGATCATCGACGAGTTTTTCGAAATGGTCGTAAACTACGGGTATGTCGGCGAAGCGCTTGCCTCCTATGACGCTTTTATAGCGGACCGGTCGCTGTTCGCGCCCATTTCGATCCAGTCGGTTTCCTATTTCAGAGATATGGATTCGGATTTCGGAATCCTTCCGCAGTTCAAATATACGGAATCGGTTGATAAGTATTACTGCAACATCGACGGTGCGGTCGCGCTGCTGATCATACCGGTAACGGCTGCGGAAAACACGGACTTCATCAGCATCGTCATCGAAGCGATGAGCGCGGAGGGGTACAGGCAGGTGCGTCCCGTCTATTACGATACGGTCCTTAAAGTGAAATACACGCGCGATACCGAATCCGAAGCCATGATCGATTACATCGTCGACGGCCGCGTGTTTGACCTGGGGCGGTTTGACAACCGTTTTGCCGCCGTAAAAGACCTGACGTATAACCTCGCGCTCAAACTCGGCACGGACCCGAAGCCCGACATAGCGTCCGCGTATGCCAAACTGGAGCCCGCCGCGCTGAAGGCGCTTGAAAAGTACATCGAAGTTTATCAGAACATGGAGTGATCCCGCCGCGCAGCCGGAATACCCGGCTGCGAAGCCGGTTATCTGCCCGGCACCGACTGCGGCGGGTATGTGTTCCGTCTTCTGAGCTGCGCGTATCCCAACGGGTTCAGCATCGTGTCCCTTGTCTAAGCGGTCTGCACGCGCAGCGTGAAAATCGAGGACGAATACAACATCGTCTTCAGGGCGGATTACGCGGAGCAACATTTAAATATGACCGGGCAGTTCCGCAAATCGGTCGCCGCTTCCTCTAAACACCGGCTTTCAGGAGCAGCGGCCGATAAAAAACCGCGTGATATAGCGGCAGGAGTTTTACCCGGTCCCGGATTTCGAATGCGTCCCTTGTTTCAGGTCTTCAGTATGCCCGTGCCGAACACAAATGTGAGGGAGATGCAGATGAGCAAAATTTCCATTCGTTTTTTTGATGATAAAGAAGTCCGTGCCGTTTGGGACGACGAAAAATCCAAATGGTGGTTTTCCGTGCCTGATGTCATCGGCGTGCTTCGCGGCACAGATGATTACGGAAAAAATCGGAATGACCGGAAATATTTAAAATTAAAACCGAAAAAAGAAAACAGCGGGTCGGTTAGTACCGCTAACCAACTGAAACCGAACGCTGCCGACGGGGAAAAATATCCGTTGGTTTTTTAAATTATGTTAATTATGTGATGTCCTGCTGTGCGTCCCGTAGTCTTTTAAAATTTTATTTTTCGGAGGCGGCAATATGTCATTGAACCGATCCAGTAAACTGCGGACCGCCGCTTTTATCGCCGCGGCGCTGATCCTGTCCGTTTTCGTCCCGTCCTGCGCGGGCGGCGGGCCGTCCGAGCCGACCGCCGTTTCTTCCGCGGAAACAGCTGCGGAAACGGAGGCGGAGGAAACGAAGTACGAAGCCGGCTATCTGCCCGACGTCAAATACGACGGGTATAAGTACCGCATCCTATCCTATGAGGAATGGCCCGCGCATTCGGAAGAACTGAACGGCAGCGCCATCAACGACGCCGTCTATACCCGCAACGCCTTGATCGAAGAGCGGTACGACATCGAATTCGCGGAAACGAGGTATCCGTTTACGAAGTATAAGGACGTCAACGCCCTGATGCTGAACGCCGGACGGGCACAGTCGGACGATTTCGACCTGTGCACCCTGGTTTTCAAGGACGCATACGACGGAGTCCTGCAGGGTCTCCTGCCGACGGCGTCCAAACTGCCGGTCGCGGACGTGTCGCAGCCCTGGTATATCCGGTCGACCAACGACAGCATGGTCGTCGGCGGAGTCATGCTGTTCGCCTTTACGGCTTTTGATAAGAATCCCGGGGGCTGCAGCATCCTTTTCAACAAAAAGATCATGGATGACCTGAACATGGAGTATCCGTACAGGATGACGGACGACGGGACATGGACCTACGAAAAATGTTATCAGATGGCGGCTGAGGCGATCAGCGACGTCGACGGAGACGGGAAGATGACCGCTGCCGACCGGTTCGGCTTTATAAGCGAATACGACAGTATGACGTCCCTCGCCTATTTCGGCAGAGGACTGAGGATCGTGGACTTCAGTCCGGAGATCCCCGTCGTATCGCAGGACGAACGGCTTTTCGGGATGTTTGCACTGCTTTCGGATCATTTGGACACGGAAGGTTTTCTTCTGGATACGTTTACCGAATACGGAGCCGCGGAAGCGAGCCGCGTATCCGGCAACACGCTGTTTGCGTCGGGCGGGTCGCTGTTTATGCAGAGGGGAACAAGAACGCTGATGACACTGGGGGCCATGGAAGACGATTACGGCATCGTCCCGTTCCCGAAATGGGACGGGGAACAGGAGAATTACTTTGTTGCCCCGGACGGCGGCAATATCGCGCTGCCCCTCGCCTGCTCCGCGGACCTCGAGCGCGTGTGCGTGATCAAGGAAGCGCTGGCTGTGGAATCCCTGAACATCTATTACCCGGTCTACTACGAGTCTTCGCTGAAGAACCGGTATCTGCGGGACGAGGATTCCCTGCGCATGCTGGCGATCATCACCGACAGCGTGATGTGGGACCTGGGCAGCTCGCTGTGGTGGGACATCGTCCGCCAGCCTTGGCTGGCCTGCCTGCAGAACGGGAACAAGGATTTTGCTTCCGCCGTCGCAAAAAATCTGCCGAAGGGTGAAAAAGCCATCGCGACGCTCATGGAGACCATCGCGGCCATCCGGTGACCTCCTTCGGATGCCGGTGCTCTGACGTCTCCGCCTTTCCCCTCGCGCCGGATATTGACTTTTAAAAGAATATGTGTTAATATATGGACATAAAGAGGTGATGGGATATGGGCTTTGTGCCTGCCGGTAAGATCGTCGCGATAGGCTTTACCCTCGCGGTCACCGTTCTGCTGCCTGCCGGGATTTGGATCTTTATGGCGCTTAAGATCAAGCGGATCTCGGGGGTCATCATAGCCGGCATGATCGGCTTTGCCGTTCCCCCAGCTTGTGATCCGCATACCGGTCCTGCAGCTTCTGTCGGCGACGGAAGGGATGAAGGTGTTCTATGATGAGCATACTGTCGCGTATTACTTCATCCTCGCGCTGACCGCGGGCCTGTTCGAATCGGCGGGACGGCTGTTCGTGCTGCGGCTGATTTTACATAAGAACGAGAGTTTTTACACCGCGTTCGGAGCCGGCTACGGCCACGGCGTGTCCGAGGCCGTGCTGCTTGTCGGCATGACCTATGTGAACAACCTGGTTCTGAGCCTGATGATCAACAGAGGGACGCTGCCCGAATTCGAAGGGAGGGACGCGGTCGTTTCCGCCCTTATGAACACGGAGACCGGGCTGTTTTACGCCGCCGGCATCGAGAGGGTCCTCACCGTGGTGTTCCATGTCGCGATGACGGTCCTTTTCGCTTATTTTATTTACCGCAAAAAGACGGCCGCGGGTTTTTTCCTGTGTGCTGCCCTCCATACGGGCGCGGACTTTATCATTCCCCTGGTCTATCACGCAAACGGGAATATCGTCCTTTCCGAGATCCTGATGTCCGCCGTCGCTTTGTTTTCGGCCGCGCTCATCCTGATCCTCCGGCCCCGTTTCGCAAAGAAAGAGATACAAAAAGATCCTGCGGAGGAAGCGCTTGAAGAAGGCTACTGAGAAGGCAATTATAGAAGGCTGTTGAAAATTTTATGACAGGAGGCATTTCGTAAGAAAGAAACAAACAACTTACTGCCGAAAAGGCATAACTATCATAATATCGCATCTTCTGCACCTGCACCTGCACCTGATTCATTTTTTGTTACCCGGATTATACCGTGTTTTTTACTATGTCTGTTCATCATCATTTACTTAAGCATTTATAAAATACATATTTGTTAACGGTTTTGCAGGAACATTAAAGACTGTGATCTGTACGACTTCTGTGTTTATCCCGAATAGTATCGGTCAGCTTATTAAAGCCGGTGGTTATATAATTGTCAACAGGCTCATTGAGATCCGTTATAAAAAACAATATTATGAGGTGTGTATTATGAAAAGAACAATAGCACTCATCCTGACCGTTCTTATGATTGCGTCACTGTTTACATTAGGCGTAAATGCGGATGCCAAGCCAACGGTTGAGATAAAACGCGGTACGCCTGTTATAGACGGTGTAATTGATGAAATCTGGGAGTACGCGGATGAAATGCTGATGGATCGTTATGCATTAACAGGCGACAGCAAAGCGACCGGTTATGCGAAAATGCTTTGGGACGAAGGCAATATCTACTGTCTGGCAGTCATCAATGACAATACAAAGAGCGATCAAACCACGGAGTTGTATACAGAGGACTGCCTTGAGGCTTTCTTTGACCTCGATAACAAAAAGACCGAAACATATACGGAAAAGAATCAGTTCAGATTTCTATACGACATTGTATCACCGCTCGGAATCAGAAATCCGGATAATATCAGCGAAGCATACGCCGATTATCTCAAGCTCGCCGGAGCAGAGCCTAACGCGACACAGTATGTTTATGAGTTCTCCATTAACGAAAAATTAGGCATTGATTTGAAGTTCGAAGCCGGCAAGGTAATAGGTATAGACTTCGGATATGACGACAACACCAATAACGACACAACCAGAACAGCTATTCTTACATGGAACGCCGAAGGTGTGGAACCTTCCGGCAATCCGTCGGTGATGGGTACGGTAAAGCTCGTTGACATAGAAGCGTATGTCGAAGAGATTATCGAGGAAGCGCCCGCCGAAGCCGAGGCAGCGCCCGCTGAAGCCGAGGTGGCTGCCGCGGATCCGGTGGCTCCTGCGACCTATGACATCAGCGGTGTAATATTCGCGATGCTGCTCGTTTCAATGTCCTGCATTGTTTTGATTAATAAAAACAGACATGCTATTTATTAAAAGCACTTGTTCCGTGTTTCATATTCATATCAGTATTACAGTATCGTATGTCCATCAAAGGAACGACAAGATATAATGTGACAAAACAATTGCACCTATAGAGTTACTCCTTTTTTATTAAGTAAATGATGATGAATTGACATAGTAAAAAAATATGGTATAATATAGGTAACAACAATCGAAGCAGATGCAGGTGCAGAAGATGCGATCTATGACAGTTATGCAATGCGCAATTTTATGACGATAGATTTCATGGAAGAAAAGCAAGTACCCGATTCAACGACACTATGCAAATTCCGTGCAATTCCGTGCAGTAATGAATGAAAATAATCTCGGCAGGTTGTTTTTCGATACAATGGATTACCGTCTGAAAAAAACACGGACGTATGACGAGCGGCGGAACAATTGTCGATGCAGCCATTATGGATGCTCCTTCTTCCGCTAAAAACGAAAAGAAAGAACGCGATCCGGAAATGCATTCGTCAAAAAAAGGGAACGAATGGCGAAGGTTAATATACTTTTTTATAAGCCAATATATCACATATTGCCATGCCTTTGATTATAATAACTTTTTTGATTGTATTAATCATCGATGACTTAATAAAAAACAGCCGCTGTCAGCCAGCTTTCATTCCTGTTTGTGCTGACGAATAGCGGCAGAATGGGAGTTGTTATGCAGTTTTACACGATCGAGCAGATCCCGGGAAAAACATACGAGCCGCTGGGGCTGGTTAAAGGCGGTATCGTGCAGTCGAAGAACATCGGCAAGGACATCATGGCGGGGCTGAGGACGCTGGTGGGCGGGGAGATCAAAGGGTATACCGAGATGATGAACGAGGCGCGCGCCATGGCGACCAAGCGGATGTGCGACGAAGCGGAAAAACTCGGCGCCGATGCCGTCGTCGGGATACGGTACGTTTCCGCGTCGGTGATGGCGGGTGCCGCAGAGATCGTCGCATACGGGACGGCCGTTAAATTCATCGCGAACTGAAGAACGAAAACCCCCTGTCCGGTATGAGCCGGGCAGGGGGACTTTTTTTGCGGGTTGGGCGGAGTTCCGTCAGCCCAGTTCCTCGTAGGCGGCGGTCGCCTTGTCGATCGCCTTCTGCATGTTCGGGCTGTGCTTCGCCAGGGTTGAAGCGAAGTCGGGGATCTTGTCGCTGCGCCCGATGTTCGCGAAGAAAATGCCGAATCCGCCGAAATCGCAGATATAGCCGATGTCGAACGCCGTGTTGGACAGCAGGATATCGAGCATGTCCTGGCTTTCGTCGTCCCTCGCGAATTTGCCGCGCAGGTTGATCTCATAGTAGGCGGGCTGCAGCGTGTACCGGGATTCGGCCGACAGGTCCTCGAGGACCGCTCCCGTCCGGGCGGGGTCGGAAGCGGTGACGGGCACCGCGACGCCCGCGCCGGTCCAGGGATTGTTGTTGGTGATGTAGTCCGGCTGGGCTTCGTCCAGCTTCGGAAGCGGAAGGATGCCGAAGTCGGTCTCCATGCCGCGCAGTCTCTCGACGATCCTCATCCGGATCCAGGAGAACAGCGCCCTGTTTTCGGAGAACATTTTGACCTGTTCGTCGTAGATCGGGAATTTGTTCTCGTATCTGTGGAGATGGACGAAATGGTCGTTGTCGGCTAGCATGCTGTTGATCAGGTCCGTGATGCGGTAGCTTCTGTCCGAGCCGAAGGTGATGACGGGAGCGTCGGTCGCAGGGTCTTTGGCGCACAGTTTGTCGCCGCCGGACACGACAAACGAGGGGATGCTGTCGCCCTGCAGGATGCAGCCGAACGCGTCCTCCTGTATAAACATTTCGCCGTCGCCGTTGAGGTCCCTCGAAACGGCCCGGCTCATTTCGATCAGCTTGTCAAACGTCCAGTCCCCGCTCTTCACGACATCGTAGGGGTTTTCGAGGTTGCCGTCCGCAAGCACGCCCTTGTTGAAGACCATGGCCTCCATCGCATCGTTGTCCAGGATCAGCAGGTCCCCCTCCGCGATGAAGTTTTTGTGCAGGACGGACAGGTCGGTAACGCTGCCCCGGTCCCACCACGGTTTTGTCAGGTCGATGCCCGGCACCTTCAGCAGGTCCGCAAGCTGCCCCTTCTGCGACATCGACGGATATTCCGAAATGTGCGGGCAGAGCGCGTCGAAGCTGTCGTCGCCCGAGCCGGTCGTTTTCGTAACGGTTCCGGTGAAGTCCGTCAGAACGGTCTCGGAGAGGGTCAGATTGTATTTCTCCCCGATTTTGGCGTTCCTCGCGTAGACAGCGTCGTTGATGACGTCCCCCGTTATGCCTTCCGCGAAGATGTCCCTGTGGTCCCATTCCACCCAGTCGGCGTTGGATGCCAGCGTGCGTGTCAGGAATTTGAATTCGTAGCCGTTATAGTCCTGCGCCGGCAGGTCGGGATAGAGCCGCTCGGTTTCCGGCGCCGTCGTTTCCGCGCTGTCCGCCGCGCCGGACGTGTCCGCCGTATCGTCTTTCCCGTCGCCGGGAGCGCTGCTGCAGGACGGCAGAAAAGAGGACAGAAGCAGTAAAGTCAGGATAAACGCGGGGATCCCCTTAAATGCCGCAATTCGTTTTTTCATTTGTTTTTTACGCCCTTTCCCGGCGCTTTCGCACGGCCGGTTTTTATACGGTTACAATAACACATGCTTCCGCGTTTGTCAATATAATATTGGAGTCCATGGTCCGGCCGTCCGTTTTGCCTGGAACCGAAGCCCCCCTGTCCGGTTAAACCGGGCAGGGGGGGCTTATTCATGCGGGCGGACGGCGTCCCGTCAGCCCAGTTCCTCGTAGGCGGCCGTCGTCTTGTCGATCGCCTTCTGCATGTTTTTGCTGAATTTCTCCAGATTGGAAGCGAAGTCGGGGATCTTGTCGCTGCGCCCTGTGTTCACGACGAAGCCTCCGAACCCGCCGAAATCGTAGATGTAGCCGATGTCGAACGCCGTGTTGGACAGGAGGATATCGAGCATCTCCTGGCTCTCGTCGTCCCTGGCGAACTTGCCGCGCAGGTTGATCTCATAGTAGGCGGGCTGCAGCGTGTACCGGGATTCGGCCGACAGGTCCTCGACGATCATGCCGGTCCTCTCCGGGTCGGAAGCGGTGACGGGCACCGCGACGCCCGCACCGGTGGGTCCGTTGTTGTTGGTGATGTAATCCGGCTGGGCGGAATCCAGCTTCGGGAGCGGAAGGATGCCGAAGTCGGTCTCCATACCGCGCAGTCTCTCGACGATCCTCATCCGGATCCAGGAGAACAGCCCCCTGTTTTCGGAGAACATTTTGACCTGTTCGTCGTAGATCGGGAATTTATTCTCGTATCTGTGGAGATGGACAAAATGGTCGTTGTCCCCCAGCATAGTGTTGATGAAGTCGGTGATGCGGTAGCTTCTGTCCGAGCCGAAGGTGATGACGGGAGCGTCCGTGTCGGGGTCTTTGGAGCACAGTTTGTCGCCGCCGGATACGATAAACGAAGGCGTGCTGTCGGCCTGGAGGATGCAGCCGAACTCATCGTCCTGTATAAACATTTTGCCGTCGCCGTTGATGTCCTTGGAGACAGCCCGGCTCATTTCGATCAGCTTGGCGAACGTCCAGTCGCCTTTCTTGACGATGTCATAGGGATTCTCGAGGTTGTTGTCCGCAAGCATCCCCTTGTTGAAGATCATGGCTTCCATCGCGTCGTTGTCCAGGATCAGCAGGTCCCCCTCCATGACAAACGCTTTGTGCAGGACAGACAGATCGCGCAGACAGCCCTGATCCCACCACACCTTTGTCAGGTCGATGTTCGGCACCGAAAGCAGGTCCGTAAAAAGTCCCTTTTGCGCCAAAGCCGGAAATTCCGAAATGTGCGCGACGACCACGTCGTAGCCGTCGTCGCCCGCGCCGACCATTTTCGAGACGGTCCCGCCGAAATCCTGCAGCGCGTTCTGCGAGATCGTAATATTATACTTGTCCTCTATCTTTGAGTTCCTCGCGTAGACCGCGTCGTTGATGACGTCCCCCGATATGTTTTCCGCCCAGATGTCCCTGTGGTCCCATTCCACCCAGTCGGCATAGGCCGCCGCCAGCGTGCGCGTCAGGAATTTGAATTCGTAGCCGCCGAAATCCTGCGCCGGCAGATCGGGGTACTCCCGTTCGGTTTCGGGCGCCGTCGTTTCCGCGCTGTCCGGCCCGCCGGAGGTGTCGGTACCCTCTTTATCGTCGCCGGGAGCGCTGCTGCAGGAAAACAGAACAAAGGACAGAAGCAGTACAGTCAGTAAAAACGCGGAGATCCCCTTAAATGCCGCGGTTCGTTTTTTCATATGTTTTACGCCCTTTCCCGGTGCCTCGGACCGGCTGTTATAATACATTTACAATAACATACGCGTCCGCGTTTGTCAATAAAATTTTTTATATCACGTAAACGTAAACAATATGTGAACAAAAGGTCCCGCTTCGTCTTTCCGTTCAAATCCGCCGAAAAAAATCCCAAAAATGAGCCTGATTGCGGTTGCATATTTGAGTGATATGTGCTAAACTGTGTATGTGAACCGGAAGTATCTTCCGGTCATGATGCGCAGACCCCGTCCGCGAAACGCACCGCTTTCATATCGGGTGAAGCGGTTTCTTTGAATGCCGAAACGTGAGGTATATATGAACAACACGATTGAATACAAGGGTTATGTCGGCAGCGTGGAATGTTCCGGGGAGGACGGACTTTTTTTCGGCAGAGTCATGGGCATCCGTGCGCTGATTTCCTATGAAGGAACGACGGCACAGGAATTGGCCGATGACTTCCGGGATGCGGTCGAGAATTATCTTGCGCTTTGTGAAGCGGAGGGAAAAGAACCGGAGAAGGCGTACAAAGGCAGCTTCAACGTCCGTATTTATCCCGAACTTCACAAACAGGCGTCCCTGTTCGCGGTGACGCATGGGATCACGCTGAACAGCTTCGTCGAAAGCGCACTGAAAAATTTACTTACGGACCAATAGAGCATCGGCAGATCGCCGCGCTTTTGCGGATAGGGCGGTCATTTCCTTCGAGGGATCTTTTGTATCGTACCATGAACGCACCACGGATCTGTTCTGCAGGCTTATGAAACAGGCGCGCGTAAAACCGCATCAAAGAACGGCGGGTCCCCTTTGTTTCCGGGGGTCCGCCGTTCTCCTGTTTTATAAAAGTTTCGCTTACTCCGCCGGATACCGCATTCGGACGGCGTCCTCCCGGCATTTAAAATAAATCCCGCTATTTCAGGAAGATGTCGACGATGTCGCTGTAGTGCTTTTGGGCGCGCTTTTCGTTCGCGGCGTAATAGGATTCGAAGTTCCCGTCCTGCGACATGACGGTTTCGATGCAGAACGACATGCCCTGCCAGTTGTCGTAGATGTACCCGAAGTCGAAAACGCGGCTCTGCGTGATCATATCGAGCATTTCGACGGACTGCTCGTCGCGCGCCCCTTTGACTTTGAGCGCGATGTCGTAGTAGACGGGGATCACGGTCTTCCATGTTTCCGCGCACAGGGTCTCCGTCACGGCGCCGACCATGTCGGTATTCGCAGCCGTCAGCGGAACACCGAGCACGGCGTGGGAACCGTCGGACATCGTGCTGTAATTCTTCTGGTTCTCGTCGAATTTGGGGTAGGGAATGATGCCGTAGTCGTGTTCGACATCCCTGAACATGCTGATCGAGGACCCGATCCCCGCGTTGGCGAACAGCGCTTTCCCGGCTTTAAACATGTCCTCTCCGAGTCCGGCCGAATACCCCCAGCGTCCCTTGTATTTGAAGTCGACGTAGGAACCCGGGCTGTCGAAGAACAGCGTGTGGAGCTTGTCGAAGATCGTGATGATCTTCTCGGTTTTTATCGCAAGGCGGGGGATCCCTTCGGAATCCTTTTTCATCACGGGGTTATCGAAAGCCCAGAGATAGGCGTCCGCGTTGCTGTTCGGGTCCGACGAAAAACCGAAATAATCGTCGATGTCCTTCTGACTGTTGCCGTTGAGGTCGCTGTATACGCCCTGCGTCATCTCGTACAGCCTGTCCAGCGTCCAGACGCCGCTCTTTATGATCTCATACATGTCGGGAATGTTATAAGTTTCCGCCTGTACTTTGTCGTAATACATGCAGTAGGTCGAATAAAGCGCCGACAGGGCGAAGTCGCCGATGGCGAGATACGTTTTGTTGTTGACCGTCAGGTCATCGAGGGTGCTGTCCGACCACCACGGCTGTTCGAAATCGACGTATTTTATTCCCTGCCACGGCGTCAGGAGCTCTTTCTGGACGACCTGGCTGGTGGCGACCGCCTGTCCGTTGATCAGATCGAACGCGCTGTCCCCCGACAGGACGGATTTTTCGATGAATTTGTTGTTGTTGTCGTAGGTGTCCGGAATGGTTTTCAGAGTAATATTATAGCGCTGTTCGATCAGGATGTTTCTGCCGAAAACGGCGTCGTTCAGCAGGTCGCCCGTTTCACCTTCGGAAATAATGTCTTTGTCATGCATTGCCTGTGTCACGATGCTGAACGCGGCGCCCCCGAAATCCAGTTCGTCCGTGATCCCGTCGGACACGGCGAGTCTCGCCTCCAGAACGCCTGTCGTTTCCGCCTGTTCCGTTTCGGGCGCGGCGGTCTCCGCAGACGCGTCTTTCTCTTCGGCCGCGCAGGACGGCAGCAAAACCGACAGCAGAAAAACGGTCAGAAACAATGTCTTTTTAAGTTCCATACGATCCATACCCCTCCGCGATAGTCTGAATTTATATCTCCGGTTGTTTTTGCGTGTAAACAGATGTGCCGCAGCACAGCTTAGCTGCAGCCGACGCACAGGGTAGCCGCAGCGCAGCATAGCCGCACAAATCCGCGGAACGCGGATTTAAAGAGCCGCGCCGCAGCGCGGGTCAGCTGCGCCGCAGCGCAGGTTTGTTATTCGAAATTCGCCTGCAGGTACTGCGCGAGGGGGCCGTCGTAGACCGCTTCGCACATGACGCCGAAGGACAGCTGGTTGCCCGTGAGGTAGAAAACGTGCGTTATCCCTTCGAATTCGCACAGGTCGACATCGCAGTTGTTGATGTTCATGTACGTGGGCAGCCGTGCCTCGACGTCCGCGGGCAGGCGGGTCCCGGGTTTTACGCGCCTGTCCTCTTCGGTGAACATCAGGATCGGATTGTGAAGCCCTATCTCCCAGGTTTCGAAGTCCTTCGTGCGGTACATATACGGGGCGTAGCGCGCCAGGGGAAGCTCCTCGAGGCAGATCATATAGTAGTATCCGCCGCAGAAGCGCAGCGCGGGACAGGCGCAGTACCTGTTTTTGGCGTAGGCGAGGTCGAAGGGCAGGGTCATCCAGCTCTGAAGGTCCTTTGATTCGGCGAAGAATTCGGTGAACGGATGGCCGATGTCGGGGTCCTCGGGCTGCCCCCACATGTTCTCTCTGCGGCCGCACTCGAAGGCCATGACGTACCGGCCGTCGCCTTTGCAGACGGAGGTGTTCGCTATCCAGAATTTCTCCGGCAGCGTCAGGATCACCGAGTCCTTCCAGGTTATAAGGTCGTCCGAGACGTGCATATAGATGCGGTTGTCGAGCGAGGTGAACACGTAGACGGTGTCGTCTTCGCAGTAGCCGGAGCAGAAGGCCGTCCCGAAGGCGAACGGGGCCGAAAGCGTGCCGGAATCCGCGTCGCGGATATACGAGCAGAGGGATTTTTCACCCGTCGCCGGGTCGGTGTAATTCCAGTCCATCTCGACGCGCGTGAGTTTTCCCTTATAGATGAAGGGGGTCATCTCGCCGTACGGGGATACGACCCCGAGCTTTCTGAGCACCGGAGCCGCTTTCATCGTGGTGTCTTTGTTGTAGTTGATCTCTTTTGTCATGTTCTTCTCCCGTCGTTTATTTGAATGCGCTCTCTCTAGCGAGCAGTTCGCCGAACTCGCCCATGCGCTCATACGCGATAGCAGGCAGTTCGCCGCGCGCGTTCGGGCCCATGTTGATCAGCAGGTTGCCCTGCATCGAACGGACGGCCTTGTAAAAGCCGAAGACCGTTCCGGCCGTCTTGTAGTTCGTTTCGTCCGCTTTCGTGTAGCCCCAGCAGTTGTTCCACTCGTGGCAGCATTCCCACCAGTGCCCTTTGAGGTTTTTTTCGTAATAGTCCGTGTCGGGGATGCTGCATTCTGTCGAAAGGAAATCGGTCCCCTCCCCGCGCCCGATCACGATGCCCGGCTGATAAACGTAGGTCTCTTCGCGGGACAGCCGGTCCTCCCTGCCCCCGTCGTACCACAGAAGGTCGATCTTTCCGTAGCGGGTGAGCAGTTCGGTGAGCTGTCCGCGGATGACCGCGGAGATGTAGTCCCCGATCTCCTTCGGCACGGGTTTTCCCGTGTTGCCCCCGCTGTGCCATCCGCCATAGTCCATATAGTCGCCCGCGGTCCTGAAATCGGGCGGAGAGTAGTAGAAGCCGACCTTAAGGCCGTTCTTGCGGCAGGCTTCGACATAGTCCGCGAGGAGGTCGCGCCCTCCCATGTAGTTCTTCGTGCTGAAATCCCCGAAGCGGCTGGGCCAGAGCGCGAAGCTGTCGTGGTGGCGGGTCGTCAGCACGGCGTAGCGGAAGCCCGCCGCAGCCGCGGCTTTCAGCCATTTGTCCGGGTCGTAGGCGTCGGGGTCGAAGCGCTTCGCGAGGTCGAAATACGCTTCGGGCGTGATGATCTCGGGGCTGTATGGAAAGTTCTTCATCATGCCCCATGAAATGTCGGTGTTGCCGTGCACGGAACTTATGCCCCAGTGCAGGAAAAGCCCGAGCCCGGCGTCCGGAAACCACTGCGCGTCCGGATGCGTGGTGTGTTCTTGCATGGTTGTTCTCCCTGTTTTTTTATTGTGCGTCGGATTCCGGAAATCAGCCGGCCGCAGTTGCGTCATAGGCGTCGAGGATGTCTTTGAGTTTTCCTTCGGCGCTTTCCCGGATCTTCTCCCACTCGGAGGCGATGTTTTTCTTCTTGCCGATGCAGATGTCGCGCACGAGGATGTGCACGTTGCCGATGCTGAAGATGCCTGTCCAGTCGTAGATGATGTCGCTGTAGAGGATGTCGAGCATCAGTTTCGAGTTCTCGTCGCGTGCGATCTTTTCCCTGAGCGTGATGCCGGTCATCAGGGGCCCGACCTCTTTGTACGAAAGGCAGGCCATGGATTCCATGATGACGCCCGCCGCTTCGGCGTCCTGCGTGGTGACGGGGATCGCGACCCCGACGGGGCCAAACCCGCTGCCGTACGTGTAGTATTTTTCCTGATTTTCGTCCCATTTCGGGTTCGGGAGCAGGCCGTAGTCGTCCTCCATGTCGCGCAGCTGCGAGATGATGCCGTTCATGTTGTAGGCAAGGAACAGGGCTTTGCCCGTCTTGAACTGGTAGGTCTTCTGGACCGCGTAGGAGGTGTAGCCCTTGAGCGGCTCGGTCGCGAGGGTGACGTCCGGATCTCCGATCAGCGAGGCGACTTTTTCGATCCTCGCGACGTTGTCCTCCTCCCCGACCGTGAACACGGGGACGCCGTCCCTGACCTCGTCGTGCCGCCCGCCGACCCCGACGAAGAAGGCGGCTGCCGAGAGCTCGTCGCTCGCGACGGCGTAAAAATCCTCGACGGTCATCTTTCCGTCCCCGTCGAGGTCGGCGCTGCGGTCTTTTATAATGCTCCCGAAGAGGTCGAAGGTCCATCTGCCGTCGGCGGCCGCGGCGTAGAGGTCCTCTATGCCGTAGCTCTCGGCCGCGGTCAGGTTAAAGGCGAGTGCGCAGGGGGAATAATAATAAGCGAGTGAAAGGGGGCCCGTCTGGCACAGAAGCTTTCCGTTGTATGTCAGGTTTTCGTAGAGATGCCGGCTCCACCAGGGGCTGTCCAGCTGCAGCGAGGGGACGGACGCCAGGTCCCGGACGAATCCCTCGGTCGCGAGCCTGTTGATGCTGTCCGCGAGGGAGGTGATCGCAAACTGCCAGCTGCAGTCGCCCGCCAGGATCGCCGCCGTCAGGTCGCCGTGAAGCTGCGAGCGGGAGGAGACGGTGTTGTATTTCTCGGACGTATAGACGATTTTGACGTTGTACATCTCCTGAATGGTTTTGTCGCGTTCGTAAAGGGCGTCCATGACCTGTTCGCCCGTGATCTCCGCGTTCGGGACGGTCGGCTGTTCGCCGGGCACGGACTGGGCGATGATGCTGAACTCCGCGCCCCCGAAGTCCCTGTCCTTGAAGACCCCGAGGGGGTCGGTTTCGGCCGCCGTTTCCTCGCTCTCCGGAGCGGCCGCCGTGTTTTCGCTGACCGCGCCTTCGGGCGCGTCTCCGCAGGAGGCGAAGAAGAAGGCGAAAAGCAGGGATGTGATCAGGAATGTGCCGATGGTCTTCCTATACATAGTGATCGTATCCTCCGTCATCGGTTTGTTATAAGTCGGATGGGAGCCGACCCGAAAGGACCGGTACCCTGCGGGATATCGGGATGCAGCTGCTCTCCCGGGTAAAAAGTCTCCGGATTTTCTATTCCTCTTCCTCTTCTTTTTCTTTTTCTTTTTCTTTTTCTGTGCCGTCGTTGTATTTATATTCGTTTTTGCGGATCCCGGGGTATTTTTCGTTGAGCCATTTGTCGCGGAAGGGATTGACGCCTTCGGTGACTTTTTCGGGTTTGTTGGGCATCAGCCAGGATTTTTTCTTATAGAATTTGTTATGGAAGCGGTTTTCGATCCTGCCCGCCCGCTCGAGGCTGTCCATGCAGGCGCGTATGCAGCCCCTCGCGCCGCAGACGGCGAAATATCCGGTGTGGTTCATCAGGTAGCGGTAGAACTCGAGCACGCTGTTACCGGGGTTTTCCGAGAAGGTGGAGCCCCAGGTCGCCTGGGCGAGCGGGTAGCACATGCGGTAGGCTTCCTCTTCGGTCATGTCCGAGTTTTCGACGTCAAACGCCATGTTCGGAAAGGCCTTTTTATGGAAAGGCGAGATGCGGTTGTTCATGCCGTGGTGCGTGAGCGTGCACCTGCCCATCTGCACGTCCCCCCAGTAAACTTCTTTATCCCCGAGTTTTATCGTGACGCGCCTGTCTTTGTCGCCGACGGGCGGAACGGCGTTCCCGGGGCATTCGCGGACGCAGGCGCCGCAGTGCGTGCAGACGGTGCCCGTCTCGAGGACCGGGTCGGGCTCGAGTTCGCAGTCGGTGAAGATGATCCCGATGCGCAGCCTCGGGCCGAACTTTTTATTCAGGAACACCTTCGAGTGCCCGAGTTCGCCGACCCCCGCGCCCGCTGCCATGATCCTGACGCTGACCGCGATGTCGGGCGGCAGCCGTCCGGGTTCCACGGGCTCCGCGGAACCGTTGCGTTCGGAAACGGCGGGGTAATGCGGGCAGGCTTCCCAGCCGTGGTCCTCGATAAACGCCGAAAGCGCGTAGGTCAGCCTCGGCCTGATCAGCGTGTTCAGCCTGTTGTAGGAATAAAACGTGTAGTTGTGCCAGTGTGTGCCCTCCTCGATCCCGCGGTACGAGCCGCGGGGGATGCGCATGACGACCGCGATCACGGACCTGCAGCCGGGGAAATAGTTCTTCGGGTCGAGCAGCGGCGGCGCCCCCGCGTACCGGTCGATACTGCCGATGCCGATGTTGTCGATGCCGAGTTCCTTCGCTCTCTGTTTGATCATTCCGGAGGTGAGCTTCATATCGGTTTCACTCATCCTTTCCGTCAGAGTTCCACGTCGACGTTGGCGCCCGACCTGTTCTTGCCCCAGGCCCTGCGCTGACGGAATCTGTTTTCGAAAAGATTATCGATCAGCTTCTCCGATTCGAGGTGGTCCATGCAGGTGCGGTTGCACAGGGCGGGGATGCGGTCGGGTTTTGCCAGGGAGGAGAAGCGATTTCCCCGCGCGCCGTTGGGACAGACCCTGCACAGGGCGTAGTTGATCTTCGCGACTTTCATCTGTTTTCCGCAGATCTCCAGGATGTCGTATTCGTCGGCGGAGACCGCTCCGAGGGGGCAGACCTGCGCGCATTTGCCGCACCGGTCGCAGATCTCCCGTTCGAGGATCGGGTCGGCTTCGATCTCTGCGTCCGTAATGACCATATGGAACCGCTGGCGCGACCCGAATTCCTTCGTGAACACAAGGCCGTTCCACGAGATCTCGGCGAGTCCCGCGGCGACCGCCGCGTAGGTGAAATCCGGATGGACGTCCGGCGCGGCTTTTCCCGGGGCCACGGGGACGCCCTGCGGGGCGATCTCGGTCGGATTCGGAAAGACGGGGCATCCTTCCCAGCCCTCGTTCTCCAGCACGCGGGTGACGTCGTAGCACGCGATCGCCAGAAATTCGTCTTCGAGCCAGCCCGAACCGAACATGCCGTAATCGCCGAAGTTCGACCCCTCCTCGACCCCCCTGAGCGAGCCGCGGCAGATGCGCTTGCCGATCATGATGACCGTCTTTCCCTCCGGAAAGATCGTGAACGGATTGCGGGCGGGTTCGACCCTGCCGAAGCGGTCCTTTGAGGCAAAGCCCAGAAGGTCGATGCCGTTTGCCTTCGCGTAGTCCCTGAGCGCTGTTTTCAGATCCATTGCAAAATCTCCTTTATTTAAAATATGTAAGATCCATTCCGGCGGAAGCAGGCTATTCAGAATAGACAGAATACGGCCTGCCTTCAGAGCAAATATAACACGGTTTCAACATATTGTCAATGAGGTAGGGCAAAAAAAGCGATTTTCCGCGCACGAAACCGGCCGCGCCTCCCCGGACGGGTGCGGGGTCTTCACGCACGGCATTTTTTTGCGTTTTGCCCTTGACAGGGAGCGGATCCTGTGCTATACTGATAGAAATATAATATTTTAAACCGTTGAAGCGGAGATAACGGCAGCGATGTCCTTACAGAGAGTCCGGGGTGCTGAGAACCGGGCGGGAAACAGGTTGTCAAATGGACCGCCGAGGGTGCAGTCAAATATGACAGTAAAATTTGACCGTCGAATATGACCGTCAAATATGAGAAATCATAGAGTATTCTGCAACGTCCGGGCACACGTCAGCTGCCGGGGATATGTTTGTATCCCGCATAAGCGCACGGGCTTTTTCCCGTGAATTCGGGGTGGCACCGCGGGTCATGAAGACTTCGTCCCCGACAGAAAGAGATTTCTGTCGGGGCGTTTTTTTATTTTTATTTTTATTTTCAGAAGGAGGAACCCATGAAATTTTTACCGGACATCGGGGAGGTCCTGAAGATCGCGGCCGCGGGAGCTTATGACGTGCTGCCGGTCAGCTGCGAGATCCTGTCGGACTTCACCACGCCCGTCGAGACGGTCAGGATACTGAAGAACGTTTCGTCTCACTGCTATATGCTCGAATCCGCTAGGGCGAACGAAAAGTGGGGGCGGTACACGTTCCTCGGCTATGACCCGACGCTGGAGATCACCTGCAGGGACGGCGAAATGGTGGCCGGCGGCGGCCGGTTCAAAACGGACGACCCCTCCGGATACCTCCGCGGCCTGCTTGCGGGGTATAAAAGTCCCCGCTTCGACTATCTGCCGTCTTTTACGGGGGGGCTGGTCGGTTACTTTGCCTTCGACTACCTCGGATACAGCGAACCGGCCGTCCGCTGCGGCGCGGAGGACACCGAGGACTTCAGGGACGCCGACCTGATGCTCTTTGACAAGGTGATCGCCTTTGACCATGTCCGGCAGAAGATCATCCTCATCGTCAACATGCGGCTGGACGAGCCCGAAACGCGCTACGCCGAAGCGGTTTGCGAACTGGAACGGCTCTGCGCACTGCTGCGCGGCGGCGAAAAGAAAGCGGAGCCGGGCGGAAAGCTGCTCGGTGAGGTCACCGCGCTCTTCGGCAGAGAACGGTTCTGCGGCATGGTGGAGAAGGCCAAGGGATATATCCGCGAGGGGGATGTCTTTCAGATCGTGCTCTCCAACCGGCTGAGCGCCCCCTTCGAGGGCAGCCTGCTCAACACCTACCGGGTGCTCCGCACCATCAACCCCTCGCCGTATATGTTCTATTTCTCGGGCACCGACGTGGAGGTCGCGGGGGCGTCGCCCGAAACGCTGGTGAAGCTCGAAAACGGCGTGCTGCATACGTTTCCGCTCGCAGGGACAAGGCCCAGGGGGAAAACCGACGAAGAGGACCTGGAGCTCGAGGCCGAACTGCTCGCCGACGGAAAGGAACTGGCCGAACACGACATGCTGGTGGACCTCGGCAGAAACGACCTCGGCAGGATCTCGAAATTCGGCACCGTGGAGGTCGAAAAGCTGCACTCCGTCGAACGCTTTTCCCACGTGATGCACATCGGCTCCACGGTCAGGGGGGAGATCCGCGAAGAGTTCGACGCGCTTGACGCGATCGAAGCGGTGCTGCCCGCCGGAACGCTGTCCGGAGCGCCGAAGATCCGCGCATGTCAGCTGATCGCCGGACTGGAAAACAATAGGCGGGGCATCTACGGCGGAGCCGTCGGCTACATCGACTTCACGGGCAATATGGACACCTGCATCGCCATCCGCATCGCCTACAAGAAGAACGGAAGGGTGTTTGTCCGGAGCGGAGCCGGCATCGTGGCGGATTCCGTTCCCGAAAAGGAATACGAGGAGTGCATGAGCAAGGCGCGGTCCTCGCTCAAAGCGCTTGAACTTGCTCAGGAGGCGGAGATATGATCCTGCTCATCGACAACTACGACAGTTTTTCCTATAATTTATACCAGCTCATCGGCGCGCTCGATCCGGACATCTGGGTCATCCGCAACGACGCGATGACGGTCGGGGAGATCCGGGACCTGCGTCCCGGCTGCATCGTCCTGTCCCCGGGTCCCGGCAGGCCGGAGAACGCGGGCGTGACCGTCGGAGTCGTGAAAACGCTCGGGAAAGACATCCCCATCCTCGGCGTCTGCCTCGGCCATCAGGCGATCTGCGCGGCGTTCGGCGCGAGGATCACCTACGCCAAAGATCTGATGCACGGAAAGCAGTCGGCCGTGAGGTTCGATCCCGGCTGCCCGCTGTTCCGGGACTGTCCCGAAACCGCGCCCGTCGCGCGCTACCATTCGCTTGCCGCCGACGCCTCCACCCTTCCCGATGTCCTGAAGGTCACCGCCGTCGCCGCGGACGGCGAGGTGATGGGCGTCCGGCACAGGGATCACCGCATCTGGGGCGTGCAGTTCCATCCGGAATCCGTGCTGACGCCCGACGGCAAAACCATACTGCGGAATTTTCTGAAGGAGGCAAAATCATGATCAGAGAAGCGATCGTCAGGATCGTCAACAAAGAGGACCTCACCTATGACGAGGCTTACGCCGTCATGAACGAGATCATGGACGGCAGGACCACGCCCACGCAGAACGCCGCGTTCCTTGCGGCGCTCTCCGCCAAAAGCGCACGGGCCGAGACGACCGACGAGATCTCGGGCTGCGCGGCCGCGATGAGGGCGCACGCCGTCCGGGTGGAGACCGGCATGGAGCTCTTCGAGATCGTCGGCACCGGCGGCGACAACGCCCAAAGCTTCAACATCTCCACCGTTTCGGCCCTTGTCGCGGCCGCGGGGGGCCTTAAGGTCGCGAAGCACGGCAACCGCGCGGCGTCCTCGCGCTGCGGGTCGGCCGACTGCCTCGAAGCGCTCGGGGTGAACATCGATCAGAGCCCCGCGCGGTGCGCCGAACTGCTGAAAGAGGCGGGGATCTGCTTCTTCTTCGCCCAGAAATACCACACGTCCATGAAGTATGTGGGGGCCATCCGGAAGGAACTCGGTTTCCGCACGGTCTTCAATATCCTCGGACCGCTGACTAATCCCGGGTCGCCCTCGATGCAGCTGCTCGGTGTATACGACGAGTATCTGGTCGCGCCGCTTGCGCAGGTGCTGAAGAGTCTCGGCGTCCGGCGCGGCATGGTGGTATACGGCCGGGACGGGCTGGACGAGATCTCCGCGGGCGCGCCGACCGCCGTCTGCGAGATCAGGGACGGCTGGTTCAGATCCTATGTGATCACGCCCGGGGAGTTCGGATTCGAACGCTGCGCGAAGGCGGACCTTGCGGGCGGCACGCCCGCGGAGAACGCTGCGATCGCGCTTGCCGTCCTGGGCGGCGAAAAGGGGCCCAAGAGAAACGCGGTCCTGATGAACGCGGGCGCTTCGCTCTGCATCGGCGGAAAAGCGGAGACGATGAGGGAAGGCGTAGCCCTCGCCGCGGAGCTGATCGACTCGGGCAGGGCCCTCGGAACCCTGCGCAAATTCATAGAGATCAGCTGCAGGCCGGAGGCGGAGGCATGATGGTCCTCGGCCGGCTTGCCGCGCACGCGAAAGAGCGTGCGGAAGAGGCAAAAAAGAGAGTGCCGTCCGAAGAGATCAGACGCCGGGCGTTCTCCCTCCCGAAGGGGACGTTCGCCTTTGAAAAAGCGATCGCAAAACCGGGCCTTTCGTTTATCTGCGAGTGCAAGAAGGCGTCCCCGTCGAAAGGGCTGATTTCCCCCGATTATCCGTACCTGCTTATCGCGAAGGAATACGAAAAGGCCGGAGCCGACTGCATTTCGGTGCTGACCGAGCCGAAAGAATTTCTCGGCAGCGGCGCACATCTGCGTGAGATCGCGGAAGCGGTCTCCGTCCCCTGCCTGCGCAAGGATTTCACGGTCGACGAATACATGATCTTGAGGCGAAACTGCTCGGCGCGTCGACACTCCGGAATTACCGATTGGTGTTCCGAGG
>CAZVPD010000013.1:37929-40544 GCA_964628455.1 uncultured Lachnospiraceae bacterium
GAAACTGCTCGGCGCGTCGGCCGTCCTGCTCATCTGTTCCATCCTGGGGGAGGGGCAGCTGCGGGAATACATCGCCGTCTGCGATACGCTCGGGCTTTCGGCCCTGACGGAAGCGCATGACGAAGCCGAAGCGGACAGGGCGGTGCGGGCCGGGGCGCGCGTCATCGGGGTCAACAACCGCAATCTGGGGGATTTTTCCGTCGATGCCGGCAACAGCCTCAGGCTTCGCGGACATATCCCGCGCGGTGTGCTCTTCGTGTCTGAAAGCGGCGTGAGTACGGCGGAGGACGTCGCCGTTCTCCGCGAAGCCGGCGCCGACGCCGTGCTCATCGGCGAAGCGCTGATGAGGGCGCCCGATAAAAAGGCGAAGCTCGCGGAGCTGAGGGGGGAGCCGTGACAAAAATAAAGCTGTGCGGGCTGTCGCGGCCCCGCGATATCGAAGCCGCGAATGAACTGATGCCCGACTACGTCGGTTTCGTTTTTGTCCCGTCGAGCCGCAGGTATGTTCCCCCCGAAAAGGCACGGGAACTGAAGGGGCTTCTTGACCCCCGCATTACTGCCGTCGGGGTGTTTGCGGACGAATCCCCCGAAACCGTCGCTTCTCTCCTGAACGGCGGCGTGATCGATATCGCCCAGCTGCACGGCGGCGAGGACGGGGAAACCATCGCGAAGCTCCGCGCGCTCACGGATAAGCCGGTCATCAAAGCCTTCCGCGTCGGCGCGCCCGGCGACGCTGCGGAAGCGGAACGCAGCGCGGCGGATTACATCCTGCTCGATTCGGACGGCGGATCCGGAAGGGCGTTTGACCGGGATCTGCTCCGGGGCCTGAAAAGGCCGTATTTTCTTGCCGGCGGACTTACGCCCGGAAACGTCGGGGCAGCCGTGAGAACGCTGAGGCCCTGCGCGGTCGACGTCAGCTCCGGCATCGAGACCGGCGGGCTGAAGGACCCCGTGAAAATGGCGGAATTTGTTGCCGCAGTCAGAAAGGAATACGAATTATGACAAACCCGAGAGGGCGCTTCGGCATGCACGGCGGACAGTATATCCCCGAAACGCTGATGAATGCGGTCATCGAGCTCGAAGAAGCGTATGACCGGTATAAAAACGAACCCGGATTCACCCGTGAGCTCGCGGATCTGCTTCACGAATACGCGGGCAGGCCGTCGCGGCTCTACTGCGCGGCCAAAATGACCGCGGACCTGGGGGGAGCGAAGATCTACCTCAAGCGCGAGGACCTGAACCACACCGGTTCGCACAAGATCAACAACGTGCTCGGGCAGGCGCTGCTCGCGAAGAGGATGGGCAAGACCCGCCTGATCGCCGAAACGGGCGCCGGCCAGCACGGCGTCGCGGCCGCGACCGCCGCGGCTCTGATGGGCATGGAGTGCGTCGTTTTTATGGGCCTTGAGGACACCGTCCGCCAGGCGCTGAACGTGTACCGCATGCGCCTGCTCGGTGCCGAAGTCGTCCCCGTGAAGACAGGCACGACCTCGCTCAAGGACGCCGTGTCCGAGGCGATGCGCGAGTGGACGTCCCGCGTCGCCGACACCCACTACTGCCTCGGTTCGGTCATGGGCCCCCACCCGTTCCCGACAATCGTCCGCGATTTTCAGTCCGTCATCTCAAGGGAGATCAGGGAACAGCTGCTGCTGAAAGAGGGCAGGCTGCCCGACGCGGTGATCGCCTGCGTGGGGGGCGGCTCCAACGCCATCGGGTCCTTTTATCACTTCATCGGGGATGAGGGCGTCAGGCTTATCGGCTGCGAGGCGGCCGGCAGGGGCGTCGGCAGCCCCGATACCGCTGCCACGATCAGCACGGGCAGACCCGGTATCTTCCACGGCATGAAATCCTACTTCTGTCAGGACGAAGCCGGGCAGATCGCCCCCGTCTACTCGGTCTCCGCAGGCCTCGACTACCCCGGCGTCGGGCCCGAGCACGCGTATCTGCACGACACCGGAAGGGCCGAATACGTTCCCGTGACCGATGAGGAGGCGGTTTCCGCCTTCGAGTATCTGGCGAGGACCGAGGGCATCATCCCGGCGGTCGAATCGGCCCACGCCGTCGCGCACGCCCTGAAGACCGCGCCGAAAATGGCGAAAGAACAGATCATCGTGATCACGGTCTCCGGCAGGGGCGACAAGGACTGCGCCGCGATCGCACGCTACAGGGGGGAGGATCTCTTTGAGTAATATTCATAAAGCGTTTGAAAACAAGAAAGCGTTCATCGCCTTCATCACCTGCGGCAACCCCGACCTCGGGACCACAGCCGCCGCCGTCCGCGCCGCGGTCGACAACGGCGCCGACCTGATCGAACTCGGCATCCCGTTTTCCGACCCCGTCGCCGAGGGTCCCGTGATCCAGGCGGCCAATCTGCGGGCCCTGAACGGCGGCGTGACCGCGGACGCGGTCTTCGCCTTTGTGAAGGAGCTCCGCCGCGGCGTCTCGGTCCCGATGGTCTTTATGACCTACGCCAACGTGGTGTTCTCAGGCGGTGCGGAGCGCTTTATCTCCGCAAGCCGGGATGCCGGGATCGACGGCCTTATCCTGCCGGACCTTCCGTTTGAGGAAAGGGGGGAGTTCCTGCCGTTCTGCCGCAGGTACGGCGTCGACCTGAT
>CAZVPD010000013.1:40554-41151 GCA_964628455.1 uncultured Lachnospiraceae bacterium
TGGACCAGGCGGCCATTGAAGCGGCAGTCGCCCGAATCGGCGGCCGCGCCCTGATCGAAATCTCCGGAAACATGGGCGACCGGGATCTGCGCGCCCTGGCAGCCACCGGCGTCGACCTGATCTCCATGGTCGCCCCGACGTCCGCGAACCGCGTCGCCATGATCGCGAGGGAAGCGGAGGGCTTTCTCTATATCGTATCCAGCCTCGGCGTGACCGGGACGAGAAGCGAGATCAGGACGGACCTTGCCCCGATCGTCGGGGTGATCCGGCAAAACACCCGCATTCCCTGCGCGATCGGCTTCGGCATTTCCGAACCCCGGCAGGCGAAGGAGATGGCCGCCCTCGCCGACGGCGTGATCGTCGGTTCGGCCGTCGTCAAACTGCTCGAAAAATATGGCAGGGACGCCCCCGAACACATCGGCAGATACGTAAAGTCCATGAAGGACGCCATGGGATGAACCGGCGTCACACGCCGGGCTGCCTCTTTCGTTGTGCGCCCGGCACGGGCGGAGTCTAACGGGTGAAAGTCCCGAACACGCCCGGTAGCGGGAAGTGTACAGCCAAGACCAAAGGTGTCGCCTGCGAGGGTGAATCTGA
>CAZVPD010000014.1:0-39926 GCA_964628455.1 uncultured Lachnospiraceae bacterium
GAAAATCATAGAAAAGTTGATGTTTCGTTTGTCTGTCGATCTTATACAACGTCAAATCGCATCATTTTCAATAAACGCTGCATGCCCGATCCATCCACAATTCACCGTAACATACTGTAATGGTCAGATATACCAAGTGTTAAGTCCGAATTGTGTATGGGCAGGGGGGTATGGCGGAGGTTCATACCACGGAACGCTTTGTAAAGTCATACAAACTTACAGGCAAACTTGGGAACGTTGTGTGGTATCGGGATGTGGTTATAACAATTATGTTGGGTATCACTTATGTTATTACCAACATACATCGGCAACTCCAGCAATGGAAGGCGATTATTGCCCATATTAATCTGTCTATAATACCAAGGCTTTGCACACAGACGTTTTGAGGTATAAGATTTATTAATTAATCTCTACTGAACAAACGCAAATTCACGCCGTGCAAGCGCAGCGAGCGCGGCAGCGCACCAAATCCCAAAAAGCACAAAAAACAACCCCAGCGCTTTTTTGAAGTTGAGCAGTACTACAGACATAGCAATACAGTGCTTCGCCGTTTCAGATAATCTTGCGACTATCAACCCCAGCCCGCACTTGCGTTTCGCCAAACTGAACCTGCGCTCGACCTCAACGCGCTCGCATTCGTCCCGGTAATCCCGCTTCTTGTCCCGAACCTCGCCCTTTTTGGGCCTGCCCAGCGCCGGTCCCGAGAGCCGGATGCCGCGCTCGGTGCAATAACGGAGATTTTCGCGGTTTCGGTAAATCTTATCCGCCAGCACCCGCGCCGGATAACGCCCTGTGCGCTCCCGGTAGCGCTCGAGCATATCCACAAGCTTGGTGGATTCGTTGTACGCGTCAAAGCTTGCGTACTCCAACCGCGTCCAGCCGTCCGCAACGCTGATGTCCAGCTTGGCTCCGAATTCCACAGGCTTGTTGGCTTTGCCGCGTACAATCGGCCGGATCCACGGCTGCGACAAGCTCACAATCCGGTCGGGTACGCTGTGCACGCGGTTGTCGTACATGAACTTTTGCTGCTCGTAGATTTTTTCAAGCGTCGCGAGCTGGTCGCGCTGACGCCTTGTCAACTTCGTCCCGCCCTCCGCCAGCCTGCGGAGGCTTTCAAGGTTTCTGCGGAGATAGCCAAGCTGCCGGCTAATCGCTTTGCGAATCTTTTTTACGCCGGGCTTGCGGCTGCGGGCGACGGAGAGATAGTCTTTGCGCGCTTTTTTGCGGTAGGTGCGAGGCTTGGGCGTGCCGACGGTGTGCAGCGCGTCAATCAGCCCCTCGGAGGCTTCGCGGGCGTCGTTAAGCAGCTCCGTATCCTGCGGATATTTGATTTGGGAAGGCGCGCAGGTTGCGTCGACAATCATCGTGCCACCGTTTTGCGGCGGTTCGGGCGTTTCGCCGTCGCTTCCGGTTCCACCGACGCTGTCATTTCCGGTTTCGCCGCTGTCGCTCTCGGTCTGACCGTCATTATCGTTCCCGGTTTCGATGCCGTCGCCCCTGGTTTCGCCGTTGTCACCGTTATCATCATTGTTGTCGTCCGTAGATTGAGCGGCTTGCCGCTTCTTCTCCGCGGCCGCGATGATGAGCTCGTTGATCTCGCCGAGGATTTCCGGCGTCAGCCGTTTGCGGAAGTATACCATCAGGGACGAGTCGAACGGCTTGCGCTTGTCGTCGTATGCGGGGTAACCACAAAAAAACTGAATGTACGGGTGTTCCTGGATCATCGCGGTTGTTTCCGCGTCCGAGAACCCGTATTCAGCCTGTACGATGCAGGCGCCGAGCGCGAGACGCAGCGGCTTGGCCACATTGCCTTTGTGGTTGACGAACAGCTTGGCATAACGCCGTTCGATCTCGTCCCACGGTATGGATTCCGCTTTTTTAACCCAGCGGTTATCCGCCGTCAGGTTCATTCCCGTGGGCTGCCCGAAGTCTTCAAATTGGATTTGCTTGTATTTGAATTTATACATATGACACCACAAGTGCAAGGTTTTCGCGCCTTTGCCGCGTTTTTCTTGCATCTATTATATCATATTTTAACGTTTTGTGGTGCGTTTAGCTGATATTTTTTTGGTCAGTGGAGATTAATTAAATAATTCTTATATAAATAAACCAATGGTATAAAGTTATTTAGAATTTTATACCATTGGTTCTATGTAAATATTGATGCATTAATGCAAGTGGTTTATCCATATCTCATACACGGTGGAGGAACTCATGATAATCAACACAATCAACAAACGCAAAAAATTTATAGCGATTCTAATTGCCGCAGTCATGCTTGTTCTAGCCGGCTTTTTACTTATATATTTTTTCCAAAATAATAATCCTGTCACAAACGACAACTATTCCAAAGCCGGCGACGTCAAACTCTCGGCGTCCACCTTCCAAATCCCCGAAGGCTCCGTCGACGTCGCGTTTTACGGCGAAAATGCGTATGTGCTGTACCCAACCGTGATCGTCGAATATAACCTCACAACTGGCAAGGAGCGGCAATTTGCCGCCGGGTATAATAATTTAACCGCGATATGCGCGGGCAAAAACGGGGTCTACGCATACGACGGCGATAAATATGCAGTTTATTCATTCGATATATCCGGCAACGCTGCGACAAACTATGATTTTTCACAGAAAAAAGTGAACGTGCGTGAGATGAAGGTTTATAGAGATACGCTCGTACTGTGTTCGGTATTTTCTAACACAAGCGGCTTCAACGAAAGCGCATTCCATAAAATAAATCTTCTGACCGGCGAAGTCAATAAAATCGAAGGAAACTTCAAGGGCTCGGACAGCTATTGCCTTGTGAATGCGTTTGAATTTCAAGATGAAAACACATTGCTCATAGCCGGCAGTCCGAGCGCGAGCGCAACGGCTGATACATATAAGCTATACAAATTTGACCTTAAAAAAGAAAAAACGCTGCTCGAGTGGGAAATCCCGTACCCCGACTCGATGTATTATGACAACAAATCGGGTACGCTGTATTATATCGCCGGCGTCAACATAAGCAAATATGACTTTGAGCTTATGGCAGGCATGAAAACGAGCGCTGTCACCAAAGCGGATTATAAATCCGACGATATAAATGAATTTTCGCTGTTCTTTAATAAAATAGTGTGCGACGGCAACAACTATATATTGTGGAGCCAACGCAATAACTTAATCATAGTAAAAGAACCGCTCGCGACCGACAAAAGCATTGTCATTTATAAGCCGAAATTGTTCGGCGAGGCAAACGCGCTTAAACCAATAATCAGCGAAAATATTATAAATCAATTCAAAGTCGAATACGGCTGCGATGTTTATATTATCGAGTATAACAACGATGTATACGCCGACAAAATACGCACAAAGCTGCTGGCAAATGACATTGATTTTGACATCTTTCTTTTAAGCGATCCTGGCAAAGATATGTTCCTTAACAGCATACTCGTAAACGGCGCGTATGAGCCGCTTAACAGTTACGACGGGATTATCGCGAATTTTGCGAATATGTTTGATTCGACAGAGCAGATTATGACTTATAACGGCAACGTATTCGCGGTGCCGCTTGACATATCGCCGTCTACAAATTATGAAATAACTGAAAATTTCGCGTTATACGGCTATGAAATACCCAAATCCGGATGGACATTCGACGACCTGTGGGCGCTGTGCGACGAAATTATCAGCCGCGACGATGAAAACCTGTCGGTTTTCCCGTATAACATATATCACACATTTTTGCTTGACTACGTTCAGAATGCCATAAATTCAAGTAATTTAGACAAAAATACGCTGAAAAATCTGCTCACACAGATAAGAAAATATGCCGACGCCGGAGTTTTATTCGGGAGTAAATCTCTGTTCGCTTATTCATGCGGCTGGAATTATTTCTTTTACTTTTCCAAGCTGTATCAACAGAGTGAAACAAAGCCGTATCCCGAATACGGCATAATACCGCTGCCGTCGCTTGACGGAACAGTCTACAGCAGGTTGCTCAAATGCGCGATGATAAACAAATACTCGCAAAACAAAGAAATGGCGGCGAATTTCCTTGAGGTGCTGACACAGAATAAAAATCTGTGCGGGGATATGCTGTCCGATACTGTATTGACAAAGAATTTCGAAGCGCATTATATGTATAAAAGCTGGACAGAGGACGAACTGCTCTACCTTAAAAAAGGGAACGAGCTGCTTAAAGGCTCTAAACTGCTCACGTTTGACGCTACGGCGTTTACCGATTTTACGGTGATCGGTTCGCAAACCTCCGATGTCGGAAACGATCTTTTCTCCGGTAAAATTTCAATAAACGAAGCGACGGATTTGATATACAATTACGTCTATTATCTGTGTTTTGAATGATATGAGGATTTACATAAGACGTATAAGCCGGTTTGTTTCGCTCGGTGCGCTGATCGTCTTTTTGCTTGTCATAGGCTTTTTCCGGGTGTTTGGCGGGAGCATACGCGACAACAGCTCGCCGCATGTCATGGTCACGCCCGTCGCTTTTTACCTGTTCGAAGGTGACGATCATTCGACAATAGCGCTGCCGAACGACTGTTTTATATATGACGATATAACCGGGGAAACGGCGCTGTTTTACGTCGAAAAGAATCCCGATTCCGGCGAGGACGCCTTTTTCGCGGTAAAAATGGCGGACTTTAAGATTGGCAGAACCGAAGGACTGTATACGGAACTTGGCAAATGCGACTGGATAAATAAAGAGTTTATCTATAAATCAGACCGCCATTTCAGCAACAGGGACAGGGTGGTCGTTGTGAAAGAAGGCAAGCTTCAATGAAGTATATTAAAAAAAGGTTGTTCCTGCTGTGCCTTGCACCCAGCGCCGCCGGTTTTTTTATATTTTACATAATCCCGTTCTTCTACTCGTTTTATTACGCGTTCACCGGAAACGCCTTCACAAAAAAGTTCGTGTGGTTTGACAATTTTATTATTATAATACAAAACGAGTCGTTTCAGAACGCGATGAAAAACACAATAAAATTTACGGTCGGTGCCGCTGATAATGGTTATTTCGTTTGTCACGGCACAGCTCACCGTACTTTTCGCGGCGAAAATTCCGTTTGTAAAAAGGGCGTTTTTCCTGCCGTTTGTGCTACCGTCGGCGGTGATCGTGGTGTTCTGGCAGACCTATTTCAACGGAGCCGCGCCTTTTACGTCGCTGCTCGCTTGTTTTTTATGGAAATATTCAGGTATAAACATAATGTTGTTTATGGCGGCGATCAGCCGTCTGCCCTGCGAGTTATTCGAATCGGCAGAGCTCGACGGCGCGGGCAGACTCAGACAGTCTGTGAGTATCGTGCTGCCGTTGATTTCACCCACATTGTTTTTTGTCGGCATTCTTTCGACGGTAAATTCGTTTAAAATATTCAAGGAGTCGTACCTGTTATATGGCCAATACCCCGACCAAGGCGTATATATGCTCCAAAATTATCTCAACAATCATTTCATAAAATTGAATTATCAGAACATCTCGACAGCCGCGATTATATTTTTAACCGTGACCTACATACTTGTGGCGGTCGCTTTTTATCTGGAAAAACGCGCCGCGGAGAGGATATGGTAATATGATTCGCGGGAAAAGAATAGCCGACGCCGTTATCAAAATACTTTTACTTCTGTTCGCGTGCGCCGTTGTTTCTCCGATAATTATAATTGCGGTAAATTCTTTTTCAAACGGCTCACAGCCGTATGCCGATTTCTTTTTGTGGAAGCCGCTGTATCTGGGCCATTATGTAAATTCGATATTCATCTCGGGCGTCGCGTCTGTCGCGTCGGTCATAGTGGCTGTGCTTGCGGCGTATGTGTTCGCCAAAAAGAATTTCGCGGGGAAAAGCATACTGTTTTTTATGTATATCATCGTCATGATGATGCCGTTTCAAGTAACGCTGCTGCCCCAATATATAGTTTCAAGGCGGCTTAACATTTTCGATACATACGGCGCACTGATTCTTCCGGCGATATTCGCGCCGTTCCCCGTGTTTTTTCTTACGCAAACCATAAAGACGCTGCCGAACGATATGTTCGAGGCGGCGTCGCTTGAAACGTCGTCTTCGGTTATAATCATATTGAAAATATTGCTTCCCAACCTGAGAACAGGTATGACGGCCGCTTTCGTGCTGAGTTTCGCGGAGGCGTGGAACATGGTCGAGCAGCCGCTCGTGCTGCTCGATGATGCCAGGAAATATCCGTTTTCGGTCATCTTCCGCACACTTGCGGAAACCGACCCGACTATGCTGTTCACGGCGGCGGTGATGGTGCTTGTTTTACCGGGACTGCTATACGCATTCTTTCAGGATGAGCTCACCCAAGGACTTGACGCGGGGAATTTTGACGATTATATCAGATAACTGTTTTAGTTAAATTTTTTAATCACGATGATTCTGTAGTTCGAAATCCGTTAATTTCTATTAAATAAACGCAAAATGCAAAGGTGACAATATATACTATTATATCATTTATCACGTATTATGTGATCTGCTTTTCATTATGGCATGATTTTAAATATTCAGACATAATGCGACTTTCGTAAATTATACAGTTACATTATTTATCCCGGTACAAAATTGTACCCGAAAACCGGGGACAAAACGAGATGTATTATTATATCAAATTCGTCATGTATTGCCACTTGATGAAAAAGATTTGTACCATCAACAACTCGATATTGTTGAAGGCACCCAAAAGCTATTCGAAGCAAACAAAATACAAGAAATTTACGCGGCTTTTGGAGCGATATTCAGCGTGGTTGCGACTTATGACAAGGCAGCGTTTAGCAGAGCATCGATTCAAATCGACGACGAATTGGATAATAATGGCGGCTATATTCACTGTTAGATCTCACAACAATCAAAAGCGTTTAAACTAATATTATGGTAATTTTCTACGAAACTGATGTTTACGAGTATACAATCCAAGAGAACTTAAAAAATCTGTTTACTGTCTTCGTTTTTTTTCGGATACCACAACCCTCCTTAAGAATACTCTTCCTGGGACAAGCCGTGCATGATTGTTGTCGAAAATTGAATAAAAACATCAAAAAGGAAGGTTTCACGCACGACCCTCCTTAAAAACGTTCCTCGTGGGACAAGCCAAAGTCGATTGTTGCCGAAAATAGAATAAAAATATAGAAAAGGAGGGTCTCACGCACAACCCTCCTTAAAACTTTCCCTCCTGGGCAAGGGATGCCATAATTGTGAGTAGGACTTCGCCCTTGGAATCCATGGTGTTTATATTTTCCTTCTCGAAATAAACGGGAATGTTTTTCTCCTTGAGCTGACGGATATATTTCAAACAGTCCAGTGTGTTTCGGGCAAATCGGCTGATGGACTTTGTAATAATCATATCGATATTACCAGCCATACACTCGTCAATCATGCGGTTGAATTCCTCACGCTTTTTGGTGTTGGTGCCTGAGATGCCGTCATCGGGATACATATCGAGTCCGAATCCCGAATGTACCATACGGGGAGAATACAGAGGACGGCGGACCGTATCCGTTTTTTCCGGATAGGGGGATTCGGAAAGATTCATCAGATCCTCGAGATAATAACCCGCCTGTGCCGCCGCGCGCGTGTCAGAACCGCAGAAGATAACCCTGTTTTCGGTTACGGTAAAACGATAGGAATTCTGCAGCATCGAAGGATCGGTTTTATATATGACGCAATATTCCGTTTCTTCGTATGATATTTTTATCGGAATGTTCATGGATATAAAAAAATAATCCTCAAGATCACGGGCTGCATAATAAAGAACCGCATCGGATTCACGCGGAATGACGATAGTCCATTTTTCGTCGATTCCGATTTCGCTGCCTTTGAGGCTTTTTTCGACCCGTCTGGCGGGTCTGTGTATTTCGAGCATTTCTTTGCGGAATTCATAATTTTTTTCAGCCTGATGCATGATAAAACCTGCTTTCTTGGATAGCGTAAAAAAACGGCTGCCCGGAGGCAGCCGATAGAAATTATATTCCTGCCAGCACAGAGGTCGTCTTTATCGTGTCCGCGGAAGGAAGTGTCGGGCTGTATTCGAGTCCCACATAACGGTTGTAGCCGAGTTTATCGATTGCCGCGAATACATTCGAGTAATTGATCTCGCCTGTACCCGGCTGATGGCGTCCCGGCACATCTGCTGTATGAAAGTGACCGATAAGACCGATGTTGTCGGTAATGGTCGGAATCAGGTTTCCTTCGGTGATCTGCTGATGGTAGATATCATAAAGTATTTTGACAGCCGGGCTGCCTGTTTCCTCAATGATGCCGAACGCTTCGTAGGATGAGTCAAGGAAGTAACCGCGGTGGTCCTTCAGCGTATTGAGCGGCTCGAGGACAAGCGTGATCCCCGCATCTTCGAAATACGGTGCCGCGGCTTTCAGCGCAAGCACGACATTGGTATGCTGTTTGTAGCGCGTGATGTCGCTGCGTTCCTGTCCGGTGGTCATAATCAGGGAAGGGGTGCCCAATTCTTTTGCTTTTATGATGGAGAGTTTTGAAGCTTCGACAAACGCCTTTATACCGTCGCTGTATAAAAGCCTCTTTTTATTGAATTCGTCATCCTCGGACGAAACGCAGAATGCCGAAACGGTCAGCCCGTATCTGTCTTTTAATTCCTTGATTTTTTCGAGGTCTTTGCCGCACCAGCCCCAGAATTCCACGGCACCGAGTCCCGCGTCGGCTGCAGCTTTGAAGCGGCTATAAAAATCCGTTTCATGGAAGAGCATTTCTATGCATGCTGATAACTTAATCATGACATCCTGATTCTCCGCAGAAAAGTATTTTAAGCAAAAACGGCTTTCTGCGGAGAACCGGATGCCTGAAAGTGTCCGAAATCATGCGGGGATATTACAACTGAATGACTTTTCCGGTATCGATGGATTCGTTGCAGGCAAGGCACAGACGGAGGGATTTGAGCGCGTCGCTGTAAGGTGAACGTATCTTTGAACGGTCCCCTGATTTTACGGCGTCAAGGAATGTCCTGTCTTCGGTAACGCCCTGGTCCTCCTGACGGACGGTTTCTTCGGTGGTTTCGGCGTCCCGGTATTTTACGCCGCTGCGCAGGGTATATTCAATGGTTGCGTCTTTGCAGTAAATATTCAGACCGGAGCGCATTCCGCCGCCCTGCTTTACATAGCAGGCGGTAAACAATGTTGCCACAACGCCGTTTGCGAATGTGATGACAGCCGACGAATAGTCTTCGACGTCATATCCGGGGACATTGTATTCCTCGGAATCGGGCTCGACAATCCCTTTTCCCGCTGCGCAGTAAACGCTGACGGGTTCGCCGAACAAATAGCGTGCCATATCGAAAATATGAATGTTTTGCTCGACGATCTGACCGCCCGATGTTTCGCGTTTTCTCCACCACCATACGCCGGGAATTCCGCCGACCCATGCGCCGGTTACGAGTCCTACTTTCTTGCCTGCCATGTGCTCTTTGATCTTATCGGTCAGGTCAAGATATCTGTCCTGGAAACCGACTGCGGTGATCAGATTTTTTTCTGCGGCTGCGGCACAGATTTTTTCGGCGACAGACATGTCAAGTGCCATCGGTTTTTCGACAAGGAAGGGAATGCCGCGCTCAATGACGGCCATTTCGATCGCGCCGTGGCAGTGAGGGGGCACACAGACATAAACCGCTTCCGGTTTCGCGTCATCGAGCATGTCCGTATAGAGTTCGTATGTTTTGCCTGTTCCGGCTTTTGCACGGAAATTTTCCGCTCTTTCAATGATGATGTCGCAGAAACCTACCAGTTCGACATCCTGAAATTCAACGAGATGACTGAAATGCCAGCTTCCGATGCCTCCGCATCCGATTATGCCGACCTTTATTTTGCTCATAATATAAATCCTCCGAAAAATAATTTTATTCTGGATAGTATCTTTAAAAATCATCTTAGCATAGTAAGATAGTGTTGTCAAGCGTTTTTGCGGATAAAAAAAATTTACAAAAAACTGTTGTAAATTTTTTGATTACATTATATAATTGGTACTTGATAAAAAAACGAATAAGGGGGTAAAAAAATTGACATATTTACTCGATGCGGCGGCTGCGCCGGCAAGCGGAACCAGCAGCTGGATAACGATAGCCATGCTCGGTGTTATGCTGGTGGTTTTCTATTTCTTTTTATACCGTCCGCAGAAAAAACAGGAAAAAACAGTAAACGCGATGCGCAGCGGCCTTCAGGTCGGTGACGAGATAACCACTACCGGCGGGATTATCGGTAAAATAATCAGCATCAAAGAAGAAACGGTCATGATCGAGACCGGAAACGAACGGACAAAAATAAGAATACTGCGTTCGGCAGTCCGCAATGTCGATGTAAAGGCAGAAGACGCGCAATAAGAAACGGCCGGCTTTATTCGGTATGTTAGAAATAATAAAGAGAATATTTTCGACTGCTGAATATGCTGGACAGATCATAATGTTCGAATATATGACGGAGGATAAAATGAAAAACGTAAAAACCCTTAATAAGTCCACTTATGCGAAAAAAGCCGTAAATGCAGGCTGCGGAGAATGTCAGGCTTCGTGTCAGTCGGCATGTAAAACTTCATGCACCGTAGCAAATCAGAAATGCGAAAAAACAGCTGTCAAACCGGAAAACAAATAAGATACGGCGGGTATTCTTTATTGAGGACACGGTTTGCGTGTCCTTCCTCTTTTTATCCGGCAGAAAGTGAATACATAATACGATGATACATTTTTATCAGTTAAACGGATACAATATTGTGCTGGACAGTCCCAGCGGAGCGGTGCATGTCGTGACCGATACGGCGTATGAACTGCTTGTCAGGCTGCAGCCTCCTCTCGATGAAGTTTGTCCCGAGGAAATTCTCGCTTTGTTTTACGACCGGGAAGCCGCGGCCGGGGTATACGCCGAACTGTTTGAACTCTGGAAAGACGGCACGCTTTTTTCAGCCGACTGGGATGATAAAACCGGTTTTAATTCGTTTCCTTCCGGAATTGTCAAATCGCTGTGCCTGAATATATCACATGACTGCAATATGCGCTGCAGGTATTGTTTTGCGGAAACCGGCAGTTTCAGCCGTGAGAGAAGCCTGATGAGTTTTGAAACAGGCAAAAAAGCACTTGATTTTCTTTTTAAAAAGTCGGGACATATAAAAAACCTTGAGGTTGACTTTTTCGGCGGTGAGCCTCTTATGAATTTCGGAGTCGTCAGGCAGCTGGTTGCTTACGGCAGGGAGACAGAAAAGAAGTTCGGGAAAAACATACGCTTTACCATAACCACAAACGGTTCGCTGCTGGACGGCGACAGTATCGCCTTTATAAATGAAAACATGTCAAACGCCGTTCTTTCAATCGACGGCAGCCGTCAGACAAACGACTGTATGCGTATTTTTGAAGACGGCAGCGGTACCTATGATACCATACTGCCGAAATATAAACAGCTTGTTTCGACCCGTACTTCCGATTATTATGCCCGCGGCACCTTCACACGGGCAAATTTGAATTTCTGTGACGATGTGCTGCATCTTGCGGACGAAGGATTTGATCAGATTTCGGTTGAACCGGTCGTGCTTGACCCGAAAGATGAGCTCAGCCTGCGTGAAGAGGATCTGCCGACTGTTTTTGCCGAATATGAAAAACTCGCTGCCGAAATGATCAGGCGCGAACGCGAGGGAAGAGGATTCAATTTCTTTCATTTCATGATCGACCTGGAAGCCGGCCCCTGCGTTTACAAACGGATAAAGGGCTGCGGTTCCGGAAGCGAATACGTCGCCGTAACACCTGACGGCGATATATATCCCTGCCACCAGTTTGTCGGCAGTCGGGAATTCAGGATGGGTAATGTTTACGATGATGCTTTTGACGCGGCCATGCAGAAAAAATTCGCCGGCCGCAATATAACTACAATGGATGAGTGCCGCGGCTGCTGGGTGAAATATTTCTGCGGGGGAGGCTGCGCGGCAAATAATCAGAGCCTGTGCGGTGCCGTCGATCAACCTTATAAAATCGCCTGTGCTCTGGAACGCAAACGAGTCGAATGCGCGCTGATGATAAAGGCCGCGTTGGCTGATTCGGAATAAATTATATACTTTTGCTGCCGTTGGCTCGTTTTACGATGTTTTGCCAGCGGCTTTTTTCTTTGGAATCGGTCAGTTCGGTGAGAAACCGGATTACTTCGGCAAGGCTGCCTTCAATCAGATTGGCTGCAGCCGGTCTTCCGAGTACGTTGTTTTCGTCTTCAGGGTCGAATACTTCGTAGTTTTTACGGTATGAATGCAGTATATGAAACGAATGGATCAGTGTATCGATGGCGATCATCTTCTCACCGTAATTCTGCGCGGCGGTAAAATTTTGTCTGTATGTCAAAAAGACCGGCAGCGCGTTGGCTCCGTAAAGCTGTTTGTTTTTATAGGACTTGCGAAATTCGTCCCATGTCGCCTGAAACCCGCAGGAACACGAAAATAAGTCTTCAAGCAGCGGTATCTCTTTGCCGCAGGAAGGACATATGAGCTTTTTATGTTCAAAGCCGAAAGTTACGGATAGGATGCTTTCGCATCTTGCCAGCAGGGCGTATCCCGCTTCATCTGCAAGATCCGTGTCATAAATTCCCTGCGAATCTTTAAAATACAGTTCCGCGATCAATTCCTGCGGAACTTTTTTACCCCATCGGATCACATGAATCCCTCCGTTTATGATAAATAATATCTTAAATGTATTATAACACCGCAAAGTAAAATCTGTCAATCGGGGGGGTGAATACAAAATCCGAAAAAAAAGATACGCCGTTTGCAGGGCGTATCCAAGATTTTTTTCTTTTATCTGTCTGAAAAGAAATATGCGGTTTAAAGAGCTTTTTTAAATGTTTATTTAATCAATATGGTTGCAATGGAATACGCTGCGGCTGTAAATGAAACCTCATTTCCGGTGACACAGCATTCTCCGGTTGTCCTGCGTTCGGTTAAATCAACCTGCAAAGCGGATGAAGGCGCATAAGCGAGCTTTATCGTCACTTTTTGGTCTTTGCCCTTACAGTTGCTCAGCCGGATGATCAGACCTCCGTCCTCTGCGTTTTTAACCGCGCTTATCATAACTTCGCCTTCGACCGTGAACAGCTGTCCGCGGAGGGGAAGCGAACCTCCGTGCTTTGTTCCCGAATTGAAAGCGATCGGGTGGCAGAATCCTTCGGTGTATTGTTTAAGACATTTGTCGCAGCAGATCCCGACACCGATTTTAAAGTGATGCTTTCCGTATTCAGGATAGGGGTCCGGGTCGAAAGATCCTCGGATCAGCGTTACGGCTCCCGAATTTCCGGTCCCGCGGAACCCGTATTTGGAATCGGTAACGATAAACACCGACTTGGTTCCCCCGCTCATGATCTGCATGAAGCTGTTTGCGGGAACGTCATGTGCGATATCTCCGCGGACTATGGAACCGAAAGGAATGTCGTATTTATAATTCTGCGCCGTATAACCGACCGGAACGTAGAAATTGAGCTGGGGAACAAAAGTGCTGCCGCTTCCCGTTTCATGCCAGTCTGCCGAAACATCGAATTCGATCACTTTACTTCCTTTTTTGAGCAGGGCGAGGACATTGAGTTTCGACGAAGCAAAAGCGATCTCGTAACGGACGAATTTACGGAGGGGTTCGTACCGGTAATCCTGGACGCGGACGTCAAAATCGGATGAGTTTAAATCCGCAATATTCATGTAGGGACCGACGCGCCACGATGTCATGCCGAAACGGGGATTTTCTTTGATATAACGGAATATGGCGGAAGGACGGTCGGGCGTGACAGGTGTTTCGCCTGTTGTTTTATCGGTCAGTTCGGTGATCGCCATGGTAAGGGGATCGAATACCGCTTTGATGTATTCGTTTTCGAGGATAACCGGTTCATGCGATATGTAATCCTGACGTGAGTCGGCGGGTGATACGAATGCGCTTACGGCATCGTACCCGCGCAGCTTTATGATATAGGTGTTATAGCCGAATGCAGGGATATCCGCGTCGATCAGAAGTTTTGTAAAATTATGCCCCCAGTAACCGGCTCCGCTTACGGTAAATTGGAAAGGAATTTCTTTTCCCGAAGTGTCGGTGACATAAGCGCGGCCGAGGTCATAGTTATAATCCCAGAGAGTAACTTCAACCGCTTCTGTCCGGTCATGCATGGTGCTGTTGAAGAGATGAATGACCCGGACGCTGCCTCTCCCGCGTTCTGCCTGCGGGAACGAGTGACTGCTTTCATGACCTACCGCAAAACCGGCACCACCGCCTTCGGAGTTCAGGTTCCTGGTGTCGTCGAATGAGATGGCCGAGGTGTCTATGCCGTCTGCGATCTCCCGCATAGCCGTGTTTGCGTTCGTGTTTGCATATGCGAGTGTTTTCTGAAACTGTCCCAGCGCGTATTCGCGGGTTTCAATGACACCCGAACCCGGCAGAATATCATGGAAATGGTTGAACAATACGTTTTGCCAGGCTTCTTCATAAAGAGCGGTCTTTTCGGGAGCACCCGTCAGCTTATTTGCGGCTGCTGACAGCATTTCCGAATCATACAGCCTGTCTTCGGAGATGCGGTTTGAGAGCTTGATTCGGGATTGCGAGGTATAGCAGCCTGTGAAAACAAAGTTGAGTTCCTGCTTCACAACAGGGACAATGCTTCTGAATTTCTCAAGTTCGCCGAAAAACTTCGCGTAAGTCCCGAATTCGATGGTCGGGTATAGAGGATAGGAGGATGTGTCGAGTATCGCTTCGATGTCGCGCCTTGTCGGTCCTCCGCCGTGGTCACCGACTCCGTAGACATATAAATAAATATCTATATTGTTTTTCTTGCAGAACAGAGGAACATCGGTAAAAGAGCGGGTGTTGATTTCGCCGTTATACCATTTCGGATCTCTGAAGACCAGGATTTCTTTTCCCGAAGGCGACTGCCAGCGATAGATGTCATTCGGTCCGTCATAACCGCGGCAGTGATAATAATAATCCACTCCCCCGTTCTGAAGTATTTCGGGAACATTTGCGTTATGACCGAATGTATCCGGCTCGAAATCGAGTTTGAGGATGTCCGGACTGATATCGAATAGTTTAGAAAGATATCTCTTTGTATAAAGGATATGACGGGACAGCGATTCACCGTTCGGCATGTTTTTATCTGTCTCGACCCAGGTGGAAGCGGAAAGTTCCCAGCGGCCCTGGTGAACGTATTTTTTGATCTCGGCGATCATCTCCGGCGCGTGTGTTTCGATCATTTTATAAACGGAAGCCTGGGATTGGGAATAGGTGAAACCGGGATATTCGTTCATCAGATTGAGAACGGTGCGGAAAGTATCGGCCGTTACCGATACGGTTTCCTGAAAACCCCACATCCAGTTCATATCGATGTGAGCATGCGAAACGCAGAAGACTTTGATCGCTTTCGCCGCGGCCGACAGACCGGACAGCATTTCCTCCGCTTTTTGAGCGTCGGTTTTCGTGATGGCATGATCGGCATCGAGTTTTTCCGATAAAAAATCAAGTGCTTCTTCGATCAGGCTGTTATAGGCGTCTCCCGCCGTTTTGGACAGGGCAGCCAGATACAGAATTTCCGCTCCGATACGGTGTGACCAGTAATTTGCTCCGCAGACGCTCTCGAGACGTTTAAGTTTATCATAATAATTCATGTCGGAACTCCTTCGGCATTAAAATAACGGAAATAATTAAACATGAAGATAATTCTGTTTTGCTGAACACAAAACAGTGGATACCGTCATGTTTTTTTTGATTGTTATTTGATCTGTGCGGTGACTTTATTTAACCAGTCTTCGATTCCTGTCTTTTCTTCGGGTTTCACCTTCGCAAAAAACGGAATGCCCCCGGTCTTGACTTCAAAAACCTCATCGATAACATTGGTTCCTGCTTCGCGGGCTGCATTCATCAGGTCGACCAGACTTGATTTCGGACCGTCTGCAAAAAAAGCGACATTCTGAGCTCTTGTTTTGACCAGCTCCCGGCAGAAGCGGCGTACGGAATCGGGCAGATCTTTATTCAGGGTGACTCCGATAACGACAAGTTTTTCATTTTCACAGGGATAAGCGGGCGGAATTTTATCGGATTTGCACTGGAGCTTATCACACAGGATCTGTGACAACAATAAAAGTTTTTTATTGTTTTCGGGAAAATAAAGAACCCTTGCTTTCAATTCTATCCCTCCATAATTTTATTGGATATTTTTTGAACGAACCCTATTCGTTGATATTATATCATATGAATGTTTAAATTACAAATACAAATAAAAATATATTCTATTTTCGTGAAAAATGTCAAATACTATCCCAAAAAATTGTTTATATTTTTATAAATATTTTTAAAAAAGCACATATTATGATAAAAACGCTGTGATTTAACGAATGGCGATAAAATAAAAGTCTAAGACTCAATAAAATGATTGCGTTATATTGACTTTTAAGATACCGTGTGTTAAACTGAAAAACAAAGCAGCCGGATATGCGGCCGTACTGAATGACATAAGGCTTCGGGTAAAAATCAAAATGCTTAAAGAAGAAATCAATATACGTGATCCGTTTGTCCTCCCGGACAAGGGACAATATTATATGTATGGAACCCGTTCGGCATCATCGGTTTCAAGGGGATTCGATGTGTATATCGCCGATTCGCCGGATGGTGAATGGCAGGGCCCCTTCGAAGTGTTTGCGTCGGCTCCGCATGGACTGCACCGCGGTGCCAACTGGGCGCCCGAGGTATATCTTTATAGAGGGTCCTATTATATGTTCGCCACATTCCAGCAGGAAAACGGACTGCGCGGAACATATATATTGCGCGCAGATAAACCGGACGGCACTTTTTCTCTTTACAGCGACGGTCCTGTCACACCGCGGGACTGGCACAGTCTCGACGGAACCCTGTATATATCACCCGAAGGCAAACCCTATATGGTTTTTTGCCACGAGTGGGTGCAGATTGATAAAGGCACGGTCTGTGCAGTCGCCCTTTCCGATGATCTGAGGATTCCCGAAGGAGAACCTTTTATCGTGATCGAAGCGAAAGACGCTCCATGGGTAAATCCTTCGGACGAAAAATTGGTTACGGACGGACCGTTTCTGCACAGAAAAACCGACGGAACGCTGGTCATGATCTGGTCGAGTTTTTCCGGCGGATATATAACGGCTGCGGCGGTCTCCGATAACGGTGATATTACCGGAAAATTTACGCATCTGCCGGGCTTGTTGTTTGACCGTGACGGCGGACACGGTATGATTTTTACGGACTTTGAAGGAAACCTTCTGCTTTCGCTGCACGCGCCGAATACGTATAAAAACGAACGGCCCGTATTTATAAAAATAAAAGAAGATGACGGGAAAGGTTTTACCAAATTATGATGGTCACAATAATCGGGCGCGGTCATTCCGGTACGCGCGCCATTTCGCACACTCTCTCCGCAAGCGGCGTTTATATGGGTGAACCGCTCAATAAATCGGGAGATCTGATCCCCCCTCAGGATATGTATGAAGCATGCCGGGTTTTCGGCAGGTATGTCGAATACAAAGGCAATATGGAGTGGGACTTTTCACGAGTTTTGAATATGGATCCGGTTCCGGAATTCAAAAAACTGATCGGGAATTTCCTGCATACCGTCTTGGAGAGCAAAGCGGAAAACAAAGGATGGAAAATTCCCGAAACGACCCTCTGCTATCCCTGGATCATAAAAATGTTTCCGGATATCAGGTATATACACTGGGTACGCGACCCCCGCGACTGTGTCCTTGCTCCTCATGTGACCGACGACCTGTCTGTCTTTAATATCGGTTATGACAAAACCGACGATGTGCGCCTTCGACGTGCTGTCAGCTGGAAATATCAGCGCGAACTGGTAAAAGCGACTCCCTCTCCCGAAAATGTCTGCAGCGTCCGATTTGAGGATATGATTTTCAGGCAGGACGAAGTACTGGACAGACTGAGCGGATACCTGGGCATCAAACTCGCGAAAATCGAGATGCGTCCCGACTCCGTCGGAAGATACAAGACGGATGAGGGCAGCTATATGTTTGACTTTTTTAAGACCGACATGAAGGAATGCGGATACGAGTATTGATTTTTAAAACATAGACGCAGAATCGGGAGAAAGCGGAGTTTTGTATCCGATAGGATATAATAAAAGAACTTTGCAAAGTGAAGGAATGCCTAAAATCAAATGGAAGGGTTCGACCCTTCTCGCGCCGGTTCCGCCTGTGCTTGTGACTTGCGGAAATGCCGAAAAAAGAAATGTGATGACGGTTGCCTGGACCGGTATTTTAAACTCTCAGCCTCCGAAAACGTATATATCCGTCCGTCCCGAAAGGTATTCGCACGCGCTGATTTCCGAAACCCGCGAATTTATCATCAATCTTACAACAGCCGCGCTGATCAGGACCGCGGATTTTGTCGGGATCCGTTCCGGAAAGGATATCGATAAATTTAAAGTATGCAACATCGCAGCCGAACCGGCTACCGAAGTTTCCTGCCCGATGATCACCGAGAGCCCCCTGTCCATCGAATGCAGGGTGACGGAAATCATCAGACTGGGTTCTCACGATATGTTTATCGCGGACATCGTGGCAGTCAACGTAAACGAAGAACTGGTGGACCGCGAAGGGAAGCTGCATCTTGAAGGCTGTTCACTTGCCGCGTATGCTCACGGTGATTATTTTGCCCTGGGCAAAAAAATCGGAACCTTCGGCTTTTCCGTCAAGAAGAAAAAGAAGCGTGAAGACAAACGGCCGCCTAAATAGGAATCGAAAATTTTTTATATAAATCTTAACGAATAGGGTGAGAATGAAATGAAAAAAGCATTGATATTCTGGGGCGGATGGGACGGACATGAGCCGTCTCTCGTTTCCGCGCGCTTTAAGAGGATCCTCGAATCCGAAGGATTCGGCGTCGAATGTTATGACCATATGGATTGTCTTGCGGATGTCGAAAAGCTGAAAACTCTCGATCTGATTATCCCCGTCTGGACCGGCGGAAATCCTCCCGGACAGCTGACGCGCAATGTAGCCGAAGCTGTAGGAACCGGAGTCGGCTTGGCCGGATGTCACGGGGGCATGTGCGACGCGTTCAGAAACGATACCGAATGGCAGTTTATGACAGGCGGGCAGTGGGTCAGCCATCCCGGCGGGGAAGTCGGTTACACCGTGAATATCCGGCCTAATTCCAGCCCGATCACCGAAGGGATCGAAGATTTTCCCGTTCGTTCGGAACAGTATTACCTGCATATCGATCCTGCCGTCGAGGTGCTGGCGACAACCCGCTTCCCTGTGGCCGTATATTATCACATTTCCAACAAACCGATTGATATGCCTGTTGTGTGGACGAAATACTGGGGCAACGGACGCGTATTCTATAATTCTCTCGGTCACAACGACAGCGTTTTCGACAAATCACCTGCTTCCGAAGTCATGATGCGGCGCGGAATGCTCTGGGCGGCAGCAGGCAAACAGTATGTGACCGACAACGGGATAACCTCCGATCGTTTTTTCAATACAGCCAAAATGTATTGATTTATCATTATTTGAATGAATAGGGAGTTTAACATGAGTGACAGAAAAATTAAGGTCGGCGTTGTCGGCTGCGGCAATATTTCGGGCATCTATTTTCATAACCTGACCCGTGTGTTTAAAAATCTCGAGGTTGTGGCCTGCATGGACCTGATCCGCGAACGCAGCGAGAGCAGGGCGAAAGAATTCGGTATTCCGAGGGTATGCGACCCCGACGAGTTCTACCGTCAGGAGGACATCGAACTTGTCGTCAATATTACGACCCCGAAATCCCATAATGAAGTCGACATGCTTGCTCTGCGGGCAGGCAAGCATATTTATTCGGAAAAGCCTTTCGGCGTAACGAAAGCTGCCGCCAAACCGGTGATTGAACTCGCGAAAGAGAAGAACCTGCTTGTTGCCTGTGCTCCGGAAACTTTCCTCGGCGGCGGTATTCAGACCTGCCGCAAACTGATCGACGACGGCCTGATCGGTTATCCTGTCGCAGCCACGGCGTTTATGATGTGTCACGGCCATGAAAGCTGGCATCCGGATCCCGAATTTTATTATGAAGCAGGCGGCGGTCCTATGTTCGATATGGGACCTTATTATCTTACGGCGCTTGTATCGATGATGGGACCCGTAAAAAAAGTCGCGGGAGCAACGAATATAACTTTCCCGACGCGTACGATTACGAGCGCGAAAAAGAACGGCAAAATTATTGAAGTGGAAGTACCGACCTATGTCACAGGTTCGCTGACCTTTGCTTCCGGTGCCATCGGCACGATCATCACCACATTCGATGTGTGGAACTCTCAGCTTCCGCGCATTGAAATATACGGATCGGAAGGTACGCTTATGGTACCCGATCCGAACACCTTCGGCGGACCGATTTTCTACAGCAAACCCGGCATGAACTGGACGGAAGTCCCGCTTGAATTCGGCTACAGCGATAACAACCGCGGTATCGGCGTATCGGATATGTGCCGCGTGCTTCTTGAAGGCGGTGTTCAGCGCGCGCACGGCGATATGGCTTATCATGTGCTGGATATCATGCAGTCGATTCACGATTCCAATAACAGCGAAAAAATACTGACGCTCGAATCCACCTGCAGCCGTCCCGCTCCGATGCCTCAGGGAATAAAGGACGGTTACTGGCACTGATGAAATTTACAGACCGTAAAACCGGCGCTTCCGCCTGCTTTTGGGGAAAGCTTGACAGGACCCTGATGAACCGCTATGTGCAGGGAGGGATCGAAAGCATCGAGCTGTCCTTTTCGTATGGATATTATTACGGCGAACTGGATTTTATCGGACACGCTTCCGCACTGAAAAGCGATGCGGCCGATTGCGGACTTGAACTTTGGTCCATCCATCTGCCGTTTTCGGGAGACCTCGATATCTCTCATTTCGATGACGCGAAACGCGCTTTTGCCATGAAAGCCAACCTCGAGCTGATCGCGGCTGCCTCGAAGGCCGGTATCGGAGTTGCGGTTGTGCATCCGTCGTCCGAACCGATTCCCGAATCGGACCGTGAAAAAAGACTCGCATTGAGTTTGGCGAATCTGCGGATTCTGACGGAAGCCGCCGGAATAGCGGGTATGCGGCTGGCGGTGGAAAACCTTCCGCGTACATGCCTGTGCAACCACAGCAGGGAACTTGCTTATCTGCTGGCAGCAATCCCCGGTCTCGGCGTTGCGTTTGATACGAACCATCTTCTGATACAGGATAACGTAGAATTCATCAGAGCGGTCGGCAGCCGGATCATCACGCTGCATGTTTCCGATTATGATTTTATCGACGAAAGGCATTGGCTTCCTTTTGAAGGCAAAAACGACTGGAAGACGATCATAACCGCACTCGACGAAGCCGGATACGACGGACCCTGGATGTATGAAGTCGGTTCAAAAGGAATATATGAACCGGGTCACCTGAAAGAGAATTATATGAAGTTGTCCCGGTTATAAAAAAACGGCTGCAGTATACGACAGGATCGTTGACCTGCAGCCCGAATTTTATGCTTTTTTACGGACATGATTTTATATGAGGAAGGTTTTTTATGGACGGCGATAATGATAAAATCAGCCTGCCGGGTAATGCCGGAACGGATGAAGGCGAAGAACCGGACAGGCTGTTTGACGGGGACAAACTCGTGTTTGACTGGGGTAAATGTGCTTTTGCCGTATTGCTGATCGTTTGCCTGCAGCCTCTGCTGACCGCCGCGGCACAGATCATCCATCCGTCCGCGGGAGCTGTGACAGGCACACTGTTATTTTACCTGCCGGGCGCGGCGGCATGCGTCCTTTGCCTGCTTTATCTGCTTGATCGGATCAACTATGAAAAAGGGCGGTTTTTTCTCCGCATATGGAAAGATCAGCGATGGAATGTGCTTTTTTCGGCCGTGCTGATACTTGGCGGAATATCCGTGCTTCTGTCGGACGATACCGGCAGGGCATTCATGGGATCGCTTTATCGCATGGACGGCTATCTGTCGTATATTCTCTATGCGGGATTTTACGGCTGCGCAATGCTGCTTTGCGATAAGAACAAAATATTAAGGCTGCTGAAGATTTTTGCTGCGTGTTCGGTCCTCCTCGGGATCACCTCGCTGGCCGCCCTGATCCCGTTTGTCAGCGCGTCGCCGAACATATACCTGATCAGTCTCCGGTATATGCGCGGAACATCGATTTTTCAGAATCCGTATCATTACGGCTATTATCTGGTGATGGCCGCTGTCGTTTCGGCAGGTTTGTTCCTGTATGAGAAAAAATTTTTTAAGTCGGCCGGCTGGCTTTTTGCCTTTCTGTTCAATATATGGGTGCTGACGGACAACGGGTCTCTGGCCGCGTGTCTCGCCGTATTTTTATGCCTGGTGCTGCTCGCTCTTCGGAGAAAATCCGGCATAAAATCCCTGGTACCCGTCGCTTCGTTTTTGCTTGCCGTTGTCGTTCTCCTGCTTTTCGATCCTTTGGAAAATCGCCTGACGCTTCCCGGCGTCGATTATTCGAAATCCGAACATACGGCACATGATTCATCGGCTCAGGGTCATGAACTCCTGTCCTTGTGGCAGGAGACGGTCGGTCTTATATTGCAGAAACCCCTTTTCGGATACGGTCCGGAGGGGCTGAGCGGACGTTATGCCGGAACAGTTCAGGCCGAAGAGTGCGAGGGACACACGCATGAGACCTATCCGGACCGTCCGCAGAACGAATATCTTCAGCACGCTGGCTTTATGGGCATACCGGCTTTGCTGCTGTATCTGGCTGGACTGATCATGCTGGCTGCGCGGAGGCTGCATACGGGGAAGAATGCGCCCTATGTGTTCTTAACAGCCGGTATCGCCGCGGTGGGATATCTTCTTTCCGCTGTTTTCGGAAACACGATGTATTATACAACTCCCTTCTTTTTTATGCTGCTCGGGTTCGCCGCGAATAAAGGAGCGGAATCCTCCTGCGAACAGACAGAAAACAGGGGCGCCGTCTGACGCCCCTGCACAATGATCATTGTCTTTCCGTTATCCTTTGGCCCATTTTACCGCGTTTTTCAGGATCGTCTGAATGACCGGCGTGTGATAGATCGGGAATGTTTCGTGACCCGGCTGGAAATAGAACACCCGTCCGAGTCCGCGGTGATAGGCGCATCCGGCGCGGAAAACGCGGCAGCCCTCGAAGGCTCCGATATAAACAAGTTCGTCGGGCTGCGGGATATCGTAATATTCGTTGTATCCTTCTTCGATCTCGATTTCGACCGGATTCGGGATCCCTTTCGCGATCGGGTGGTCGGGCAGCGTGCACCAGAGATTTTCTTTAAAGAACCCCGGAACGGAAAGGCTGCATGAAGTTCCCATGAGCAGTTTAAAGGGTTTTGAAAAATGAGCCGAGTGGAGCGGAATAAGCCCCATGCCGGCAAGAACGCGTTTCTGCACCCGTCTTGCTATCGCGTCGGGGACTTCGTCGTGGCCTATATGACCCCACCACAATAAAACGTCGGTTTTGGCAAGAACCTCTTCGGTCAAGCCGCATTCGGGGTCGTCAAGCGTTGCCGTTTTGGCTTCGATTTCGGGATCCGTATTCAGAAAATCGGCGATCGTGTTGTGCATGCCGTTCGGATATACGGCTTTTACCTCCGCGTCGGTTTTGTTCTGCTTGTTTTCGCACCATACAAGAACTCGTATCATCGTATTACCTCTCTGTATTTTAATATATTTCGATTGAACGCAATTTGGGTTCGGCTTTTACTTCCGTGATCTTAAAAACAATGCTGTCCTTGATCGGGATGCCGTCAAGCGGAATAATGCGCTTGTGGCCGACCGCATGTCCGATGAAACTGTCGTTTACACTGTATCCGAGTATCCTTTCGCCGGACGGGATATCCTCCTGAAGGACAAGATACTTCGGCGCCTGTCCTTCGGGTATCCTGATGTTGTATTCATAGAGGTTCATTTTGCCGCTGTATGCGGCGATCGGAACGCCGAACGCGGCTTTCACCAGCCTGCCGAAACCTTCGAAGGCTTTGGTGTCGGTTTCGGGAAAACATCCGCGGTCGTCGATGACCATGCCGATCAGAAGATTGGTGTTGCGTCCGACGGACACAAGATAACGGCTGAAAAGATATTCGGCTGAAAAGACATGCCGGTCTTCTCCTGCCCGCCAGAACCAGCCGCCCATGTAGGAACGGACGGCATTGCGGTTGGGTGTGTCCGATTCTGCGGGACGCCATGTGTCTCCCCAGGGATGTCCGCCCGTGTCCCGGACTTCGGAATTGCCGTCAAAAGATTCGAGACTGAAGTCTACTGTCGCAAAGCAGTCTTCGTGCGCTTCCGCGTTTTCGTTGCCTACCCAGCGGAGTCCGTTTTTGATGCCCTGCGGTCCCTGAAAGACTACTGCGTTTGGCTGCAGTTTCATCAGAAGCCCTTTAATATCGGGTCCTCCCGCTTCGACAGGCAGACACCCGCCGTCAAACCATATCTCGAAGACATCGCCGTAACGCGTCCAGAGTTCGGTAAGCTGTCGGATCACCGTTTCGTTATACAGGCGCTGTTCGTCTGCGCTGCCCGAAAGGACGGTGCCGGGATTGTCGACATGGAGATAAGCGTTGCAGGAAGCGCTGTAGTAGAGTCCGGGTTTGATGCCGTATTTTTTGCAGGATTGAAAGAAATCGCCCACAAGGTCGCCTTTCCCGTTTTTCCACGGGGAATTCTTCACGCTGTAGGGATGGGCGTCGGTCGGCCAAAGGCAGAAACCGCTGCAGTGTTTGGCGACCAGCACCGCGTATTTTGCTCCTGCGGCACAGGCGCTTTCGATCCATCTGTCCGTGTCAAGGCCTGTGGGGTTAAAAAGCGAAGCGGACGGCTGGTAGTCGCGGCTGCCGCGGAAGTCGTAGGACGGCTCGAAAACCTGTATATCGTAATGGATCAGAACACCGACCTCGGCGTCCGCCCATTCGAGGTGTTCGCGGGACGGAAGCAGGATTGTATCAACCATGGTTTTTCCTCCGGTATGTTTTGGGAATAAAAACGGCGCAGAAAATCCGTTTGCCTTGACTTTAACTACTATATCACACAAACGGATTCTTGTAAAGGCTTGAAAAGCTGTTTATTCAATAAAATCAGCCTGTATAAATAAATCTGCCGGCATGAGCCGAATAATAGACTCCGTTGGGGGTGATCTGTATTTCGCGTTTTCCTTCCTGCTTATCGGATGTATAAACCGTGACCGTGATCAGGATGAAGTTTTCGTCTCCTTCTTTTACGGCCGGGAAAAGACTTTCCGCAGTTCCGTCGCCTGTGACCGGTGACCAGTAAAGGGTGACGGGCCGGCTGTATTTGGCGCCGTTTACAAAAGGCTTCACTTCGTAGGTGTCCTCCCAGGTCATAACGGTACCGTAAGTTGCCGCGATGTCCAGATAGACTTCGGTGCCTTCGGGTATATTGATCGTAAAAGGCAGACCCGGCACCGAGCTCATGGAAAGCGTGTAAGTGTCAAGCGGCAGGTCGATGCCGAAGTGATACGGATTGCCTTCGGTGATTTCAGCCGTCGAACACATGGCGAGGCAGCGTGTGATGTCCGTTTCGAATTTTTCTTTGTCTGTCACAAGAAGAAAACGCAGCAGCCAGCCGCTTTCGTGTTCGCAGAAAAAATATGCGGTGACGCGGCTGTAATATTCCTCGAGCTGCGTGTCGGTCAGTTCTCCTGTCGGGGGGCCGTCCGGAAATTTTACGCAGTAGTAAACGGTGCTGCTTTTCATGCGTTCCGTTATGATGTCCGGTTCGGACCCGTACATCATACCGAGCAGATCGGTGATGGTACTCAGGATATTTGATTTTTCTGTCAGCGAAATCTGTACCGGAGTGAGTTTGTAGAACAGATGGTCGACATTGACCGTTGTGCCGAATGTGTTGCCGAATGTCCATTCGGAAAGTGCCGCGATCTTGAGGCCTGTCCCCGAAACGGGGATACGTTCACCGCCGTTGAGGTCCTCCGTTTTGATGTAATAATCGGGATAAAAGACATCGTATTTCAGATCATATTTTTCGCACAACTCGTCGGGACTCAGCCCTTCGAATCTGTCGGTCGGGGATTTTTCCGTTTCCGCCGCTTCGCTTCCGGTGCCGGCAGCGCCGGATACCGCGCTGTCTTTAAACACGGGATTTAATAAACCGGGTATAAGGATAGCGGCGAAGACAACACAGACGGCGGTTGCGGTTACGGATAAAATTCCGAACCCCGGTTTTCTTTTAAAAGGTACCCGATAATTTTTACCGTATTCCGCGATTTTTTCGTATACACTGCCGATAAATTCTCTGTCAGTTTTCATAGACATAGCCTTCTTCCGTTAATCTTTTTCGAAGTTTTTTCTTTGCCCTGAACACCAGCGCTTTTATCTGCCCCGCGCTTTTTTTCATGACTGCGGCGGCTTCGGCGTAGCTCATTTCTTCGAATACGGTGAGATGCAGCGCCTCCCGGTATTCGCTCTTTAAAGACGCCAGGGCTTTATGGACCAGAATCGCTTCTTCACTTCGGATAATCTGTGTTTCGAGCGACTCTATGTCTTCCGTATCTTCATCGAGCGGTACCATACGCGCTTTACGGCGGTATTTGTCCCTTGCTTTGTTGCGGGCTGCCGCATACAGATAGGTTTTAAAGGACGATGCTCCTTTAAATCCGCTGCGCCTGATGTACAGGTCGGCAAATGTGTCCTCCGCTGTTTCTTCGGCTTCCCGGACGCTGCCCGTAAACTGCAGGAGAAAGTAGATCAGCGCGTCTTTATAGAAGAGTATGATCTCTTCGAATGCGGCGCTGTCGCCCGTAAGAAGAAACCTATCGATATCGGGTGGATTCATCTCGTAGACTGCCTTTCCGAATATTTGATGCCGAAACCGGGAAAACCGCGCATTTTGTCCGCGGAATAAAAACAGGTGCTTTCATTGATTAGTCGCGCGGAAGATAAAAAAGTTACACACGAAAATTAAAAAAACGGAGCAAATTTATGAATCCGAAAACTCTGTATATCTCGGACCTTGACGGTACGCTTCTCCTGCCTGACGCCACACTCGGTGCCGAAACAAAAGACAGGCTGAATCGTCTGATAAAACGCGGGATGTATTTTACGGCGGCAACCGCGCGTACGTCGGCGTCGGTGCAGCATATTCTTTCGGGACTCGATGTGAACGTCCCGTGCATACTGATGAACGGCGTCTGCCTTTACGACCTGAGAGAGCGGCGGTATCTTTCGGCCGAGAAGATCCGGGCGTCCGCGGCGCAAAGGCTGACCGATGTGATCCATCGACTCGGTATGTCGGGTTTTATGTTTGCGGTAAAGGACGGCGAACTCTTCTGCCTTTATGAAAACACATCTTCGCCGAATGCCGCCGGTTTTATGGAAGAACGGGTCCGCAAATACGGCAAGCAGTTTATCCTGATCCCGGATTTTTGTCACTTCGGAACATCGGACTTCGTGTATTATTCGCTTTCCGACAGAGAGGAGAAGCTCCGCGGGTTCTGTGACCTTCTTGCCGGAGACGATTCTCTGCGGACTGAATTCTACCGCGATGTGTATCATCCGGACTTCTGGTATCTCGAAGTCTGCGCGGCAGGGGTATCAAAAAGTCACGCGTTAAAAAAACTGCGTGACTGGTATTGTTTTGATAAAATCGTCTCTTTCGGCGACAACAGAAACGATCTGCCTATGTTTGATGCCAGCGACGAATGTTATGCCGTTGCCGGTGCGTGCGAGGAAGTCAAAAGCCGCGCGGACGGGATCATCGGATCAGCGGCCGGAAACGGCGTCGTCCGCTGGCTTGAACGCAATTTTATTCCCGGCGTCACACGTTGAACCGGAACAGCGTCACATCCCCGTCTTTCATGACGTAATCCTTGCCTTCGCTGCGGACAAGTCCCTTTTCTTTTGCCGCGTTCATCGAACCGCAGGAAATCAGGTCGTGATATGCGATGATCTCTGCGCGGATAAACCCGCGCTCGAAATCGGTATGTATTTTACCGGCTGCCTGAGGCGCTTTGGTGCCGTTTGTGATGGTCCATGCCCTCACTTCCTTCGGACCTGCCGTCAGGAAGCTGATCAGACCCAAAAGGCTGTAACTCGATTTGACCAGTTTGTCAAGGCCGCTTTCTGCGATGCCGAGACCGGTCAGGAATTCTTTCTTCTCATCGGGTTCCAGTTCTGCGATCTCCGATTCGATCGAGGCGCAGATCGGCATGATGGCGGCGCCTTCGCTTTCGGCATGTGTTTTCAGGCTCATATAGGCCGCGTTCTGCGACAGGTCTTTGCCGATATCGTTTTCACTGATGTTTGCGGCGTAAATGACCGGCTTGCGTGAAAGCAGCGGGACGGTATCGACGATTTCTTTCTCGGCCGGTGTCAGGGTAATTGCGCGCGCCGATATTCCGTCATTCAGCGAAGCGAGTACTTTTTCCAGAACCTCTATTTCATTCTCAAGCGATTTATCGCCTTTCAGCATTTTTTTCGCGCGGTCGCAGCGCCGTTCGACAAGTTCCATATCCGAGAATATCAGTTCCATATTGATGATTTCAAGATCACGCAGCGGGTCGATCTCCCCTTCGACATGAATGATGTCGTCGTTTCTGAAACAGCGCACGACATGGACCACCGCGTCCACTTCGCGGATATGCGACAGGAATTTGTTCCCGAGCCCCTCTCCCTGCGAAGCGCCCCGCACAAGGCCGGCGATATCGACAAACTCGATGACGGCGGGCGTGTATTTCTCCGGACTGTACATTTCAGCCAGGACGTCCAGCCTTTCGTCGGGAACCGCTACAACACCGACATTGGGCTCGATCGTGCAGAAAGGATAATTCGCGGCTTCCGCGCCGGCATTGGTTATGGCGTTGAACAGCGTGCTTTTTCCTACATTCGGCAGGCCGACTATCCCGAGTTTCATAGATAAATACCTCTTTGACGATGATCTGAACCGGCGGCGTGAGCCGTCGGTTTTTACTGTCCGAAATGCTTCGAACCAGGCTTATTATAATATAGATCCGTAAAATGTGCAATAGAAGCCGGTGGGTCCGTTATAAATTAATAAAAAATAAATAAAAAGTTCATATAAAATTCACCAATAGGATAGACAAATGGGATATAATGAACATGGACATTAATTTAACAATGTCTATAAATCATTCGCTATCGACCTAACAAACAACATATGAACAATACGACGGAGGATTAAAATGATGGGAACAAAGATTCTTGCTGTTGACGATGATGTCAATATATGCGATATGCTCAGGCTTTACCTCGAAAACGAGGGATATGAAGTCAAGACCGCAAACGACGGCGCCGAAGGCGTCAGCTATTTTAAAATGTATGAACCGGACCTGGTGCTGCTTGACATCATGCTCCCCAAAAAAGACGGCTGGCAGGTCTGCCGCGAAATCCGTGAAATTTCTTCAAAGCCTATCATCATGATCACCGCAAAAGGCGAAGTTTTTGACAAAGTACTCGGTCTTGAACTCGGAGCCGACGACTTTATGGTCAAACCCTTCGAAATGAAGGAACTTTCCGCCCGCATCAAAGCTGTTCTCCGCCGTTATTCCGCGCATGACAATCAGAACGACGAAGAAGTCATTAAATTCGACAACATCGAGATCAGCCTTCAGAAATACGAACTCAAACTCAACGGCAAATCCGTGGACATTCCCCCCAAGGAACTTGAGCTTCTGTATTTCCTTGCTTCCAATTACAACCGCGTATTTACCCGCGACCAGCTTCTCGATAAAGTGTGGGGATTTGATTACCTCGGCGATTCACGGACCGTTGACGTTCACGTAAAACGGCTTCGCGAAAAACTCGAAGGTGTTTCGGATAAATGGATCTTGAAAACCGTTTGGGGCGTAGGCTATAAATTCGAAATACTTCAGTGAATCCCTGCCGCATACAACGAAACCGCATATAAAGCACGGCTGTAAATCCGTTTGAAAAGGTCGGAGGCTGACCGAAAAAATCAGCCTCCGGCTTTTTTATCACAGCAGCGGACAGCAATCCGAAATCCGACCCGCGAACCGCAGCGCCGAATGGATCTCCGATGCGGGAACTGACTGGAAGTGGTGTTTTTTTGATGTATAAGAGCGTATTCGCAAAATATATAACGGCTTTTATGCTTATTATTGTCATCAGTTTTACCATACTCGCGGCGATCATAAGTTCTCTGATCTCCGATTATTCGAATAAAACAACGCAGAATATACTGCAGCGGACCGCAACGAACGTTAAGAAATACATAGAAGCGGGATATGTGATCTCGGGCGCCGAAGAATTTATCGACTTTATTCAGACCGATAAAAACAGTATTATGCAGGATATCTCCACACTGGCGCTGTATAACACCGACTCCGTCATTTTTCTGACGGATAAAGAGGGCGGGATCCTGCTGTCCAACGAGATCACCACAGGGATCGACCTTTCCGGACGCATATCCGATGCGACTTTTGATGAACTTGTAGAAAACGGGGTGCTGAAGCGCACCGACACGCTTTCGGGACTTTTCGAAACAAAATACATCATCTATGCGCTGCCCGTGTATATATACGGCGAAGAGTTCGCCGGATCGGTATTTGTCTGCACCTCGGCTGAGAGCATCAGCGAACTGGTCGAGATCACCATCAAGGCGCTGATCATGGCGTCGCTCTGGGTGCTCCTGGCCGCGCTGATCGCCGTATATTTCATCACCGAAAAAATCATAGGCCCTCTGAAGGATATGGGCATCGCGGCCAAAAGTTTCGCCGCGGGACGGTTCGATGTCCGCGTGCCTGTCATCGGACACGATGAGGTTGCGGAACTGGCGACGGCTTTCAACAATATGGCGGGTTCGCTGGCTTCTCTCGAGGAGATGCGCCGGACATTCCTTGCCAATGTCTCACATGACCTGCGCACGCCCATGACCACCATCGGCGGATTTATCGACAGCATCATCGAGGGTGCGATCCCGCCCGAGAAACATTCGTATTACCTGTCTGTGATCGCATCGGAAGTCCGCAGACTTTCCCGCCTTGTTTCGACGCTGCTCGATATCGCGCGCATTCAGGCCGGAGACCGGAAATTCAACATGGTCCCGTTTGATATCTGCGAGATGGCGCGTCAGATCCTGATCTCCTTCGAACAGAAGATCGATGCGAAACACCTGAACGTCGAATTCGACTGCGATGAAGACAAGATGTATGTGATCGCCGACCGCGACGCCATCTATCAGATATTATACAATATCTGCGACAACGGCGTCAAATTCTCCCGTGAGAACGGAAGGTATAAAATCAGTCTGACCAGCCGCGAAAAACGCGTGTATGTTTCCGTTTACAACGAAGGGCAGGGCATATCCGCCGAAGATCTTCCGTACGTGTTCGACCGCTTCTATAAAAGCGACAAAAGCCGCGGGCTGGACAAAACCGGAACCGGTCTCGGGCTGTTCATTGCGAAAACGATCATTGACGCGCATGAAGAGGAAATATGGGTCAGGAGCGAATACGACCGGTTCTGCGAATTCACCTTTACGCTCAGACAGACCACGGAACACGCGGCAAAAGCTTCATCCGCCAAATAAGCAATGATTCCAAAAAAGCTTGTCATTTTATGACAGGCTTTTTTCGATTCTTTTGGTTGTTTTTGAAAAAAATAGCGGTTGATTTTTGAATGCATCTATGCTATAATGTGAAGAATCATACAATAAATTATAACGGTCTCCGGAAAAATATAAATATATATTCAGAAGAAAGGCGCCGTTCCGATGTCTTTATATAAATATGAAGTGATGGACAAGCAGGGAAAATTTATAAACAGCGAAATCGACGCGGCGGATTATGATGCGGCCCTCAATAAAATCAAGGACATGGGCTATGTCGTTCTGGACCTGAAGGAAAAATCGCACGTAAAAAGCGGGTCGTTTTTTTCGAAATCCTCGCCGAAAAAAGTTTCTCTGGCCGACCTGTCGATTTTTTCAAGACAGCTTTCGGCCATGCTCTCCGCCGGTATTCCCGTGACGCGCGCTATCGCAACCCTGAGCAGGCAGACTCCCAACAAAACGCTCGCGGAAGCGCTCGTTTCGATGTCGCAGGATATCGAAGGCGGCATGACGTTGTCCGATTCTTTTGCAAAGCATCCGAAGATCTTCAACAATCTCTATCTGGCGATGATCAGGGCCGGAGAGATGGGCGGACTGCTCGAAAACACCCTGATGCGTCTTTCGAATCAGCTGCATAAAGATAAAAAACTGCGGGATGATATAAAATCCGCCACGGCTTATCCGAAGATGGTCGGGATTTTCGCGATTTTTATCTTTATCGGCATGCTCGTTTTTCTGGTTCCGACTTTTGAAAGTTTTATACCGGATCCCGATGCGATCCCCGCGATCTCCGCGTTTATTTTCGGGGTATCGCGCAGCATCAGGTATTATTTCTATATATGGATAGCGGTTATTTTGTTGCTTGCGTTTCTGATCTATGCTTTTTTCACAAGCAAAACCGGCCACGACCTCTGGGAAAAGAACAAGCTCAGGATGCCTCTTCTGGGCAAGATCATGCTGAAGGTGATCATCGCCCGATTTTCACGCACGCTTGCCACTCTTGTCGAGGGCGGCATCCCGATCATCAATGCCCTGCGGACTGCCGGGCCTACCGCGGGAAGCGATCTGATCGCGGCTGCCGTAGACAATGCGATCGTCAAGATCGAAGAGGGGCAGGGGATCGCCGCACCGCTCGAGGAGTCGAAAATGTTCCCCCCGATGGTGACGCACATGATCTCGATAGGGGAGGAATCGGGTACGCTGCCGAAGCTGCTCGATAAAATCGCGGAATTTTACGAAGAAGACGTTGAAACGGCGTCAAAACAGCTTTCAGGCGTGCTCGAACCCATTATACTGGTCGGCGTCGCGGTCCTGGTCGGCGCTATGCTGATCTCCCTGTATCTGCCTATATTTACGGCGGTCGTCCAGTCGGGCGGCTGACCTTTATTCATCATTTTTTGGGGGTTCTCTATGAAGGAGAAACTGAAAAGAGTCATAGGTCTTGAAATTTTTACCAATGAACTTCGGGCGGCGGAAGTTTCGGGAAATCCGGCGAAACTCAATGTCGAAACCTGTCATTGTGTTTACCTGCCGGACGGAGCGATCGCGGACGGACTCATTATCAAACCCGAAGTTTTCATGCACTGTCTGAAAAATCTGCTGGCAGACGGAAATTTTAAAGCCAGGAATATGGTGGTCGAGATCATCAGCCGCAATCTGATCCTCCGGCTTGCGTCTTTTCCCAAAGTGGCGCCCGAAAAGCAGGACAACGTCATTATGCTGCAGGCGCAGGATTTTATTCCGATCCCCGTCGGCGAACTCGAGCTGAGTTATGTGATTACAGGCGAAACGGCAGCCGGAGAAGCGGTTTACGTCAATGCGCTGCTTGCCGCCATGAAGAAGAATATCATCACGACGCTGATGGATACCGTCCAGAACAGACGTCTCGGAAATTATGACGTAAACGACATCACCGTCGGAGTGACGACCCTTGCCGGTGAAGCGGTCGTCCAGACAAGCGCCGAAGTCTTTATGCTGATGTATTTCAACAACGCCTCCCTTGACATACTGGTCATAAAAAACAAGTCGGTTGTTATGGCCAGAAGCGCCCAGCTCGACGCCGAAGTCACTGCGGGGCTCAATAAAACGAACGGTGAACCCGTATCCGACGAACTGTATGAGGAACTTCTCGAAATCATAAAAAACGAATTTATGGCGTCGGCTAACTTTTACAGCATAAAAAACAAAGAGGAGATCACCAAAGTTTATTTTTATGCCTCGAGTTTTGATATTAAGAAAAGCCTGCACATATTATCGTCCGAACTGGATACAGACTTCGAGCCCCTCGGCATCGATTACAAACTCGACCCTGCGGGTATGATCCCGCCCGAAAAATATCTCGGCTGCGTCTGTATCGCCGCAGGCAAATTATAACAGAACGAAAGACAGCTGTATCCGGGTGTCTTTTAAAGTCTGTCAATGCCGTTTTTTTCCTGCATTCCCGGTGTCTGCTGCTTTCCCATATCGGTCATTTCCGTATTATTCAGAGCATTCGGAGGAATTATGTATCATATCAGTTTATTACCCGTAAAGTACAAGCAGGCGATAACGGCGGAACGTAAAAAGAACGATGTCATCCTGTCTTTTATTTTTACCGTTATTATTTTAAGCATGCTCTATCTGCTGACATTTGTGGTGAATGCTTCGGTCAAAAGCGATCTTGCTTCCGTCAAAGCGGAGAACGGAAGCCTGCTTGCCGAGATCGGCGCCTTAAGCGAATACCGCGGCATGCAGACGCAGATATCCGGCATACATTCCGAGATCGTGACCCTTGCCGGCGAAGCGCCGTCTTTCCCGCGCGTGATCACGGAGATCACACAGTCAGTCCCGGATTCGCTTCAGATAACGGACATCACTTTTTATTACGAAAAAGATACGGGAGTTTCGAAGTTCGAGGTACTCGGTAATTCCGCGTATTACGATGACGTCGCGTCCTGGATCGATACGCTCAACGGGATCGAAAATATCGGCGAAGTTTTTTGCAGCTACACGACCTACAGCGATGCCGCGGAAAAGTCAAGGGTGCGGTTCGAACTGAAGATGGACATACTGGATAAAAGCGCGGCGGATGATGTCGTCTGGCGCACGGGTGAATAGTTTATGACAAAAAAGATCGATTCAAAAATACTGCTGATCCTGCTGCTCTTTGCGGTAAGCGCGGCGTTTGTCGTTTTTATTTTTAAGAATATCAACGAAACGTATGAGGTGAAGGCCGAAGTCGCCGGGGAGCGGCTGATCTCGGAGCAGTACCGCGGGGAAATTGCCCTGCTCAACAGTATCAGGGCGCAGGAAAAAGAGATCCGGAGCATCCTGCTTCAGTTCGGATATAAAATCCCCGCCTCCCCCGAAGAGGAGAAGATCATCGAATACATCAGCGGCGCCTCCGGCGAAGCCGAGTTGCTGGGGATCACATTTTCGGACCGCGTCCCGAATGACATCGCGGTCGAAATGCCTTTGAAAGTCACATTCAGAAGCGATTATTTTACCATGATCGAGATCATAAAGAATATCGTCGGCGCTCCCCGCCTGTATACCGTCCGCGACATCGACATCACGTCGTCCGACGGCCGGACGGTCAGTTATACGATCAATCTCAGCGCGTATTACGCGTGAATAAACGGGTGGCAGAATGAACAACGGAGGCAGTTCCAAAAAAGTCAGGGGGAAATCTTCCCTCGGCAGAGTTCTTGTCTCGACGGGCGTCATCACCGCCGATCAGCTCGATGAGGCGCTTGAGATCCAGAAGAAGACGTATAAAAAACTCGGTGAGATCCTGATCAAACTCGGGTACTGCACCGAAGAGAACATCGCGGGCGCCATGTCCCTGAATTACGGTTATCAGATGGTTTCGCTCAATGAGATCGGCATCGATATCGCGGCGGCGAGTCTGATAACACCCGAAAAAGCGAAAAAAAATCACCTTCTGCCCGTCATGAAGGACGACAAATACCTGTATGTCGCGATGAAGTATCCCGACGATATCATCGCTATCGACGACCTGCAGCTGATGACCGGCTATGTGGTCAAGCCTATCATCGCCTTCGACTCCGAGCTGCAGGCTGCGATCGACAACTATGAAAAATCCACCCGCAGCGTCGTTGTCGACACGGCGGATGTCGAGGGAGTGGATAACGAAAACATCGACCGCGGCGACGCGGACGAGAAACCGGCGGTCAATTTCGTCAATCAGATGATAGAGACCGCGGTCAAATCCAACGCGAGCGACATCCATTTCGAACCGCAGGAAAAATTTCTGCGCGTGCGTTTCCGCATAGACGGGGTACTGCACGAAGTCATGCAGCAGCCGCTGAAAATGCAGGCTTCGATCCTGTCCCGCATCAAGGTGATGGGGGGGATGGACATCGCGGAACGCCGCATACCCCAGGACGGGCGGGCGACCGTGCGCATCGAAGGCAGCGTCATCGATATCCGGATCGCATCCCTGCCGGGTGTCTACGGCGAAAAAATCACACTGCGCCTTCTGATACGGAACAAGCATGTGGTGACGATGAACGAACTCGGATTCAGCAAAAAAAACGACGACATCATCAAAGAGGCGATAGCCCTCCCTTACGGGTTTATCATCATCACGGGTCCGACCGGAAGCGGCAAATCCACGACGCTCTACGCGCTTCTGTCCCACCTCAACAAGGACGACAAAAACATCATCACGCTCGAGGATCCGGTGGAACGCCGTATCGCCGGCATCAACCAGGTCCAGCTGAATAACAGGGCGGGCATGACTTTTTCCTCCGGACTGCGCTCGATCCTGCGCAGCGACCCCGACGTCATCATGGTGGGGGAGGTGCGCGACAAGGAAACGGCGAAGATCGCAGTCGAATCCGCCCTGACCGGACACTTCGTTTTATCCACCCTTCACACCAACAACGCCGCCGCGTCGATCACCCGCCTCAACGAAATGGGCGTCGATCCCTTTCTGATCTCCTCCTCGGTGATCGCGGTCATCGCCCAGCGTCTGGTCCGCGTGCTCTGCGTCAAATGCATGCAGCCGCACGTCTTCAAAAAAAAGGAGCTCCGCTCCCTGATCCCGGATTTCCCGTTCGACCCCGGAACCGGTGACGACAGCGAAGTGATCCTGTATCAGCCCAAAGGATGCATCTCCTGCAGCGGCACGGGCTACAAAGGCAGACGGGGTGTTTACGAGATCCTGAAGATCACGCCGCTGATCCGGAACCTGATCCTTTCCGGCGCCTCCGAATACGACATCAGGGACACCGCCGCCGGCGAAGGCATGACGACGCTCCGCCAGGATGGCCTTCAGAAAGTCAAAGACGGGATCACGTCTTACGAAGATATGATCCGCGTCGTGATGTGAAAAACCGAATCATAAACAAAGTGTTTCTTTAAAATGTCGTTTTATGCCGGTTATTGTTAAAAATATTATAAAAAGCTCTTTACAAACGGGAAAAGCTGTGATACAATTTCTGATATGCCGGTAAAAAGAGTTTTTATCGGATGTTCTTTGAAATATATCCCGAAATATTCCGGAATCGGACGGAATCATTCGAGCCATATATAAAAGTAGTGTTTGAAAGGGGTGACTTTCCGGTTATCCTGCATTTCAGCGAAAAGGTAAACCTGCCGAAAGACAGGGGCACAAAGCTAAAGGGCCTTAGGACGAAAGTCTATGGCAGCCAGTTACCGAAGGGAGTGGTTTTTTTATGCCTTTTTTCAGGGAATGATTGATTCCCGGTAAAATATTTGTTCTTTTCCCGCGTATTTTTATTCGTAAAATCATATTTCAAATCATACGATCATTCAGAAAGAGGTATTTCAATGATGAAGCAAAAGAAAAGCAGAAAAGGTTTTACACTTGTTGAGTTAATGGTAGTCGTTGTCATCATCGGCATATTGACGGCTATAGCCATTCCGGTATACGGTTTAGTAACTGGCAATGCGGAAAAAAATGCTTGTATGGCAAATCAAAGGACGATCGATTCCGCGGTTGTTATGTATATGGCGGGCAAGCCCGCGACAGAGTTTCCTACTGTTGCTGAGCTTGTATCTGAAGGATACTTAGCGGAAGCACCGGTATGTCCTTCTACAGAAACCATGACCTATGCAATTGGAATTGACGGATTATGCAGAACAACCTGCGGCGAAGCCGGACATAAGCTTCATCCTGATGAAGCGGTAACAACAGCAGAAACAACAGCAGAAACAACGTAATAAATAATATACAGTCAAAATATTTATTAATAATTTTTGGCTATATGTAGAAATATTATTATCGCATAACTTTCAAAGGAATCCTACATGGGTATATTATCTCTGTTTGACATAACCTTTCCGGCGAGTGTTTCCGATATCCACCTGACTCCGGGCATTCAGCCTGTTATACGGGAGAACGGTCAGCTCAAAGAGCTGACCGATTTTCCCGTGCTTACGGGCGCGGATACGGAGGAGGCGGCACGCTTTCTGCTGAACGAGGCGCAGCTGGCCAAGCTCGAGAGGAACGGGGACGTCGACATCGCCCGCTTTTTCGGCGAGGACACGCGCGCGCGCATCAATGTGTTTAAGCAGCGCGGCACTTTCTGCATCGCCATCCGCGTGAACAACATGAATATCAAGAGCATCGAGGAACTCGGGCTTCCGACGTCCGTCGCAGAGGTCTGCAAGCTCAACCGCGGGCTGATCCTCGTGACCGGTCCGACCGGCAGCGGCAAGTCCACGACCATGGCTTCGCTGGTCGACCGCATCAACAGGACGCAGCGGACGCATATCATCACCATCGAAGACCCGATCGAGTTTAATTTCAAGCACAACAAGTCGGTCATCGCGCAGCGCCAGATCGACGTCGACACCCCGACCTTCGCAGCCGGACTCAAATCGGTGCTGCGGCAGGACCCCGACGTCATCGTCGTCGGGGAGATGCGCGACCTCGAGAGCATCGCCACGGTTCTTACGGCTGCGGAAACGGGGCATCTCGTCATTTCCAGCCTGCATACGACAGGCGCCGCCAAGACCATCGACCGCATCATCGACGTGTTTCCCCCGAGCCAGCAGCAGCAGATCCGCATTCAGGTCTCGACGGTGCTCCAGTGCGTCATATCGCAGCATCTGATCCCGCGCATCGACAAAAAGGGAAGGGTGCTCGCCTGCGAGATCATGTACAATATACCGGCCGCGCAGAACCTGATCCGGTCCGAAAAGACGCATCAGCTGCAGAACATCCTGCTGACCAATGCCAAACTCGGGATGCAGTCGCTTGACAAGAGCATCACCGATTATCTGCGGGACGGTTTGATATCGGACGAGGACGCGATGGTTTACAGCGTGGACAAAGAGAACATGCAGAAGACGATTCACGAGCTGTTCCCCATGAAGCGCAGGTCCGACGGCATGACGGTATGAATGCTTTTGTATACATCGTCATTGCGCTGTATGGGCTTGTGATCGGGAGCTTTCTCAATGTTCTGATCTACCGCGTACCGCTGGGTCTGGATGTCGTGGCAGGCAGGTCCTTCTGTCCCGCCTGCGGTCACGTGCTTTCTCCGGCCGATCTTTTCCCGGTGTTCAGCTGGTTGTTTCTGCGCGGCAGGTGCCGACACTGCGGAGCGAAGATCTCACCCCGCTACATGGCCGTCGAACTTCTAAACGCGCTGTTCTATGTCCTGTATTTCGCGAAATTCGGTTTTTCTCCGGAAACGCCCGGCTTTTTCATCTTCGCTTCCTCACTGATCTGTATTTTCTTTACGGATACCGATCATATGCTGATATTCGACCGCTTTAATCTTGCGATCGTTCTGGCGGGGATCCCGATGTTTTTCGGACAAAGCCTGCCGTATTACGAACGCATTCTGGGCTTTTTTTCGGTCAGCTCCGTCCTGCTTCTGATCTTTCTTTTTTCGGGAGGAAAAGCCATGGGCGGCGGGGATGTTAAGTTCACGGCTGCCGCGGGCCTTGTCCTCGGCTGGCAGAATTCCGTCCTCTCCCTTTTTCTCGCGGCTGTTATCGGGATCTTTGTGTATACTATTATATATCTGATAAACAAGTCAAAGAATAAAGAAACGGGCCGTATCGTCCCTTTCGGCTCCTATCTTGCAGCCGCCATGCTCGTTTCATCTTTTCTCGGCGACGAGATCATCACCTTTTACCTGAATTTCTATAAAATATAAATTTATTCCGGTCCGTCCGGATCTTACGGTGTCAACACCCGGGTCCCGCTTCTGTCCGGTCCCGTTCTATATAGATATCTAAAAAAATCACAGCCCGCTTTTATCCAAACGTTTTTTTTATTCGCAGGCTCCTTTTTCAAAGGAGCTGCCGCCCTTTAGGGCGGCTGAGAATTTGCTCCTGTCCCGAGGATTCGCTCCTGTCCCGAGGATTCGCTCCTGTCCCGAAGA
>CAZVPD010000015.1:0-38719 GCA_964628455.1 uncultured Lachnospiraceae bacterium
AAACAAGCGGTTATGAAAAGCGGGAACTACGCTTTTACCGGCCGGAAATTAAAGAAGAGAGACTTTCGTTCACTTTGGATAACCAGAATTTCAGCGCAGGCTAAGGTAAACGGTATAAATTATTCGACTTTCATGCACGGTTTAAAAATCGCGGGGATTGACCTAAACAGAAAAATGCTGGCTGAACTTGCTGTTACCGACAAGGAAGCATTCGCCTCTCTCACCGAAAAAGCAAAAGCGGCATTATAAAAACGACAATATAACAGGGTTTGTTCCGAATGTGTCTGATGAACGTTATGTGTTCGCCGGACTGAAATCAGGAAGCAAACCCTTTATGTTATATTCAGGAGAAATATAATGGAAACAATCACGTCGCGCCACAATCCTCTGATCATCGAAATGACAAAACTAAGTCTGAAAAAGCACAGGGATGCCGCGGGATTATTTTTATTTGAAGGACGTAAATTGTTTATCGAAGCTAAAACTTCTTCTATCGATATCCGTTATGTTTTTGTTACGGATGATTATTATAAAACATATGCCGGAGAATTGTCCGGCTATTCGGTTTTTTTATTGTCTTCCGGCTGTTTTGAAAAAATATCAACCGAAAAATCACCCGAAGGCATAATATGTGCAGCCGGGTATATTGACTTTTTGCATTTTTATATTAAAATAGATAATATCAGCAAGGATTTATGTGTAAATAATAAAGGACTTTGTTTTTTCTTGGTGTCCGGAATACAGGATCCCGGAAATCTGGGCACGATCATCCGCACAGCCAATGCTTTAGGTGTAAATTGCCTCATAACGGACAGGGACTGTGCCGATTTTTATCACACAAGGACCATACGCGCTACTATGGGAGCTTTATTCCGTCAGCGTATAGCAGTCAGTGACGATATGACCGCTGTAGTCCGCTATTTAAAAGAAATCGGTTTCGATATTTATGCTGCGGAACCCGACCGTTCGGCGCTTCGTCTTGACAGTCTCGCGATCACAGAAAAAACGTGTTTTCTTGTCGGAAACGAGGGGCACGGACTCGATCATTCGCTGATGGCCGAAACATCGGGACGTGTTTTTATTCCGATGGAAAAAGATGCCGAATCGTTGAATGCTTCGGTTGCCGCCGGTTTATTGATGTGGGAAAGTTATAAACAGCGCAAAAACTGACCGTCTGGAGGTAATAATATGTCTGATGTGATATACTGGATCTGGTTAAGTTTGATATGTCATACGCGCTATAATATCGCCGAAAAACTGCTGCTTTATTTCGATATGAGTCCGGAACGGATCTTTCATGCCGATGAAAATGAAGTTTTGCAAATAACGGACAATGTGATTAAAAATTCTTTTTCGCATGACCTTAAGGAAGCAATATCCATCCGTGATTACTGCAAGTCGAATAAAATCGGTCTTCTGACTCCCGATAATCAATGTTATCCCGAAAGACTCCGTAAAATAAAAGACAAGCCCGTTGTTTTATATTACCGCGGCACACTCCCGGATTTTGATAACCGGTTGTGTATAACCGCCGTTGGTACGCGCCGCATGACCGATTACGGTAAAAACGCGGCATACACCGTTACCTATGATCTTGCAAAATGCGGAGCCGTTGTCATAAGCGGCATGGCGCTGGGAGTAGACGGCATGTGTCACAGGGCTGCCATTGATGCAGGAGGACAAACGGTCGCTGTGCTGGGTTGCGGTATTAACCGTGTTTATCCGCCCGAACATGAATCATTGATGAATGATATTATTGCCTGCGGTGCCGTCATAACGGAATTCAAACCTTCTACTCCCCCCGCAGGATATAATTTTCCTTTAAGAAACCGTATTATGAGCGGATTGTCACAGGGAACCTTTGTGATCGAAGCAGATAAAAAAAGCGGAGCTATGATCACCGCAAGAACGGCAATCTATCAGGGACGGGATATTTTCGCATTGCCCGGAAAGGTAGGGGAAATGAACAGCAGCGGTACGAACAGCTTGATCCAGCAAGGCGCCAAAATGGTGACAACCGCTCTGGATATTCTGGATGTTTACGCCGGATTATATCCGAAAACAATCCGAATGGAAAAATCAACGTATCGTTCGTCCGATCAAAGAATGCATACGCCCGTATTCATGAATGACGGCAGTGTAAAATCCGCCATTCGCTTTGAAAAAACCCGAACGGGGAAAAAAGTTCCCGCGGAAATCATAAACAACCTTTCGGGCACCGCCGCAGAAAACGTTCTTCCTGTTCATCCTACAGATGCATCACAAGGTCAGGAAAGAACCCCGTTCATCAATCCCGTTCCTTTAAACGATCAGGAACAGCAGATTTTTAATCTGATGCAGGACGGATCCCCTGCGACGGCCGACTCTCTTGCACGAAAAGGATTTACTGTTTCTCATGTCCTGACTGTTTTGACCATGCTTGAGATAAAAGGCGTGATCAAAGGAATGCCGGGCGGACAGTTTATAAAAACATAACGGAAAACGCCAAACAGCTCAGCAGATGTTTGAAAAGCATAAGTATAAAAAAGGGATTGCCGCACGGATATCCGTACGGTAAAAAGGTAGTAAATTACATGCCGAATTTGGTTATTGTGGAATCGCCCACAAAGGCAGGCACAATAAAGAGTTATCTGGGCTCGGGTTATAAGGTCATCGCGTCAAAAGGCCATGTTCGCGATCTGCCGAAAAGTAAACTCGGTGTTGATATCGAAGATAACTTTAAAACGCATTATATAAATATAAGAGGAAAAGGCCCGCTGATAAACGAGTTAAAAAAAGAAGCCAAAGCAGCCGACAGAGTGTTTCTCGCAACGGACCCCGACCGTGAAGGAGAGGCGATCTCATGGCATCTGGCCGCAGCTCTCGGTCTTTCGCTGGAAAACACAAAACGTGTGACTTTTAATGAAATCACCAAGACAGCGGTAAAAACAGCCATAAAAAATCCCCGGATTATCGATATGGATCTGGTCAATGCACAACAGACACGCAGAATTCTTGACCGGATCGTCGGTTATAAATTAAGTCCTTTTTTATGGAAGACCATACGCAGCGGATTATCCGCAGGACGTGTGCAGTCGGTCGCCGCACGCATCATAGTGGAGCGCGAAGAGGAGATACGCGCTTTTATACCCGCGGAATACTGGACGATCGACTGCCTGTTGAGAACTGAAAAAAACGAATCGCTTAAAGCAAAATTTTACGGCGACATAAACGGTAAAATCGAGCTCTGCAATGAAAACGAAGCTCTGCAGGTATATAATGCCGTAAAAAACGGCCTTTTCAGCGTCAGATCCTTGAAGAAAGCGACACGACAAAAAAATCCGTCGCCTCCGTTTATCACATCGACGCTTCAGCAGGAAGCCTCCCGCAAACTCGGATTTCATTCGCAGCGGATCATGAAAGTTGCGCAGGAACTTTATGAGGGAGTCAATATCGGAAGCGAAAGGGGAGGTGTGCAGGGTCTTATAACTTATATGCGCACCGATTCGGCACGCATATCAGAGGAAGCCGCCGCAGCCGCAAAAGAGTATATCTCACAAAAATTCGGGCTGAATTATATACCCCCGTCAGCCCGCATATACAAATCAAAATCGACGGCGCAGGATGCGCATGAAGCAATAAGGCCGTCCAATATATTATACGAACCGGACGCTATAAAAAAATTTCTCACGAATGACCAGTATAAATTATACAAATTGATCTGGAGCCGTTTTACGTCAAGTCAGATGGCGTCTGCCGAACTGGATACCGTTGCGGCTGATATCCTTTGCTCCGGATATGTTTTTCGCGCAAGCGGCTATACAATAAAATTCAACGGTTATCTTGCTGTTTACGATGATAATGAGGGCGGTTCGGTAAGTGACAACGGAACCGGCGAAACCGGAAACGATATCATGGAAAAGACGGAATTACCGGAACTTAAGGAAGGCAGTCCGCTGAGCGCCGATAAAATAACTCCGAACCGTCATTTTACGGAACCTCCTCCGAGATATACGGAAGCTTCTTTGATCAAGTTTCTCGAAGAGAAAGGAATCGGACGTCCGAGTACCTATACCCCGATTATAACCACCATCATAGCACGGGGATATGCCGAACGCGAGGGTAAAGCTTTGAAACCCACACCGCTGGGTGAAATAACCACCAAACTAATGAAAGAATATTTTTCGGATGTGGTGGATTACGAATTTACCGCCCAAATGGAAAGCAATCTTGATGATATCGAACATGCCCAAAATGATATGAACAGTGTTCTGAATGATTTTTATAAAAATTTCGAAAAAAGCCTTCAGCTGGCCGAAAACAGTGTCGTTAAAGGCGATATAGAAATACCTTCAGAGGAAACCGATCTTATCTGCGAAAAATGCGGACGCCAGATGGTGATTAAAAGCGGAAGATACGGCAGGTTCGCCGCATGTCCCGGCTATCCGGAATGTAAAAACACCAAACCGCTGGCTGCCGACGGAAGCATCGCCGTTCCTTCCGAAGGAGAAAAAACCGATATAAAATGTGAACTGTGCGGCAGTGAAATGGTTTTGAAAACAGGAAGATACGGCCATTTTTTAGCCTGCAGCAAGTATCCCGAATGCAAAAACACAAAAAAAATCCTCAAAGAAACGGGTGTATTATGCCCTGTCTGCGGCGGTAAAATTCTAACGAAAAAATCCAAAAAATCGGTTTTTTACAGCTGTGAAAACTATAAGACATGCAACTTTTCGTCCTGGGATCTTCCGCTTGACGAAAAATGCCCTGCCTGCGGACAAATGCTGTTTTCAAAAAAAGGAAAAAATCAAATTGTCTGTCATAATAAAGATTGCGGTTATAAACGCAATACGGAATCCAAGGACGATATAACGGCGGAGATTGCCTCCAGCCCGGATTTAATAAAAAATGAAGACAATTAATGTAATCGGTGCCGGACTCGCCGGCTGCGAAGCCGCATATCAGGCTGCAAAACGCGGCTGTAATGTGTTTCTTTATGAAATGAAACCGGAAAAATTATCTCCTGCCCATAAATCCCCTTTGTTCGCGGAACTCGTCTGTTCAAATTCGATGCGTTCGAATCAAATAACCAATGCGGCAGGTCTGCTGAAAGCGGAAATGCGTATCCTTGATTCGATTATAATCGAAGCTGCCCTATCGTCCGAAGTGCCGGCAGGATCGGCGCTTGCCGTGGACAGAAATCATTTTTCCTCCTATATTACCGAAAAAATATCCGGGCACCCCCGTATTGAAATCATTCACGGAGAAATCACATCATTCGATGAAAACGACATTACGGTTATAGCGACGGGTCCTCTGACATCGCCTGATTTTTCCGAATATCTTATAAATTATATCGGCATGGGACATCTCTATTTTTACGACGCCGCGGCACCGGTCATCAGTGCGTCAGCCATCAATACGGAACGTGTCTTTTTTGCTTCCCGTTACGGTAAAGGAGAGGCATCCTATCTGAATTGTCCCATGAATAAAGAAGAATATGACGTTTTTTATCATGAGCTGATCCATGCACGGCAGGCGCCGACGAAAGAATTCGAAAACGAACTCAAAGTCTTTGAAGGCTGTATGCCTATAGAAATAATGGCAAAACGAGGTTATGATACACTGCGTTATGGTCCTTTAAAACCGGTCGGCCTCATAAATCCGAGGGATGGCCGCGAAGCATACGCGGTGGTTCAGCTTCGTCAGGAAAATGTCGGACACACGATGTATAATCTTGTCGGTTTTCAGACTCATCTTGCTTTTGAAGAACAGCGCCGGGTTTTCAGACTGATACCCGGACTTGAAAAAGCAGAATTCCTGCGTTACGGTGTCATGCACAAAAATACGTTTATTGATTCCCCCAAATTGTTAAACTCCTCATATTCGCTGAGGAAAAAACCGAACATATTTTTTGCGGGACAGATTACCGGAGTTGAAGGTTACGTGGAATCCGCTTCCTCTGGGATCACCGCCGGAATCAATGCCGCCCGTTATGCCGCAGGGCAGAATTTTATTGATTTTTCCGATATTACCGTAATCGGCGCGCTTGCGAATTATGTCAGCAATCCTTCTGTTTTGCATTTTCAGCCAATGAATGCTAATTTCGGAATAGTAAAACCTCTTCCCGAACGCATCAAAGGAGGGAAAATCAAAAAATATGAAACGATTGCAGAACGGGCACTCAACCACCTGAGATCGGTTCAAACCGATTAATTTATTTACAGAATGAGGAGGAAATCATGCGTCACCTAACCTCGTATATAAACGCAGGATATGAGAAGCATGCCGCAAAATGAAAATAATTATTGACGTTATGGGCGGAGACAACGCACCCGAAGAAACCGTACTCGGAGCGTTTCAGGCAGCCGAGGAATATGATGCCGACATTATTATGGTGGGTAATGAAAATGCGATCAAAGAAATAAAAGATAAATATAAATTGCCGGACGAACGTGATAATATTACCGTTGTGCACACTTCCGAAGTAATCACAATGGATGATTCGGCCTTAAGTGTTGTCCGTGATAAAAACGGTTCGTCCATGAGTGTCGGGCTGCGTATGCTTGCCGAGGGGAAAGGCGATGCATTTATCAGCGCGGGAAATACCGGTGCCCTTCACGCCGGATCCTCTCTGCTGGTCAGGCGTATCAGAGATATCAAACGGTCCGCAATCGCAACGATTCTTCCTTTCGCCAAACCAATGCTGCTGATTGACGCAGGTGCAAACACCGAAGTCGAACCTGTCCATCTGGTGCAGTTTGCTGTTATGGGATCGATATATATGAATAAAATTTTTAATATCGAATCACCCGAAGTCGGTTTGCTCAACAACGGATCGGAACGCACAAAAGGAACAAAAAAGCTGATTGACGCATATGAATTACTCGAAAAAGAAAAGAATATCCATTTTATTGGCAATATCGAGGGAAAAATACTGCCCTTCGGTCATTGCGACGTACTTGTTACCGATGGTTTTACCGGAAATATTCTCCTCAAAACCGTTGAGGGAATGGGTTCTTATCTGATGGGTAAGCTGAAAGAAATTTTTTATCGCAATCTTATCACAAAAGTTTCCGCTCTTTCCGTTAAAAGCGGTGTCATGAAACTGAAAAATGATTTTGATGTTTCCGAATACGGAGGTGCTCCGCTTCTCGGATTATCTCGGCCTGTTTTTAAAGCTCACGGCAGTGCGGATGCACGTGCTATAAAAAATGCCGTCCGACAGGCTATTTCTTTTATCAATACCGGTATCATTGTGGAAATAGTCAGACAAACCATAAAATCAGATCATGATGATCCGGAAAATCCGATAAACATTGAAAAAAACGCTTCCGATACGGAAAAACCGGTAAATGATAATGAATCAAAAGAATAACGGGAATAGCGGATTTCAAGACAGTGAACATGATACTGCATCGCTGGAAAACATTCTAGGCCACAAATTCACCGACACGGATATCATAACGCGTGCTTTGACTCACTCCTCTTTTGCCAATGAACAAAAAGCTCGCGGCATCTGTATTCTGTGCAATGAACGTCTTGAATTTCTCGGTGATTCAATCCTTTCAATGGTTGTAAGCGAATATCTTTTTATAAACTATCCGAATATGCCGGAGGGAGAGCTTTCCCGTCTGCGGGCAGGTGCGGTTTGCGAACGGGCACTCGGCAGTTATGCCAATCAAATCCATCTGGGAAAATATCTGTATATCGGCCGGGGTGAGGAACTTACAAACGGCCGTAAACGCATTTCGATTTTAGCCGACGCTCTGGAAGCGATTCTCGCGGCATTGTACCTGGACGGTGGCGCGGATAAAGTCAAGGCGTTTATAATACCTTATATTAAAGCCGAGATCAAACATATTTTTAAGAGCGGACATACCGAAGATTTTAAAACAATGCTGCAGCAGATTGTTCAGCAGGAACAGAGCGAAGTTCTCGAGTATATTTTAACGGAGGAAATCGGTCCGGCTCATAACCGTATATTCCGCGTTGAAGCCAGATTAAACAGCAATATCATCGGACACGGTGAAGGCAGGACAAAACGTGAAGCGGAACAGAACGCTGCCCGTGAAGCTCTCGATTTGTTCGGAGGTTTAAAAAACTGATGTGAAACATGTAAACATTCCGGTATTTATACCTCACCTGGGTTGTCCTCAAACGTGCGTTTTCTGTGATCAGCGGAATATTACCGGAAAAAAGCAGATAGATTTTGATTCAATCGATTCCCGGATAACATCTGTTCTGTCATCCGTCGATAAAAAAAATACCGAAACGGAAATAGCCTTCTTCGGTGGGAGTTTTACAGGCATCGATCGTAAAGATATGCTCTTCCTGCTCAATACCGCACAGAAATATGTCGATTCGGGTGAAGTGGATTCCATCAGACTTTCCACCCGTCCGGATTACATAGATGACGAAATATTAACGTTATTAAAAAATTATAAAGTAAAAACCATTGAACTGGGAATACAAAGTATGGCGGACGATGTTTTGCGGGCTTCTGCCCGCGGATATACCGCCGCACGTGCCGAAAAAGCCTGCATGGATATTTTAAAAGCCGGTTTTTCTCTTGTCGGTCAGATGATGATCGGCCTTCCCCTTTCCGGTTCTGTGCATGAACTTCATACGGCAATACGTTTATGCGATATCGGCATCAGTGCCGCGAGAATATATCCGACAGTCGTCCTGTATGAAACAGAACTTCAAAGGATGACGGAAAGAGGATTATATAAACCGCTTACGGTCGATGAGGCGGTAAAAAGATCCTGTGATGTGCTTGAAATATTCGTCGGCAGGAAAACACCTGTCATCAGAATCGGATTATGTGCTTCGGATAATCTGAACGGCAGTTCATTTTATTCCGGTGCTTATCACCCCGCCATAGGCGAAATGACCGAAAACGCATTGTTTTTAAAACGTCTGCGCCGTTCTTTTTCCGCATTTAAAACGGAACAGTTAAACGGCGGTGACTATACGGTCTATTGCCCGGTCAGGTCGGCTTCAAAGGTTACCGGACAAAAAAAACGCAATATAAATTTCATTCTAAATGAATTTAATGTTAATAATATAAAAATCATTGAAACCGACATAATTGAAGGATATAATATAATAGTATTACCATCAGGACAATCCCTGTAAACTTTTTTTAAAGGAGACTCACCGGTGCGTTTAAAATCAATCGAACTTATGGGTTTTAAATCTTTTCCGGATGTGACACGTTTAAATTTCGAACGCGGAATGACTGTTGTGGTCGGACCGAACGGGAGCGGAAAATCCAACATATCCGATGCTATACGCTGGGTACTCGGTGAAATATCCGCTAAAAGCGTACGCGGCACCAGGATGGAAGATGTGATTTTCGGCGGTACGGACAGCAGAAAACAAAAAGCTTTTGCGGAAGTGTCCTTGACCATCGATAACTCCGAAACCGAATGCCGTCTTGATACCGATTTTGATGAGATAACGGTTACGCGCCGCTGTTCCCGTTCGGGCGAAAGTGAATATATGATAAACCGGCGTCCTGTCAGATTAAAGGATATTTCCGAATTATTTATGAATACCGGTGTCGGCCGTATGGGTTATTCGATTATCGGGCAGGGAAAAATCGCGGAAATAATCTCGCAGCGCAGTGACGAACGGCGCAGTATTTTCGAAGAAGTAGCCGGAATATCGAAATATCGTTATAAAAAGAATGAAGCGGAACATAAAATAACCGCTTTGGATGAAAATTTATACAGAATAAAAGACATTCTCAATGAATTGTCTTCCCGTATCGAACCACTTGAAAAAGAATCGCTGAAAGCCCGTAAATACCTCGAACTGTATGCTCAGAAAAAGCAGACTGACATATCCCTTTTTCTTTATGATATCGAAAACATCAGAAAGCAGACCAAAGAATCGCAGCTTGCTTTCGAAACGGCGCGGAATGAATTGGAAAATGCAGACAATATTTTGATTTCTCTTGAAAAACAGAGTGAACACCTGTTTGACGCCTCACAGGAAAACAAATTAAAAATCGAACAGATATCAGGCCGTATAAAAGAATATAACGATCGTCGTCAGAAGAATACAAACTCACGATCGGTGCTTGAAAACGATATTCTGCACATAAAAGATCAGATCATCCGTGCGGAATCCGATCTTGGAGATAAAACCGCAGAACAGGAAGCTATCCAAAAAAAAAGCAGAGAATCCGAAGCGGAATATTTGCGGATCAATGATATTCTCGCGGATTACCGCACCCGGTTCGAATCAACCGACGAGATTCTGCAGTCATATTACAGGCAGCGTGCGGCTCTCGAAGATGCGATGGAAAAATCCGCCGGACAAATCGCAGACAGAGCCGAAGAACTTACTTCGTTTAAAATAAAACTTTCCGCGCTGAATAATTCACTGGATCATGTTTCTGCCCGCAATGACGAATTGTTGAACGAGATTGCCGAGTATACAGAGTCATCCGGACTTATCGAATCGAGAATCGCCCGGACCGAAAACACAATTTCGGAATATAAAGAAAAAATCCGCAATATAAATGAAAACATAAGGCAAACGGAAAACGAATCCGAGCTCCTGCAAAGAGAACAAAAATCGCTGTTTGACGAAATATATGATATTTCACTTGAAATATCCGGAAAAAAGCAGCGCGCGGATACACTGAAGCGAATGGAAGAACATTTCGAAGGTTATGTTCACAGTGTACGGCAGGTGATGCGCGCGTCGGAAGAGCGGAAACTGAACGGTATTCTGGGTCCGGTTTCACATATTTTCGAAGTAATACCTCAGTATGCACTGGCTGTCGAGACGGCAATCGGAGCCAATATTCAGAATATTGTTGTCGAAAACGAAGAATCGGCTAAAAAAGCGATTGAATATTTAAAACAGAACAATGCCGGCCGCGCAACTTTCTATCCGCTTACGTCAATTAAGTCCTCCCCGCTGAACCCCGATATCGAAAACATTAAAAAATTCGATGGATTTATCGGCATAGCATCCGATCTTGTAACATTTGATAAAACCTATAGGGAGATAATCGGATATCTTCTCGGGCGCACCGTTGTTGCGGATAATCTGGATCATGCTTCCATCATGGCCAAAGCATCCGGCTACCGGATCAGAATCGTAACCACCGACGGTCAGCTGATCAATACCGGAGGTTCTTTTACAGGAGGTTCTGTAAAAAAAGACAGCGGTATACTCACCCGCGGCAGTGAAACCGAAAAGCTCGAAAGCGAAATAACCCATCTGAAAATCAAAATTAAAGCAAAAGAAAAAGCAGCCGGTCTTTTAAACGATACGCTGAATGAATTAAAAAACAAAACAGAAAAGCTTGCCGAAAATGCGGCCATGCTGAACGCGGTATATCAAGCTGAAAACACCCAGCTTCAGGTTCTGCGTTCCCAATATTCCGGAGAAACAAACCGGCTTGAAATCTGTAAAAAAGAATACGGCGAACTCGGTGAACGGACCGAAACCGGCGAAACCCTCAGGAACTCCGTTCTGAATAACATACAGGCGGCAGAAACGGATATTTCCCTGTTGAAAAATACCGCGGCCGGATACGAAACCGATCATAAATCCGTTACAAAAAAGATAGTACAAAAGCAGGATGAATACAATTCTTTGCGTCTGAAGATGACCGCGCAGCAAAAAGATCTGGAATCGGCTGAAAGAACCGTCCGTTTTAATTCCGAAACCATACATTCTGTCGGCGATCAAATCGAAAAAACAGAACAGAACCTTTTCGTTCTCAATGAAACGATGATCGCGGCGCAGAATAAAACGGAAACTTTGACTCTTGAAATCAAGGCTCTCGAAGCTGATATCCTTCAGCTTGAAAACACACTTTCCTCCTTAACCAGAGAATCACGGGAACGGGACGAAAATCTCCAGGAACTGCTAAGTCATATTCGTGAGAAAACTCATCTGCGCGATAATCTGTTCAGGGAATACAACAGGTTTGAAACGCAGCTCAATAAAATAAACACCGAACAGGACAGAATTACGGCGAAATTATGGGATGATTACGAACTCACCTATACTTCGGCAGCCGAACTCGGTTATCCCAAGACCGATGGTCAGAAACGTCCCGCCGATTTGATTTTGCAGAACGATTTACGAAATAAAATGCGTGCCCTCGGGCCGGTGAACACAGGAGTCATCGACGAATACAATGATGTAAAATCCCGTCACGTTTTTTTGTTAACACAACTGGATGATTTAAATAAATCCAAAGAAAATCTGACAGATATAATATACAGGCTTGAACATGAAATGCGGCAGCGTTTTTCGGATACTATGGTCGAACTTAGCCGCAACTTTAAAAATGTTTTCCGCGAACTCTTCGGCGGAGGTTCGGCAGAACTGATATTGACAGATCCCGGAAACATACTGGAAAGCGGTATCGAGATCAATGTTGCTCCTCCCGGTAAAATAATAAAAAATTTAAATTTATTATCGGGCGGAGAGCAGGCCTTTGTAGCCATCGCTTTATTATTTGCCATATTAAATGTAAACCCCACTCCGTTTTGTGTACTTGATGAAATCGAAGCGGCCCTCGATGACATAAATGTTGACCGGTTTGCCGATTATATTCGGCGCTATTCCGAAAAAACGCAGTTTGTCATTATCACTCACCGCAGGGGTACAATGGAAAGGGCTGACACAATTTACGGTGTTACCATGCCTGAACGCGGAATTTCCAAAATACTGGCTCTCAATGTAAATGAAGTCGAACAAATGATAGGAGTCAAGCTTTAATGGCTTTTTTTGACAAATTAAAAAACGGATTAAAAAAGACAAAAGAGTCTATCTTCGGCAAGGTTGACAGTTTATTTAAGAAATTTATCAGAATAGACGAAGACCTGCTGGATGAACTGGAAGAGCTCCTAATCATGGCGGACACGGGAGCTGCTTCTGCCGAGGAAATAATCGGACACCTGCGCGAACGCATCAGATCCGATCATATAAACGACGGGGAAAAAGCAAAGGAAGCTTTGAAAAACATCCTGATTGATATGATCGGTGAAGGAGAACCGTTAAATCTGACTGAAAAACCATCGGTTATCCTTGTGATCGGCGTAAACGGAGTGGGCAAGACCACTTCTGTCGCAAAGCTTGCCGGATTATTGAAGCGCAATGACAAGCGTGTCATTTTGGCAGCTGCGGATACTTTCCGTGCTGCTGCTATTGACCAGCTTCAGATATGGTCGGAGCGGGCCGGTGTGGATTTGATCAGGCATACCGAGGGTTCCGATCCCGCGGCTGTTGTTTTCGATGCTGTCAGCGCTGCCAAAAACCGCAAAGCGGATGTTTTGATTATTGATACTGCAGGCAGGCTGCACAACAAAAAAAATCTGATGGACGAACTGGCAAAAATAGACCGGGTGATAAACCGGGAACTACCCGGCAGTTCCCGTGAAACCCTTCTCGTTCTCGATGCGACAACAGGACAGAATGCCGTAAATCAGGCAAAAGAATTCATGCACGCCGCCGCCATAACCGGACTTGTTATGACCAAGCTTGACGGTACAGCCAAGGGCGGAATTGTTTTTTCCATAAAAAAGGAATTGAATATACCCGTAAAATTCATATGCGTCGGAGAAAAGATAGATGACCTCGAAGTATTCAATGCACATGATTTTGTCGAAGCGTTATTCGCCTGATTCATCCAAGAAATAAAGGAAATCTATGAAAATCGTTTTAGCCTCGCATAACAGGGAAAAGATATCCGAAATGCAGTCGCTTTTCAAAAAAACCATATCCGATGAAATACAGATTCTGAGTCTGTCCGATATCGGTTTTTGCGGTCAAACAGAAGAGACCGGTTTAACGTTTGAAGAGAATGCGCTTATCAAAGCAAAAGCCGCAGCTTCATACGGATATATTGTCATTGCCGATGATTCCGGTCTGGAAGTGGACGCGCTGAACGGTGCTCCCGGAATCTATTCGGCGCGTTATTCGGGCGGCAGCGATAAGGAAAACAACGATAAACTGCTGAACGAGCTCCGTGATATCCCCTTCGAAAAAAGGACGGCGCGGTTTGTTTGCGTTATTGTCTGCTTTTTTCCCGGTTTTAATGAATATTTGGCTGTCAGAGGATGCTGTGAAGGATTTATATCGGACTCTCCGAAAGGTGACGGCGGATTCGGTTATGATCCGTTGTTTTACTTCAAAACGCTCCGTAAAACTTTTGCCGAACTGTCGCCGGATGAAAAAAACGCAGTGAGTCACCGGGGTGCCGCAATGCGCGCTCTTGCGGCAGCGCTGCCTGAGGCGATGAATAAATATGCGCCGTGAAATCGGAATATACGGGGGCACGTTCGCACCTCCCCACGCAGGACATTTTAATGCTGCGATGAATTTCTGCAGTCAGCTGAATCCCGAACGCTTATATATTATACCGGCAGCTGTCCCTCCTCATAAAACGATGGTTTCAGAAGACAATCCGTCGGAACGTATCGAAATGCTCCGGCTCGCCTTTGAAGATCATCCGGATTATAACAAAAGAATTTTTATATCCGATTATGAAATTATGCGCAGGGGATTAAGTTATACTGTTCATACTCTTGAACATTTCGCAAAGCTATATCCGCCTGCGGAGGATTATGGAATAACGCTGTTATGCGGCACGGATATGTTTTTAACACTGGCCGAATGGTATCAGCCCGAGCGGATATTTACCCTCTGCAGAATTGCGCATATCCGCCGAGGTCTGTATAGCGGGGATACCGAAAACAGCATTATCGAACGAACCGATTTTTACAAATATTTTTATCATGCTGAAATTATTTCCATCACGGGAGACATCATAGAGATTTCCTCTTCGGACATAAGAAAAAGGCTGTATTCCGCTCAGCCAAACGATCTTTATATCAATAAAAAAGTTTATGAATATATAAAAAGAAAAAAATTATATATGCCTTAACGGAGATGACCGATATTTGATGGAACAACTGAAAAAAAGCATTGCGGTTTATATGACCGGAAAACGTTTGCTTCACACTTTGGCTGTAGAACGGGAATGCCGAAATTTATCGGAGATATATGACCTTGACAAGCCAAACGCGGAGCGATTATCTGTCGCTGCGCTGCTCCATGATATAACCAAAGACATGAAAACAGAGAATCAGATTATACTGTGTGAACGTTACGGCATACCCGTCAGGGAAGAAGACAGACTTTCACCGAAGACTTTCCATGCAAAAACCGGTGCATTTTTTGCCCGCGAGAAATTTCCGGCAATAACCGATCAAGTTGTTGCCGGCTGCATCAGATGGCATACAACCGGCTGTGCGATTATGTCCCTGCCCGAAAAACTGCTTTATCTTGCCGACTATATAGAAGAGACACGTGATTTTTCCGACTGTATCGAACTCAGAAAATATTTTTATTCGAGAATCGGCATGTCGGATAAACTTAAATTATTGAATGAAACAATGATATTGTCGTTTGACATGACGATAAAAAACCTTCTCGCCGAAGGCAGCATTATAAATCCGGAAACCGTTGCTTCAAGAAACCACCTGCTGACAGGAGCGTTAAATGAATAAAAAAACCATCCCGCGCAAACGCAGAACAAATAATAAAACATCTCTTTTAAAAATATTTTTTTTCACTCTTCTGTCTATTTTAATCGTAGTTTTATCGGTTACCGCTTTATTTATTCTTTTATATAAACCGAGTATGGGCATCAATAATCCGGCCGGGAAGAGCGGCAACAGTGAAACGGTTTTATCTTCGGATAATGAAGAGGCTGCCCCTCCGGTTACATCGGCAGGTGATCCGGACGAAATCAGAAAAAAGGATTTTTATACATTTTTAGTCATGGGGCGAGACAATGTGGGTCTCAATACGGATATTATCATATTGATTTCGTTTGATATCGGCAACGGTGCCATTAATATCCTTCAGATCCCCCGCGATACATATATGGAAGTGGACTCCTCTCCGTTTAAAATCAACGCCGCTTTTGCGATCATGCACAACAGAGCCTATAACAACGGAGAAAGCGATACGGACGATGCCGCCATGCAAGGCTTTATTTCCCTTCTGGAAGAAAACCTGACCATTAAAATCGATTTTTATGTGTTATGCGATTTATCTGGTTTTCGCAATATCATCGATATTATCGGCGGAGTGAAGATGGATATACCCTATAATATGAGTTATGATGATCCGGATCAGGACCTGCATATCGATTTATCGAAAGGAATACAAACACTTGACGGCGAAAAGGCCGAGCAATTCATAAGGTTCCGAAGCGGATACATCGAGGGAGATATCGGCAGGATGGACGCTCAGAAATTATTCATGTCCGCTTTTATCAAGCAGTTAAAATCAAGTATGAAAATAAGCACACTCACCGGTATTGCCGATGAAGCGGTAAAAAATGTAAAGACATCTCTGTCCCTTGCCGATATCATATATTTTGTCAAGGAATTTTATCTGACAGACAACGCCGACATGAATTTTATTACTTTTCCCGGATCATCCGCAAGAGCCGGGGTAACGACCGGCGTATGGTATTACATTATGCACAGAGCCGATCTGCTTGCCCTGCTGAATATGTATTTCAATGTCTATAACAGTAAAATGACCGACGAACGGTTTGACAGCAACCTTGCATTTACAAATCAAAAAATGCCGCATATAAACGATTTATATATTACCGAACTTTCGGAAGATCTGAAGCAGCTGATCCGTTCTGCGGAACAAATAAATGAAGAAGGACTCGAAATTTCTTTAATAAATTAACGGAGGTATTCAATGGGAAACGAAAACACCAAAACTTTTGCTCTAAACGAAAATTCATCCCCCCGTGAACTTGCAAACGCCGTTATCGGAATACTGGATGAAAAAAAAGCGAGCGGATTGAAATTACTGTATGTCGAAAACAAAACGATCATCGCTGACTATTTTATAATATGTTCGGGTACATCGAACACTCAGATAAAAGCACTGGCAAACGAAGTTGAATTCCGGCTTGCCGAAGCAGGGGTCAATCCTTCTCATATCGAAGGACTTAACGAAGCTTCATGGATCCTGCTCGATTATGCAAGCGTCATCGTTCATATTTTTAACAGTGAAACCCGTAATTTTTACAATCTCGAAAAACTCTGGAAAGATTCCGAAGAAATCGACATTTCGTCATATCTGACAAAAATGTAATTTTTATTTTCATTTATAGAGGAGACGTTTCCACATGAAATATAATTTTTCTGCTATTGATAAAAAATGGCAGGACAGATGGGAAGAAACCGGTATTTTTAAAGCGATAAACGACTTTTCCCTTCCGAAATATTATGCTTTGATTGAATTTCCCTACCCTTCGGGTCAGGGGCTCCATATCGGGCATCCGCGCCCTTATACGGCACTTGATATTATTGCGCGTAAAAAACGCATGCAGCATTATAACGTGCTCTTCCCTATCGGCTGGGACGCTTTTGGTCTTCCCACCGAAAATTATGCGATCAAGAATAAAGTCCATCCTGCCGTGATCACAAAAAAGAACATAGCCCGATTTACAGCACAGCTGAAGTCGCTGGGGCTTTCTTTTGACTGGTCAAGGGAAGTAAATACCACCGATCCCGAATATTATAAGTGGACGCAGTGGATATTTCTCCAGCTTTATAAACACGGACTGGCATACAAAAAAGAAATGTCCGTAAATTTCTGTACTTCCTGTAAAATCGTTCTCGCAAACGAAGAAGTTGTAAACGGAGTATGCGAACGATGCGGCGGCGATGTGGTCCGCAAAGTAAAAAGTCAGTGGATGTTAAAAATCACCGATTATGCTCAGCGGCTGATTGATGATCTTTCCGGTTTGGATTTTATCGAACGCGTCAAGACACAGGAGATCAACTGGATAGGCCGGTCCGAAGGCGCCGATGTTCAGTTCCGTGCGACGACGGGAGATGTTATAACAGTATATACAACACGTCCCGATACTCTGTTCGGAGCTACTTACATGGTCATGTCACCGGAACATACACTGATAAATACATGGTCCGAAAAACTTAAAAACAGAGACGAAATAAAAAAGTATCAGATTTTGTCCGCAAAAAAATCGGACTTTGAACGTACGGAGATCTCAAAAGAAAAGACAGGAATCAAACTGGACGGGGTGGCTGCGATTAATCCCGTTAACGGCCGTGAAATACCGATATATATATCCGACTATGTTCTTGCGACTTACGGCACAGGTGCCATTATGGCTGTTCCTGCTCACGATACACGTGACTGGGAATTTGCAAAGAAATTCGGTCTGCCTATTGTTGAAGTAGTCGGCGGCGGAAATACGGAGGAATCGGCTTATACCGATGTCGATTCGGGAATTCTCGTAAATTCCGGATTTCTTAACGGTCTGGACGTTGCGGAAGCGAAGATTAAAATAACCGAATGGCTTCTGGAAAACAAAACAGGTGAAAAGAAAATAAATTACAAATTGCGTGACTGGATATTTTCGCGTCAGCGCTATTGGGGTGAACCTGTCCCGATGATATTATGCGAAAAATGCGGCTGGGTGCCTGTTCCCGAAGAGGAATTGCCTCTCATGCTGCCTGATGTTGACGCGTATGAACCCACTGATACAGGTGATTCCCCTCTTTCTCTGATCACCGATTGGGTGAACACCACCTGTCCCTGCTGCAAAGGGGAAGCAAAACGTGAAACGGATACCATGCCCAACTGGGCCGGATCGTCATGGTACTTCATGCGTTACTGCGATCCGAAAAACACGTCTGCTGTCGCATCAAAAGAAGCACTCGATTACTGGATGCCCGTAGACTGGTATAACGGAGGAATGGAGCATGTAACGCTTCATCTGCTTTATTCTCGTTTCTGGGCAAAATTTTTATATGATATCAACATACTTTCATGTCCCGAACCTTATTTGAAACGTACAGCCCACGGTATGATCCTCGGCGAAAACGGTGAGAAAATGTCAAAATCCAAGGGCAATGTAATCAATCCGGATGACATTATAGCAGAATACGGAGCGGACACCCTGAGATTATACGAAATGTTTATCGGTGACTTTGAAAAATCAGCGCCCTGGTCACCTTCTTCGATTCGGGGATGCAAACGGTTTCTCGACCGCACGGCTTCTCTTACAGATATGGTTAAAGAAGGCGATGTCACACCGAAGCTCGAAAACGCTTTTCATAAAACCATAAAAAAAGTCACTGAAGACATCGACGATATGAAATTCAACACAGCCATTGCAGCCATGATGACTTTATTGAATCTGATCTTCGACAACGGTTCTCTGACGGTCGGAGAATTGAAAGTTTTTATAACGCTGCTGAATCCTTTTGCCCCGCATCTTACCGAAGAGATGTGGGAAAACCTCGGCGGCTGCGGTTTGCTTTCCGTTGCATCCTGGCCCGAATATGACCAAACAAAAACGGTCGATGAGATGATTGAAATAGCCATACAGATAAACGGTAAACTGCGGGGAACAATCTCCATACCGTTTAATTCTCCTGAAAACAATGTGCTTGAAGCAGTAAAAGCGGAAGGAAATATTGCCGGAATGATTTCCGACAAAAAAATCATAAAAGAGATATATATTATGAACAAACTGGTGAATATAGTTGTCAAATAATTAATCGAATATTCAAATTTGATTTTATATCCAGACTATTGACATAACAGCCTTTTTCATGTATAATATATAGGAGATCGTATCTCTTGAGAGAATACTCTTTGGGTTATATCTCTTTGCTATAAGCGGGGGGAGGGAATATTAATGGCAGAAATCAGAGTTAAAGAAAATGAAACACTTGACAGCGCTCTTCGCAGATTCAAACGTCAGTGCGCCAGATCCGGTGTATTGACCGAACTTCGCAAAAGAGAACATTATGAAAAGCCGAGTGTAAAACGCAAGAAGAAATCAGAAGCAGCCAGAAAACGTAAATTTAAATAATAAAAACGCAGTATCCGCACTGTTTTTTATTATCCGCAATTAACCGGAATACGAATGATTTCTAACCAGGTTTTTTCGGTTTTTATTAAATGAATATCTAATAAAGAGAATGTGTTTTTAACACATTCTCTTTCCTTTGTCAAATACTGTTTTATAAGGCTTTCCGGGGTATAAAAATTTATTTCCTCACCATATCACAGCATTCCTGTCAGGTTGCCGGTTCAGGATCATTCATACAGAATAAAGGATAAACTTTCCGATAATTGTGAGTTTTGATCGTGTTTTAGCAAACTTCGGCACTGTTATATATCTATTACCTGTCGTTTTCGCGAAAAATTCCGCATAAATCCGAAAGCATATCCGAAGGAAGCATTCCGTATTGCGACAATCGCGCTGCACAGCGGTCTGCAGCAAGTCCGTGAAGATAAACACCGGAAACCGCGGCATCATAGGCCCGGTATCCCTGCGCCGAAAACGAGGCGATGATTCCCGCAAGAACGTCCCCGCTTCCTCCTTTTGATAGTCCGGGATTACCCGTATCATTGATGTATAATTCTCCGTCGGGTGACGCCACATAAGTGATATGATCCTTCAATACAACAATGCAATTGTTTTTAACGGCATATTCAAGGATGATCTGTTCACGCGATCCTTTGATATCGTATATTTTTCTGCCGGTTAACCGTGCCATTTCACCTGCGTGCGGTGTGATAACAGGCGGGTGTTTTGCTGTTTTCGGTGATATTTCATAAACGGATATCGAATTCAACGCATCGGCATCCAGAATCAGCTGGCATTCGGCCTTATCAAGCAATTGCTTTATAATCTCTCCGGTATCAGCGCATAATGTCATACCGCATCCCGCAAGACAGGCGCTGCCCCGGTTTATTTTATTGATGAGCGCCTCTGAACAAATCGAAGAAATCGTTCCTTCATTATTTTGGGTAAGCGGAAAATACGTGCACTCGTCTGTTTTCGACGATACCGATTCAATGACTTTTTCCACAGATGCAAGACAGACGATGCCCGCACCGGCCCTCAGGGATGCCGAGACGGCCAAAGCCGCGGCACCTCTGTAATATTGGCTGCCCGCTACAATAGTCAACAATCCGAAATCACCCTTATTCGAATCAATAGGACGCTTTTTTAAAATACGAAAAACCTCATATTCCGTCATGTTATATTCCGTTCCTGCCTATATTTTCAGTCTGTCCTGGCAAACTCCGTTCCGGTACTTTCAATTGCAGCATAATAAAAAAACAAAATAACATCTGTTTGACAAATGAATGATATACGGATATAATAAAATAAAAACGAAAGGCTGTGATTTTCTGAAAAAAGGTTATACTGTCGACCGTTCGCTTATAAACGGGATGTGCGAGCAACTTTATGATTTCAATATAATCCGCGGACATTCACTGCAAACAGCATTTGAAAAACTTCGCGATATGAATGTCCGGAGTTTCCGGGCATGGATGCATTTCGGTACAATATTCAACGGTTATAACAGATTCAATCCGGATGAAGTGAAATATTACCACAGGCTATTTCAGGGTCTGACCAAATGCGGTATAAAACAAATCCTTGTAATGAGCCATAACTGGTTTCTTGACCATCCCGCCGTAAAAAAACGCGCAGTTATGAATACTCCGCAGCGTGATATGAATGCCGGTTCACCTTATAAGAGGTTTCTTGAAATGTATGAAACATCGTGGTATCTGGCAGCAAAGGAGTTTTCGGAAATCGAATACTGGGAAACGGGAAACGAATTGAATCATAATGTCTTTTTATCGCCTGTCGCGAAACAGAATAATTCCGGATTTTCCTGTTTTACTCATGCGGAAAAAGCGGAGATCATGACCGATATGATGTTCGCCGCAACAAAAGGGATGAAACAAGCCGATGTTGAAACCGTTTCGGTTATGCCCGGTATGGCGCCTGCGGAACCGCTTGAGACCGGTTATATCGCCCGGACCCTCGAATATATATATGCGAATATCGAACGCGGTGATTTCGGTTCGAAAGACAGCGACGACTTTTTCGAAGCTTTATGCTGGCACCCGTATTGTGCGGGTTCCATGCCGGGAGATGTATGGAAAAAATACAACGACGATATCTATGAAGTTGCCTGCCGGCACGGTGACAGGGGTAAAAAAGTTTTTTTAAGCGAATTCGGTTTTTCGGATATCGGGAGCAGTGATACGGATGTGTTTTTATCAAAAGCAGGCCTGGAGAAATACATGATCGCACGGGAGTCGATGCCTTATGTCGAATCTGTGCACGCGTTCAGACTGTTTGACGATTATTCAGCTTATAGTTGGGGCGGTAATTACGAGAAATATTTCGGTTTTTACCGCGACGTTTGCGAAGGATGCACGATCAAAGCCCGGGGAAAAGCGCTGCGGGATTTATACAATAACGTGTAAAGACACAGGAGCGGTATTGAAACCGCTCCATTCGTATTAAATTCTGTAAGCCTCGTAAACTTTATGGAAAGCATCGCATATCTGGCTGATATTTGTTTCACTCCAGCTTTCTAGGATAAACACCATGACGGTATCGCTGAGGGATTTCGCGGCATTCGGCACATCATTCAAAGTATAGTATTTATTGCGGTCACCCTTGTATTCCGGGGCTGACCAGGGATAGCCGCTTGATCCGAAAACATGGCGTTTTGTATACCAGTCTGATGTAAACGGTGTTGCCGCATAATATGAATTGACCGGCACGCCTTCGGCACTCAGCGCAGCGCAGAAGGCAAATTTATCGCAGGATGTATATCCTTCGCGGAACAGTATGCGCATAAACCAATAGGAAGGAACGGCTCCGTCGGGCAGTTTATTAAAATATAAAGCGGGTATGTCCGATAAACCTTTTTTTATTTCGGACGCCACTCTGCGCCGTCCGTCGGCAATCATCCGTGTTTTTTTTATTTGGGCACGTCCGACCGCACAATGCATTTCATCCATGTTAAAATTCAAAGAACCGACACAGTTTCCGTTGCCGTCATAACCGAAAGGTTTGCCGCGATCGGAATTCTGACGTATTTTACGGTAAATATTTTCATTTTTCGTAAAAACGATCCCTCCCTGACCGCCTACACAGACATGTTTGCCGAACATAAGCGAAAAACCGTTAGCTGCCCCGAAAGTTCCAACCGGTTTGCCGTTGACCGAAGCGCCGTGTGCCTGCGCTACATCCTCAACGACCGGAATTCCTTTTTCATCGGCGAATTTAATAATTGCTTCAATATCACAGGGCTCGCCGCCGATATGCGCCGCCAGGATCGCGCTCGTATTCGAAGTATAACGTGCTTTGATGCCGTCGAGGGATAAATTAAAACTGCCCTTCTCACTGTCCGCAATCACAGGAATACAGTTCATCATCACAACAGGCATCAGACCGCCCGGATCGGTAACCGGCGGTGTTATGATTTCGGTAAACGGTTCGATTTCCAGAGCGCGCAGCGCTACGAACACGGATGTTGTTCCGCTGTTTACGGCATCCGCAAATCCTCCGCCCAGCATTTCCGCAAATTCCGAGCAAAACGATTCTTCTTCGGGTCCGCCGTAACCGGGTGCTGTCCCTTCGGCAACAGCACGGTCAATAACGCCGTTTACAGCTGCTTTTTCATCGGCGCCGAAATGCCGTCTGGGTTCAAGCGGAACGGCAACGGATTTTTTCCCTCCGTTTATTGCAAGTTCCGAAATCAATTTTTCATCGGGCATATCCATTCTCCTGTTTTTTTATATATTTTGATTATAACGTGTTTTTTCATGCGGGCTTCGATCACCGAATTTTATATAAAGTTATCTTATTTCCGACCTAATTGTATCACACACGGGGTTTGCTGTCAACATGATAAGATTTATAACATATAAAACAAAATGAAATGTTTCATCCTGATTTACAGATTTATAATTCTTCAATGATCTTTCTTTTTTCATACGGCTGACGCTTTCGGAATGTTTCCGGTGATTTTATGGTTTTTGTTTGGAATCAATCGGATTCCGTCAGCCCTGTTATCAGCTTATTCAGACGGTTTTCTTTCGTTTCCGCTTTTACGGCGCTGCCGATAAAGTTTACTTGTTCCCGTTTCAGATAATCCGGCTGTTTCAGAAATTTTTCCAAAACTCCATGATCGCTTAATGCTTTCTCTATCTGCACAGGGACAACATACCGGCGTTCCTTCGTATCTCTTGCCAAAGTGACATGTATGACTTCTCCGATCTCTTTACAGACAGCTTTTCTGATATAGTCGTTATACACCAGATAATGTCCGTTTTTTGAAGGAAGCAATGTGTGTTTAAAACTGTGTCCGTCTACTGTTATCAGCACAGGGATATTCCCTTTTGAACCGAATTCATCGGATGCCGGATAGGGAAAATAAAAAACTGCCCACTTGATTTTTCCTTCAAGCTTCCTGATCTCACAATCGAATTCATATGTCATTGTTTTAACCTTTCTTTTTCCGTAAACTGCCGAATTCAAAACCGGATATGATTCCGTCGAACAAAAATCCGAAGGCGGTACAGACCGGGTGATGAGCATCCCGTTTTCGGTTATGCGGTATAATAATCAGCTCTGCAGACAGGTTCTTGATCAGGTAAAACGGATGTTTCAGTCATCGGTTCGTCACTGTGATGTGTTTCCGGCACAGCGGTGCACGCCGTTAAAAAGAAATTATTCAAGCGGGATGACGAATAACTTTTTACGGAATATTTTGATATAAGACGGATTTGCCGAAAAACAACGGAGCTGCGGCGTCCATTACCGCAACTCCGCTGCAAAACCGCCAGACAGGTCAACGCTTCACTCAATCCGACGGAATGGATTTAAATCTGCTCCGTCCGAATAGCCGGATTCGATTTTTATTCTTCACCGAATATTATTTTATATTTTTCTGATACGGAAAACGCTTTTCTGAATATTTCGGCTGTTCTCCTGTATATCGGCGTGTCAAATATGTTTTCCGAAGCAGTATGAATAAAAAATTCCGCATCGCTGCCGGATTTTATAATTTGCTGATCTATTTTCGTTTTTATTGAATCTGTCAGTTCAGACGACGGCATAAGACAGCCGAAATATAAACCAAGCAATTCGTCTGACTTATTCACTGATAATCACCCCGCAGTTCCGAAGCTGTTTTTTAAATTCAAGCCGTGCTTTCGATAATCTTGAACGGACTGCCGAGGCTGACAGATTCAGCAGTTTTCCGGTTTCATCGCTTTTCAAACCCATATTATGCAGAAACAGGATTTCCCGCTGGTCTTCCGTTAGCCGCGACAGGGCTGCTTTTATGGCTAAAGTTTCTGTCATGCACTCATCGGCATGATATTCGGTATCGATCTCTTCATTGTATTCGACCGGGAAAGGCCTGCGCTTTTTTTCCCTCAAAAAGTCATTTTTTACATTGATTGCGATACGGAATATCCATGCTTGATAATTATCCGGTTCTTCGTTTGTATTATTTAAATACCGCCATAAATTCATAAAAGTCTGCTGTGTCAGGTCAGCTGCATTGTCTGTACCGGTACAGGCGGAATGATACGCGTATACTTTTTTTGCGAAATCAAAATAGAGCTTGTTAAAAAGCTCAGTCTCTTTCATCGTCTTCTTCTTCGGATAATGCGATTTTATTTCCCGCGGTAGCAATTGTTTTTACATATCCGGCAATTTCACGGCGGCATACCACCTTGTTCCCAGCTATGAGCTGCAATTCTTTATTCTGCAGCATATCAACAGAAACATCATCGGCAATTATAATTTTATTGCCGGCTATTAATGCCGTTTTATTTTTTGCATACTTCAAATAATCCGCATCTATTACAAATTTGTTGGCATGAAAATTATACGCATCGAAATCGGCGTAAATAATTCTGCCGTTTAACGAAGCATAATTAAAATCGATCCTATCTTTGCTGTTTTCGCTGATAATCAACATGCCATTCAGTATAATCGTTCCGGAGCATTGCTTTTTTAAACAGGAAATGATACCTATGCCGTTGATGATCAGCACGGACTCGGAAGCTTTGCCGAAAAAACCGTCATTGATTTCCGTTGTACCGTTGATTGTGGAAATCATGGCGTCTCTTGAAATTTGCATTTCGGTTACTATGTCGTGTTTCGGGATTGCGGAAATTGCGCTCATAACTTCATCGGGGGCATCTTTGGGAAGGATAAGCATCACGATATCTGAAATTTCCTCGATTCCCTGCGCCTGTTCGGCTGTTGTAATATACCTAAGATCGCACATCACCATGTCACTGATTTTTCCCATTCTTCATTACCTCTTTCGTAAAATACGAGTTTTTAAGCTCTATACCGAGAAAGACGCTCAGATATGCGATTCTGTCCAAGGTAAATGGATATATTTATAAAAATGAGTTATATCATAATCCGCATTCCGTTTTGCGATGACTTATAGATGCTTTCGATGATCTTCACGGTATCCCTGCCGTCCCTTACATCAGACCTAGTTCTTCCACCTGTGCCGACCGCTTCTATAAAGTCGGTTAACTGTAAAATGTGACCCAAAACAGGAGTGTTTGACGGATCCGAAGAACCGCTGCTGATCAAACCGGCCGGTTTCACTTCACCGAATGATGCCACGTCGCAGTATGTTATCTGATGCTCTGTCAAAAGGATGCTTCCCAGTTCCCCGCTGATCGTTATTTTCCGCGGATATCCGGGGTATGTCGCAACCGAGGCACTGACGGTTCCCAGCGCTCCGTTTTTAAATGAAAGTACTGCAGCTGCAGTATCTTCCACCTCGATATCACGTATCAGAGTCTTAATCGTACCGGTTACCGTTTCGACTCCGCCCATGATAAAACTCAGTGCGTCCACACCGTGTATGCCCTGATTCATCAAAGCTCCGCCTCCGTCCATAGCCCAGGTACCCCGCCAGCCGCTGCTGTCATAATATTCCTGTGTCCTGTAATAATGCATTTCGAGATGAGCCGAGATAATCCTGCCGAACATCCCGTTTATTACCGCATTGCGCACACGTATAATGTCCTCGTAATATCGCATCTGAGAGATAACCGTACCGACTACCGAATGTTCCTTACAGGCAGCGATGATTTTTTCGGCGCTGTCAACAGTCAGGGCCATGGGTTTTTCTATAACGACATGTTTGCCTGCGTTTGCGCATAAAACCGCAGTCTCCGCATGCCGGCCGCTCGGTACGCAAATACATAAAGCGTCGATATTTTCGTCGCACAGCATCTCTTCTGTTTTATCATAAGCACGCGTTTGATGCTTCCGGGCAAAATCATGCGCGCGTGCAGAATCAACATCGGTCACGCCGTATAATTTCGCTCCGTTGATTGCCGCAATCGCGCCGGCATGAACAGAAGAAATCATTCCGCAGCCGATAATACCGAAACCGAACATAGACTTATCCTTCCATTCGTTCTTATGAATTACCGATAGTTCCGACCCATCGTTTTATAAAAGAATACGGCGATCAAGAAAACGATTTTTACGGAAATTGCAGTTTTTCGGCTTATCAGGCCGGCTGCCCCTTATCTGTTTTGTCGCTTTTGCTTTTTAATTTCGGCAGACTTATTATCAGGCATTTATATGCGGAAAAAACACCGGCAACAAGCAATAGGCTGTAAATAACCAAAACGGCTGTGCCGAACACAAAAGAAAGCATGGTTCCGGTTTCATTCACCGTGCTGTATTCAAATGCGGTTCCTTCGTTATAAGTGTATTTAAAAAAAACATTCAATGATATTTTCAACAATATATCGGAAATTTTAAAAATTATTCCGAGTATAGTCAGACGGAATCCGTAGCCGGCATGATATAATGCATATTTTGATTTCGGACTCAGTAAATGCGGGAGAATAAATAAAAACGGCAAATAGGCAAGACAAGCCAGGCTCTTGTTTTTTTTAATATCGTTTGCATCAAATCCGTTTATTTTTTGCGGAGGGTTTTCTTTTCTTAACACATCGATGGTCCGGCGACAGGATATGCAGACTTCGCTTTCATCATTTACTTCGGAACCGCAGTATTTACATAAAGACATATTTATAATTCTGTCATATCGCCGATATGACGATATATAAATGCTCCGTTTTCCGACTTCATTCCCTCTATAAGACCGTCGATCCGAATATCATACTGCTTAAAGGGGAATGTATATCCGTTTTGCGGAAATGATTCCATTATTTCTTTGATCACATCATATAAAAGAACAATTCCGACAACGGTTATAACGGTACTCAACAGAAAGATGATCGCTGTCAGGACGAGTATTGCCCGCGCATAATTGCGTCGGTTGATATTCCGGGCATCAAAAGCCCAGATAATGGCTAAAATGAATCCGATAACCGGCAGAGAGAATAAAACCATCATACCGACATAACTCCAGACACCCACGGAAGCATATTTCGAGTCGGAAGGTGGAGGTGTCGTATAAGGATTGAACTGTTCTCCCGATGCGGCAGACCGGCCGTTCTGCCTGTAACTGCTTTCTTCCTGATGATGTTGATGTATCTGACGGTTTTCATTTTGCTCTTTGTCTCTTTCGGGAACCGCATCATCTTTTATTTTACTATCAACGTTTTTTTCGCTGTTGATTGCTTTGTCGTCCGATATCTCGTTATTTGCAGTTTTATCCGGTTTCATTCCGGATAATGTTTCATTTTCCGAAGGATTGGATTTCGGTTTTTCTTCTTCCTGTTTTGCTCTGACAATAAGCGTCCCGCATTCAAAACAAAATTTCGCTTTTTCGCTGAGTACAGCACCGCAAAATCTGCACTTTTCGGGTTCCATAAAACAACCCCCTTCATATTTTGAATTTCATAAGAAAATGATGCTTTGTCATCCGAAAAACATATGAATATTGCATTATTTTATATGATTATATAACAAACCGTGATATATGTCAAGCAATATCATTTATTTAGAAGATTACGTGTTGTCTTTTCGAAGATCCTGTGCTATAATTTATTCCGGTATATAAAAATCCATTAAAACGGTGAGATATGAAAAATTCCGGCAAATTGTTTTATTCGACCGGTACACTTCTGATGCTTATGCTTTTTGCATTCGGAAATACCACTCAAAGCACCCTGCTTAATATGTTTGTCACACATTATGCAATTAATGCGGCACAGCAGAGTTTTATCAGTTCGGTGATAAGCGCAGGAATGTTTTCGGCTCTTTGTCTTCTTTTATTCGGGATCATCAGACTGCGAAGAACTCTTGTTTTGATTGCCTCGGCTTTGCTTGCCGCCGTGTTTTTCTTTGCCATCGGTTTTATGCCTCCTTATTCGCTTTTATTGATTTTTTATTTTTTTATAGGTATATCATACGGGTTTATCGATTCTGCAGCATCGTCGGTTACGGCAGACCTTTATGCCGGTAAAGAAGCAGCGCGCTATATGGGTCTTCTGCATTCTTTTTTCGGGATAGGCGGAGTCTGCGGACCGCTTTTTATTCAGCAGATGCTGATACATCATTATAAATGGAATGAAATAATAAGGGTTTTTGCGGTTTTCGGATTTGCGGTGTTTTTGTATTCTGTCTTTGTATATATTAAAACAAAAAACGAACTTTCCGCGGTGATCGGAGATACGCCTCCTATAGCGCTTTCCGGTATACGGAAATTTCTGACACCGCGCAATACTCTGTTTATGCTTGCTGTGGGATTTAAAGGCGCGCAGGAAGTTTGTCTGGCGTTTTGGCTTGTGCGTTATATAACAGTCGGTCTGGGAAATCCCGTCCTTGGTCCTCTGGCGATTTCACTGATGTGGCTCGGTTCCTCCGCATCTCGGATTATTGTACCCCGACTGCCCTTTGAGACAAACAGATATATAATTCTTTCCATGTTCGGTTCGGCGGTTATACTGACTGTTTCATTGATTTTTCCTTCCGCTTTATTTATGTGTCTTGCCGCCTTTTTCGTAGGACTGACAAGCGGAGCCGTCGTCCCTTTGGGACTAAGTTCATTGTGTGCACGCTTTCCCGAAAACACTCTCCTCGCTTCAGCCTGTACGTTGTTATGCATTTATGCGGGACAGGCACTGCTGCCGTTTACCGCCGGTTTGTTTTTCGGAAAAAAATTATACGCAGGGATTCTCATGGCGGTTCTGTGCGGTCTGTCAGGTTCGGTGCTTGCACTCACATCCGAAAGAAGTCATTATAATCCTGCAAGTTCGATTGCTTTACGGCATAAATGAATGAACAATTATTTCATTGAGAATAATCATTAAGGCACAGACAGAGACAGTATATTAACGGTATTCTGACGAACAAAGGAGATAAATATCATTATGAAAACTATATCTCAATCCAAATCAACTTTATCGGAAGTCATGCTCCCCAATCAGGCAAATCCTTCCGGCGTGGTTCACGGCGGTGAGATCATGAAAATCATGGATACATGCGGCGGTGTTGCTGCCATGCGGCACGCAAAAATGAACGCCGTTACGGTAAGAGTTGATGAACTGGTTTTTTATCAGTCGATCACCGTCGGTCAGCTTGTTATCTGCGACGCTGAGGTGGCTTTTGTGGGCAGAACCTCCATGGAGGTTAAGATAACGGTCAAAGTTGAGGATCTTGTAAGCAATTGGCCGGCTAAAGTCGCATTATCGGCATTTTTTACTTATGTAGCACTCGACAGACAGGGAAATCCATGCGTTGTCCCGGAACTGCTTCTGGAAACAGATGAACAGAAAGAAACTTTTGAAATCAGAAAGCAAAAATATCTGGAAAAAAAGAAAGATCGAATATAACGCAATAAGAACCGGCTGACCGCATCATCGGCTATAGAGGGGAGCGCAGAAAATGACTGCCTTCAAAGAATTATATAATAAACTTCTTTCGGAATCATTGAAAAATCCGCTGACGGATGAAACCGTAAAAGTCTTTAAAAACTGTTATGACAACAATCAGCTGGATTGTCTTTTGCATCCGGAAAAATATCCGCCGGTCTGGCTGACCGGAGACTGTAGCTGTTCTTCCGAACAGCAGGACTCCTGTGCCGGCAACTGCCCGTTTGATGCAATTCATAAAAAAGCCGAAGGAAATATAACGATCAGCAAGGAGGAGTGCGTCGGCTGTTCGGCATGTATTGATTATTGTAAAGAAAAAAACCTTGCTGCGGGTCACGAAATCATCTCTGTTCTCAATGCCGTCAGACATGGTTCGCACCTGTCCTATGCTCTGGTCGCACCCGCATTTTTAGGACAGTTTGACAAAGAGATCACTCCCGGAAAACTGCGTTCGGCTCTGAAACAAATCGGATTTGACGGTATGATCGAAGTCTCTCTTTTTGCGGATATTCTTACGCTTAAGGAATCGCTGGAATTCAATTATAATATCCGCGAAGAAACCGATTATCAGCTGACCAGTTGCTGCTGTCCCATTTGGATTGCTATGATCCGTAAAATTTATAAAAGCCTGATGCCTCATGTTCCCGGATCGGTATCACCGATGATCGCAGCCGGCCGTACCATAAAACATCTGCATCCCGACGCACTGACCGTGTTTATCGGCCCTTGCATAGCAAAAAAAGCAGAAGCCAAAGAAACCGATATTGCGGACGCTGTCGATTATGTACTTACATTCGAAGAAGTAAACGATATTTTCAAAGCGCTTGATATCGATCCCCTGCATTCGGTGGAAAGTGAAAAAGATCATTCATCGCGCGCAGGAAGAATATATGCCCGGACAGGCGGTGTCAGCGAAGCGGTAAAAGAAACACTGAAACGCATCAGTCCGAAAAATTCCATCGATATTAAAGCCAGGCAGGCGGACGGAGTCCGGGCCTGCAAAGCGATGGTGAACGAATTGCTTGCGGGAAATATCGATGCGAATTTTTATGAGGGAATGGGTTGCATAGGGGGATGCGTAGGCGGACCCAAATCTATTCTCGACCCCATTCAGGGTCGGGAAAATGTAAACGAATACGGAAGTTCCGCCCCTGCGGCTACCCCCATTGACAATCCGTATGTCATTGAACTTCTTCATCTTCTCGGTATCGATACGGTGGAAAGTCTTCTTGCAGAAAGCGCTTTTTTTACGAGACATTTTTAGGAAAGCAAAAAAAAAAGCAATGCGTCCCGCAAAGCTTTTTTTTGATCCCTACCGCATCCCGATTTTTATTTTTCGATCGTAATAACGGAAACAGGACAGCTGTCCGCTGCTTCCTGTGCCGTTTCTTCATTTGATTCGTCAACATCGGAATAAACTTCTGCAAGTCCGTCATCCGCCATGCGGAAAACTTCAGGACAAGTTTCCTCGCAAAGACCGCAGCCTATGCATCCCGAACGGTCGATTTCAGCTTTCATATTGAATATTTTCTCCTTTTCATTTTCGGTTATCCGAAATCATATAAATAAATCCGATCACACAGCCGCAAATAACACATTGAATTTTTTCGGCATAAAAACAGATTCTTTTGCAGGTATAATTTAATCCAGGATCTGACCTTCAGCGGAAATTGTCACCACCTGCCACGGGATCATCTTCCCGCTGCCGATAAGAGCTTCTTTCACTGCCTGTTCGATCCCGCCGCAGCAGGGAACTTCCATTCGTGCTACCAGGATACTTTTTATATCATTCCGTTTCAGTATTTCAGTCAGTTTCTCGGCATAACTGCCCATGTCCAGTTTTGGACATCCGATCAGTGCGATCCTGTTTTTAATAAAACGGTTATGAAAATCTCCGTATGCAAAAGCAGTGCAGTCGGTTGCCACCAGTAAAGCGGCATTTTTAAAAAACGGAGCCGTGACGGGAACCAGTTTGATCTGGACCGGCCATTGTCTTAACATACTTTCGGGTTTATGTTGTTCGTCGGATGAAAATACGCTGCTTTTACGGGTTATATCTTTGATCCTTGTTCCCGGGCAAGCGCCCCCGCCGCAATCCGTTTTTATGGAATTGATCCGGTTTACCGTTTTTTTATTCACCGCTTTTTCATCAAATTCCGCCGCTTCCCTTTCTTCAAACGAGATGGCACCGGTCGGACAGACAGGAAGGCAATTACCCAAACCGTCACAGTAATCATCGCGTATTAATTCAGCTTTTCCGCTAACTATGGCGATTGCGCCTTCATGACACGCATCGGCGCATAAACCGCATCCGTTGCACTTTTCTTTATTGATTTTTATTATTTTTCTGATCATAGAAAGTCTCCCCTGTCAATAATTTTTCTGTATCTGCTTATGAAATTATTATACTATAAACCATAAAAATAATCTGTTGCGCCTGCAACAATAATATGAAAAGAGATAAATTAATTTGATTAAAGTTTTAAAAAACAATAAATTGTTTGAAGAGATAAACGAACCGGATATTTACAGTATGCTGAAATGTCTGAACAGCCATACGGAAATTTTTCCGAAAGGCGGTTTTATCTTTTTATCGGGAGAGAGTAAACCGCGGGTCGGGATTATCATTTCGGGTGCAACCCAGGTGCTCAAAGAAAATATACTCGGGGATTCGATGATTGTCGGTTCTTTCGGTCCCGGAGAAATGTTCGGCGAAACCTTCGCATGTATGAGAATGAAAGAGATGCCGGTTACGGTGATTGCTTCGGAGAAATGTGAAATTCTTTTTATAGATATTGAAAGCATTATTCATACATGCAAATCGGCATGTTCGTTTCACAGGCAGTTGATTTCGAACTTACTAAAGGTGATTGCCGAAAAAAACATATTTCTGAATCAAAAAATGTCCTATATCACGCATAAAACCATACGTGGAAGGCTTGAAGCGTATTTTTACGATATGATCGAACAGAGCGGTTCCTATACTATCACGCTTCCCTATAACAGAAACGAACTGGCGGATTTTCTCTGCACTGACAGAAGCGCAATGAGCCGGGAGTTATCGAAAATGAAAACCGAAGGGATCATAACCGTAAATAAAAAAACAATAACGTGGCTGAAAAAAAACAAAACTTTTCATTAAACTTTGCCGGATATAATTCCTTCGAAAATGTCGGATTCAACAAACTTCCCGCTGCATTCTTCAACCGGCCGTTGGCTGTTTTTCGGTGACTTTTAAACAGCGCGGTAAAACAAACAAATAAAGGAGCGTTTATGAAAAAAATAATGATCGGCGCATGGTATCCTGTTGACTTAAATTATTTAGACAGCCGTCATATTGATGAAATTGCCGAATCGGGTATAAATCTGATTTTTGCGGGATGGGGCAGCGAATCGCAGAAAAAGACTATTCTTGAGCTTTGTGAAAAAGCCGGAATCGATGTGCTGATCTCAGACGGCAGGATCAGTGCGGGTGAGCCTGACGCCGAACGATATGCCTCCGCTGCGGCTCTGTATTCCGGATATAAATCCTTTACCGGCAATATGTTCGCAGACGAACCCGGAGCGGGAGCTTTTCCTGCCATTGCGGAAAGACTTAAAGTATATCGATCGGTTTTACCCGGGAAAATGCCTTATATTAATTTATTCCCGATTTACGCCCCTTTGTCTGTTCTGGGGACAGAGAGTTATGAGCAATATGTAAAATTGTATGCCGAAACAATACCGGGTGATTATATATCCGTCGATATTTATCCATTCAGCATGCACGATGACGGTATAAAACGCACTATGACGGATTATTTTAAAAACATGGATATCATTGCTTCCGTCTGCAGAGATACGGGACGCAGTTTCAGGTGTTTCATTCAGACAATGGGGTTCAATACAGTTATGCGCCCGCCGACGGAAGCCGAAATGCGGTATCAGGTTTACGCATGCCTTTCATTCGGTGCCGACGGTATCTTCCATTTCTGTTATGCCACGCCTCCGTCAGGCGCCGAACGCTTTGATTATGGGATGATAGGAAAAGACGGTGAAAAGACGGATTTATGGTATAGCGCAAAAGCCGTCAACAGCGAACTGAACGCATTATCCGGAATATATATGAAATATAAAAATATCGGCACCTGCCTGTACCGGTCCGGAGAACCGGGCGACGGCACCGGTTTTGATCATCCATTCGACCTTTCACGGTTCGAAGCCATTGATTTTCTTGAATCCGACGAAACACTGCTGATCGGATGTTTCGGAAACGAGAACGGCAGCGCTTTTACTTTGCTCAACGCAAGCGAAATACGCAGAAATGCTTCAGCGACTGTAAAATTCCGGACCGGAGGTCACAGCATGACTTTATACAGACGCGGGCTGCCTGAATTACTGATGCCGGAAGACGGGATATACACGGTCAGACTTGAATCCTGCGGCGGAGTTTTTATCACAGTCGGATAAAACATATATAAAAATACCGGTCATGTTTTATTTTTGCTTGCATGACCGGTATTTTATGGATCATACACCTGTCTGTTCCCGGAAAATTTCAAAATTGCGGTATATATCCGTACAGAACTTTCCCCGAACTATGGTTCAGTTTCACACGATAGGATTTACCGGGATAAAGATCAAAGAAATTATCAGACAGGCTGCAGCCGTCAAGATCGATACAGACACCCATAATAAAACAATCGGACGTATAAACCGCAGTATCCACTTCGTATTCGGTATGGATGACCGAAGGGTCGAACGGCCGGCATATCATCGTTTTTTCGATAAGCCGCCGACAACTGATCTGTTCGTCATCGGGTTTTAATATTGCATACGGTATGACACCGGGTCCGCATTTTTCTGCAGAAATGTGTGCCGCAACCGAGGATTTGTTGGACCCGAGCATCACTTCCTCTGTTTTGACAAAATCATATCCATGATCACACATAACACCGTATTCGAGAATACAGTGAACGGGATTTAATTTCTCGTTTACGGCATATATATCGCAGCCGCAGGAAGTGCGGACAATATTGACCGCAACCGGCGCAAAGGCTCGTTTAACAGGATAAAAAGAAGGGGTGCGCAGCCGCATATAGTCTACAATAGTCCAGCTGTTCGTTGCAGGCCATGTATCGTTATACATCCAGAAAATAGCCGAAGCCGAATCATACATACGGCGGCGGAAGTTTAGAATATATTCCGTAAGACCTTCACCCTGTCCGAGTCCGGTATAATAGATATAATCTTTTATCGATGCATCTGTCAGATCCACCCCGAATTTCTCCCGAACCAGCTTATCCTGAGGGTTGTTGATGGCAATGGTATTATTATGCAGTTCCCACGAAAACGATCCGACATATTCATCCTCTTTCTCAAGGCAGGCCATCGTATTCGGATAACTGGTCGGTCCCAGCACACCGCCCTCGTTCGGAAAACGGCATTCGAATAAACGGTATTTGTAATAATCTTTATCGCTGAATCCGATATCCCAGGGATGCTGATCGCCGATAAAATTATTATTGGGATCGGAATGATCCGGGGAATAAGGACTTGAGGGCTGGTAATAGCGGTCATCGCCTTCCTGTTTCAATATCATCGGGATCAGGACATAATACAGCTGCGCATCGGGATATTTTTTTAATTTTTCATGTCCCAGCAGCGCGCGGGCCTGCCAGTCGATTTCGTTATTGCCTGACCAGATGATGAGCGAAGCATAGGGTGATAATCTGCGTATATTATGCGTGATCTCATTTTTATAATTCTCGAAAAATTCCGGTTCCGCAGCCGGATACGCTCCGCATGCATTAATGAAATCCTGCCATACCATAATCCCCTTAGCATCGCACAGGTCATAAAAATCATCGGTCTCATAGATCCCCCCGCCCCATACGCGGAGCGCGTTGCAATTTGCCTCCAGCGCCCGATCGGTAATTGTTTCATATACCTCCCGCGTAAGACGGCTGAATAATAAATCAGCCGGAACCATATTGCCGCCTTTGGCAAAAACATTGTTGCCGTTGATATTGACTATAAAATAACATCCGGCCGTCGGATGCTTTTCCTGATTGATGACTACTTTCCGAAAGGCGGTCTTTTTGACGATACATGCCGTTTCGTTTCCGGTTTCTGCGTCTGTCACCGTGATCTCAACAGTATATCGGTTTTGTTTCCCGTAATTGACCGGATTCCAAAGCAAAGGTGAGTCGATTTCCAGAGTCGCAGCCGTATAGCTTTCACCTTTCGGCGCAACAACATTAAAATTTACGGCGGTACCCGTTTCTTTGATTTTAAAATTTATATCATATGAACGCGGAACATCATAATTTTGAACATATTGCCGTATAGTAACGGTACCCCGGGAATAATCATCGCTGACTTTGGTATAAACCGTCGTTTCCTTAGGGAAAATTCCGTCGCTGATCTCGATAAAGCAGGATTTATAGATCCCGACGTTGATACAGCGCGGAGACCAGTCCCATTCGAACGAACACTGAGGTTTACGCAGCCAGGAACGGTTATGCAGACGATATCCGAATTCCCAGGGTTCGGGATAGAGTCCGGCAGTATCTTTTTTGGATGCGTAATTGATCCCGCTTTCGATTTCAACGCGTACAGTATTGACGCCTTCATGAACAAAAGGAGTCATATCCAGCCCGCAAGGGACATAGAAATTGTTATGACTGCCGGCATGATTCCCGTTGATGAAGATGTCGGCCGTCAAATCCAGTCCGAGAAAAACGATACGAAGTTTTTTTTGCATATCTTCCGCTGTCAGTATGAATTCTCTTTGAAAATGCCATAGTTGTTCCTCTATCCAGCGCCCTGACAACACGTTATTGCCGTATGCCGGATCACCCGAAATATTTTCCATAGCCTGCTGAACCGTTCCGGGTACCTGAGCTCTGCATTTTGCAAATCTGCGCTGACCTGTTGTCTGCGATAAATTCCAGAATCCGTCCAGTGATATTGTTTTCACGATTTTTTGCCTCCCGACACCTGATTTTTTGTCATAAATTTTTTTGATTTCTTTTCAATCATTATATATTTATTTGTCGCATAAATCAATAATCCATAAAAGAATTTCGATATTTTACTTAAATTCGGCTTCTGATCTGCATTGTTTGCCGTATTTTGTGTTTTATGTTAATAAAGTATGATAATACCCTCAAAAGCATTGCTTTTATCGGATTTTTATGATATACTATAAACATGCCCGCAGAAAAAGCACAGACATAGTATCTTCATTGATATCATAGGTTATCCTGCAAACATTCGTATTCGGATATATATTATATCCGATTCATCCGATGATTAAGGAGGCTGAAAAGTATGAAAGAAATAGGAACGATTAAAATAGAGCCGAGAAACGCGGCAAGCAGCCGGTCGAATAAACGGATCATAAGAGAGGGATTTTTACCCTGCGTTATTTATTCGAAAGCTATGGATTCTGTGGCGGTCACCGTAAAAAAAGAGGAGTTCAAGAAAAAGCTTTCGGAATTCGGAAAAAATTCAGGTTATAAACTGGAACAGCCGGACGGTAAAGTATATACCGTTATTATAAAAAAAATCCAGACGACACCGGTAAGCAATGAATATATTCATGTCGAATTCAATAAAATTTCATTTGACGATAAAATCAGTGTCGAAGTCCCGATCGTATTGACAGGCAGAGAATTACTCGATTCAAAAGACGTCTTTATGGTCAGGCAAACCGAACATATAACGGTTACAGGTCTTCCGCAAAACATCCCGGATTATATCGAACTTGATGTCTCCGGCAAGCAGATCGGCGACAGTGTATTGTTAAGTGATATTCTTTTACCCGACGGACTGATCACCGAAGCTGATCAGGATCTAAAAATCGTATCGTTTACCCATGGTAAAAAACATGTTCAGGATGATAAATCGGACGAGGAATCCGAAACGGCCGATACAGATAAAACAGGATCTTCGGATAATGTTTCCGAAGGAGAATAAATTAAATAAAATCCGCAATATTTACCCCTATAGGAAATAGTAATTTAAGGAAATATAA
>CAZVPD010000016.1:0-29433 GCA_964628455.1 uncultured Lachnospiraceae bacterium
CATATCCATATTCTTTATGTTGCGTGAAAATTATTTGTCATTCAGTTAACCCTAATTACTTCTAAAAACATCGAATAAATTCAAAGAATGAAACCCGGATAAGCGGTTTTAAATATATAAGAAAAATTAAACGGCAGGATCACAATACGGATACAGGCGAATATTCCTGTAAGATATTTTTATTATAAACCTTCGGCAAATACGATGCAAGCCTTTTGTTAAAAATCGGGTGATTTACATTCTGCCCGGTGCATTTTTCCCGGAACGGGCGAACCGCCGTGTTTGCGCGGTCTGCTGCTTTTCGGGATATTTTACGGATATTTATCGGAGGAAATCATTGACAATACCGAAAAATATGCTACTATGGTGATGCGGGGATTTCTCCGCAGAGGATTGTGAAGAGAACAAGGAAAGGGACGGGGATTTTCAATGAAAAAAATCGCAGCGGTTTCGGCCCGGGATACGGACGTGATCAATATTATAAGACTCGCTGGGAATTCTGTCGATGTCATTAAGCAGGAGGATATGGAAACCGCCGGCCTTGCTTCCTATGATGCCGTCATGTTCTGCGGAGGGACAGACGGTCAGCCGATGAAATTCACCGTGCAACAGTGGGATATCCTTCTCGGAATGTATATAAAAAAGTCGCCGAAGCTGTTTGCCGAATTTTGTCCTTATTTCGGGGTGATCAAGTGTTCGGGACCGGATTCCACGCGTTATATGCGGCCTGCCGCGGCCGATAATATCCGCATCGAAGGGATCGAATGCGGTGATCTTTTCGATGAACAGAGCAATATGAGGCTGAGTCCCTATTCGATGCCTTTAAACGCGCGTGTGTGGCTGAATTATTATAAAAATCCCCGGGGATTTTATAAGCTGGACGGATCCGTAAGCAGTATGCCCGATTCTCCCGCGCTCTTTTCGGCTGACGATTTCCTGTTGTTCTGCGCTTTCCGGATATCGGACTTCTGCTCCGCGCGCTTCGCGCCCAAAAGAAAATGGTTCGCGCTGGTGCGCGGGATCATCGGATGGCTGGGCGGTGAAAAGCCGGAATTATCGCTTCTGTCCGGGTATTACGACAGTCATTCCTACTATACCGTTCCGTGCGGAGAGGATGAATTTGAGGAGCGCGCCTCCGAAGGCGTCGACCGCGTATTCGCCTGGATCCGGAACGCCGGGATGCTCGTAAAGCGCGGAGATTCCTGTTATGCGATTTCGGAAGGGCTTCTTGCTTCGGTATATCACGACGGAAGTCAGGACAAGGGTGCGCTCCGCAACGACTCGACAGGTGAAACTTCGTTTTTATACTTTATGAAATATCTGCAGACAGGCGATAAAAAATTCCGCGAAATATCGGAACAGCTTTCCGTGCTCGGAAAGGAACTGATCACTTCGTATGACAACAGCCTTGACGGTTTCGGATGCTGGAATCTCGAAAGCGCATACACGGTCTGTTACCAGGATGATACCGCGCGCGGATTTTTACTGCCGCACCTCTATCGCATGCTGTATACGGGAGACCGGAAAGACGAGAAAATCGTGCGCCGTTCGCTCGATTTTCTGCTGCGCACGACCTCCGGAAACGGACTTCGCTCCCCCCGGACCGATATCGTCAGCTTCGACCCGCCGCTGCTGACTGCTTGGGGGCAGCAGGGATGCCTGTCACCCGAGGAACTCGGAAAAACGGCGGAAGGAACGCCGAGTGCACACTACAACGGCACCTATATGGCAGCCCTCCTTCTCGCCTACAAAGTTTTCGGCGACGAAAAATATTTAAACACGGCCGTCCGCGGAATGACGTCCTTTATGAAAGTATATCCGGAAACCGCGCGCGAGCACAGCGAGACACAGGAATACTGCCGGCTGATACTCCCGCTGGCCCTGCTTTACTGGGCGACGGGAGAGCAGATTCATAAAGAATGGCTTTACCGTGTCACCGCGGACCTTGAGAAGTTCAGACAGCCCGACGGCAGCTTCGTCGAATGGGACACGGGTTACCGCGCGTCCTGCGCCGGCGTCGTAGGAGGAGAGTCGTCGGTCCTGTGTGAAAACGGGAATCCGGTCGTGGATATGCTTTATTCGATCAACTGGCTGCCGGCTGCGTTCGCGCAGGCTTATCTGATCACGGAAGATGAGAAATTCAGGGTCCTCTGGAGGGATATCTGCCGCTTTTTGCTTTCCGTTCAGATCCGGAGTCATAACAGGATGATCGACGGCGTGTGGACGCGGGCTTTTGATGTCTCCCTCAATGAGGTATACGGCGTCCCGAACGACGTCGGCTGGGCACCCTGGTCCGTCGAGTGCGGCTGGACCATGGGGGAGATACCGGTCGGTATCCTCATGGGGCTCCTGTCGGACAGTCTCCGAAAATTCTATCGTTAAGGCTGCGGCACCGCCGTTTAGAAAGGATCCGGGAAAAACATCACGCGATTCATCTCTGTTTTATCTTTCAGACAAACGTATTGATCTGTTTTACTTTTGTGAAAGAGGAGGTCTCTATGAAAAAACCGGTTCTGTGTATGTTGGCTGCCCTTTTTATTCTGATGCCTGCGGCGGGCTGCGCTCCGGACAATCCGGAAGAAACAGGCGTATCGGACGCGGAATCAGCATCTGCGGAAACAAGCGAAACGGTTGATTCCGGCATCGAAGAGATTTTTAAGAACAAACTCAACGGAGAAACGATCACGTTTATCTGTCAGGCTGATTATTATCTCGGTGAAAACGAATGTGAAATAAGCTATGAATTAACGGATATTCAGGGAGACGTACTCAAAGAGGCCGTGTATCAGAGAGCGAGGTATGCGGAAGAAAACCTGAATGTAAAAATATCCGCTTCCGTCACAAACGCTTCGAAATATCCGTCGGTGATAACCAATCTCGTCGCTTCGGGAGATCCCTCCGTCGACGCGGCGGCGGCATACAAAAGAACAACCAATGAACTCGCCGCGAAAGGCAATTTTTATAATCTGCGCACAATCGGCACGCTTGACCTCGATGAAAGCCGCTGGGATCGGAATTTTAACCGGTATTATTCGTATAATGACGGGAAACAGCAGTATATAGCGACCGGAGAGATCCTGTATAACGATAATTATACGAATGAAGTCCTTTATTTCAATAAGAAACTGATCGATGACTATTCTTTGGAATCACCATACGGCATTGTCCGCACGGGCAAATGGACCGTCGAAGAGATGAGCCGGATGATTTCCGGAATTCGCGGCGATATCAACGGGGACGGCAGATACGATACGGAAGACCGCTGGGGGCTTTCGTGCAACAGCGGCGCGCTTGCCACCATGCTCGCCGATTTCGGAATGCCTTCCGTGACGGTCGGTGCCGACGGAAAATACGGCATAACCGCCGATATACTCGGGGAAAGATATTATACGGCGGCGCAAAAAATCTGGGAGGCGGTTATCAGGTCCCCCGATACGCTGCTGGTCGAACATATGGGCAATGATTACCAAAAACGCACCGATATGGCGTCAAACGGCCGGTTCCTTTTCTGGAGTTCGGCAATCGGCGCGATATCGAATTTCAGAAACGTATCCGAATTTGACTTCGGTCTTCTCCCTTATCCCAAATACGACGAATCACAGGAACAATATCTGACGGTATCATCCCCATGGGCGGCGATCGTCGCGGTTTCGGCCGTTACGGCGCAGCCCGAGCAGACGGGGACCGTACTTGAGGCTTTGGCTGCATCGGCTGCCGGTATGCTGACACCCGTCGCGATCGAAAAGCAGATCCTGACAAAATCGACGCGCGATGAAGATTCGATGGAAATGCTTGAAATAAGCTTTAAAAATATGTCCTATGACCTGCTGGCAGACAATAACTGGAGCGGTTTTTACAACATGACCTGTGCTGTCTCCCTGTCGGATTCATTCGATCTGGCTTCGAAACTCGAATCGATCCGCGGCAGTATGGTCAAAGCGCTGGACGACGGTATCGCCGTTTACACGGAACTTCTCGGCCGGTAAGGATCTTCCGTATTTTTTGGTGTTGAGAGGGGAAGAGTATATGCAGAACTCCGGATCAAAAGAAGAAAATAAAAACGGGAAAAAAATAACAGTATGTCCCCGTTCGGGCGAGTGTCTTGTCGAGACTTCCGTTCTTCTGTGGAAGAACAGCTGGGTCCGCCTTGAATTTATCCGTAAAAATTTTCCGGGAAGCGATACACCGGGCATCAATTTCGCACGTGTCAGGGACCTCGCCTCGGGAGACATCCTGTGCAGATGCATGGAGGGATTCGAGCTTCATTCGGCGTATGCGGAGGAAAATGCATTCTATGTTTTCGCCACCGATTACTGGAACATCTACATGTCGAAAACTTTTGATTTTCAGTGGTGGAGCCGTCCGCTTATGGTGCTGAACAATCATGACAGGTTCATACAGCATCAGAACAACAGCGTTTGCTTCGACGGAAGGCGTTATGTCATGGCGGTCGACCTTCTGGGCGGACCGTATAATTTCACCGTTTGCTTTGCCTGTTCTTACGGCCTGGAGGATTTTCATTATATTCCCGCCGCTGTATACCGCTCTGATCTGTATACCTCCTCACCCCGGCTTTATTATTCGGAAGGCATGTATTACCTGCTTCATGTGCGCTGCTCATCCTCCGGAAACAGCCCTGTTTATGAGCAGTTTATCACCCGTTCCCCCGACCTTATCCGCTGGTTCGATTCTCCTCTCAATCCCGTTCTGTCTCCGGATCCCGCTTACATGATCCGATATACGGACGGGACCGAAAAACCGGAATGCAATGTAAGCGATCTGAACGTTTACGAGAAGGACGGGCTGACATGGGGGGATTTCAGCACCGGCACACAGGAAGCATTCTCCATCCCCACATATCGGCACTTCTGTTTTGAAGGCGGGCTGAATGAATTCTTCCTGTCTTTCTTTGAGTAAACCGTATAAAACTGCGGATAATTTAGAGATACGGACCGGGAGGGGGACGCTTTGTTCAGCTTTATACACGGATATATGGACGGATACTGGGAAGGCCTTATCCGTCACGGGATGATCGGCGACACCGGCGGAGTCAAACTGCATCAGCACATCGATGTCCCCGAGGAAAAATGTTTTAACAGTTATGCGGCGCCGGGCACGCCGCTTTACGAAACCGTCCGCGAATGCAGCCGTATGTTTTATGTGGACCGACTTCAGGGCGGATGGTGGTATAAAAAATACAACTGGGATCCTGCCCTGATCCGCAGATATTACGAATTGTGCGGAGATCGTATGCTCGGGTTTCAGCTGCATGAATGGGCATCCAATATGCACAGCGACTGGCAGCGGATCACAAACGGAATGAAGGACGGCGTGATCGAGTATACGGCGGAGGCGATCAGCCGCGCGGCGACTCTGCCTTCGCACCGAACCGGCGTTAAGCGCGTCTGGCTGGAAAGCGCCGGGGCGGATGAGTATGAAAAACTCAGAAAACCGTCCGGACTCGAAGAGAGCATACGGCAATACCGGGAACTTCTCTGCAGGCGCCGGCGTGAAACACTCGGTTCCCTTCTGCCGGCAGACAGTTACTGGCAGGCCGCACGCTGGGAAATTGCTGCCGGTGCGCGCGCCCTCATGCCCGAGATCGGTGCGCAGATACAGCATGAGCGCCTGCAGGTCGCGCTCACGCGCGGTATGGCGCGGACGGCCGGGCTGCAGTGGGGAACTTATTACGAGCCGTGGGGCGGTTCTCCGTTCGGCTGCTGCTATTACAAAAACGACATGATCTGCGAGTGGTATCTAACCGACCGGGAAAGCGACCTTTTCGGCGGATTCCATCCCGAGTCCGGTTCATCGAGGAAACTCCAGAAACGCCTGTATATGCACAGTCTGATGAGCGGAGCCCGTTTCCTGAGCGAGGAATACGGGACCTGCAACACTTTTTACGACTGGCGGGAGTACGGCCTGACCCCTTACGGCAAAGTGAAAAAGGATTTCCTCGGCTTTGTGTCCGGTCATCCGGAAATCGGCGATGTATATACGCCCGCCGTTATCGTCCTTCCGGTTGAATTCGAAGTATTCGACCTTAATTTTATTTCGGAGGGGCGGCAGTATCTGGGATATCCCGTACCGGACCCGGGCACGCTTCGCAGGTTCTGCTATATGCGGGAACTCCTTACGGCTGTTTTTTGCGACGGCGGCGCCGCATACGGAAACGAAGGACACGTCATACAGAACAGCCGTTACGGGGATGTTTTCGATATCGTATATGAAGATGCAGGAGAGAAAGTGCTGTCGGGATACGGCATCATTGTCTGCGCGTCTCCGGACAGCAGGCTTCCTCATCATTTCCCGGCTCTTTCGGAACGAATGATCGCCGGACCGGATATCGGGCGGGTTCTGCACACGCTTGACATACGGCTCCGGGAATTTATCCCGTTTGATATCCGGGGCAGCCTTTCCTGGATCATCAACCGCGCCGGGGAAAGGTTTATACTCGGGCTTTTCAACAACCAGGGCGTCATACGCACCCGTGAACAGGGAGAGGTCACGATGCCCGAAGCGGATACCGAGGTTTTCATATGCGGAGCCGGCGATTTTATCGTATTGGACGGCGACCGGCAGGCCCTGCGCCGATGCGGCGAAAGCGAATGGATATACCGGCTGCAGGCAGGGAGCTGCGCGGTGCTCGAAACAACGCATCCGATATCCTGCCGCCGGGATATATGACGCAGCTCAGGTTCTGCCGGTATAAAAATCCGTAAAAAAAGTACGGAACCCGCATAAAACAGAAGGTTTCGTACTTTTTTGGCGTCCCTGGGCGGAATTGAACCGCCGACCCTTCGCTTAGGAGGCGAATGCTCTATCCCCTGAGCTACAAGGACGTATTTCGGCCGGAACAAAAGAAAAAATTCTTCGTCACAGTTTTTATATTATAACATAAAAAATTTAAATATTCAAGTATTTTCCGAAATGACTTGCAAATTTTTCTGTGTTATTATATAATTATACAGTTGAGCAGCGGCGAGGTGCTTTTTTTGCCGCATTTGGCAGGTAAAAACCGCATATTCGGAGATTATCGGCTCTTTTATATAGAATAAGTATCGTTTTACCGGCGAAAAATGATGTGTACGGAACAATTATCGCCGGAGGACAGGAGTATTATGTCTTCAGTCATCAGAAATTTTATTGTGACTTTCTGTGTTTCCCTGCTTATTTTCGGACTGCTCTCCTATGCGATCGTAAGCAGCGTAGACAACGTTTTTTCTTCGGCCGAAGACGAAACGACCGCTCAGGATACGTCTCCGTCCGGGGAGACAGAAGAAACTCCCGGGAGCGAAACCGGGGTGGAAACGGATGCGGAGGGGAATATCATTGAACCGGAAACGGATGCGGAAGGGAATATCATAGAACCGGAGACAACAGAGGGCAGAGAGATCACGCTGCTTCTTGTGGGAACCGACTATCAGCCGAATATTCTTAACGACTACGATTTTGCCGAGATCAACAAGGGAAGAACAGGCTTCCCCCTCAAAGCGCGTGAAGTCAGCGCCGATTCTGTCATGCTGATCAAAATCGACGAAACGGCAAAGGAATTTGTCTTTTCCGTGCTTCCAGCGGATATGAAGGTTCAGGCGGACGGCGGCGACGTCAGACTGGGTTCTTTATACAGTTTAAAGGGTATCCATTATATGCGCAATAAAGTTACCGCCATGACAGGGCTAACGATCGATTTTTACGCCGTTGTATCGATCCCCGGATTCACCGCGGTCATCGACGAACTCGGCGGCATCAATATGACGGTTCCCGTGGATATGAATTACGCGGACGAATCGCAGCAGCTGACCATCCGTCTCAATAAAGGCGCTCAGACGCTCAGCGGAACCGACGCGGTCAATATGCTTCGTTATAAACTGTATTCAAACGGCGACACGTCCCGCCGCGCGATGGCGGTCACCTTCGCCCGGGCTTTGCTGAGAAAAATGACTGTCCCGGCCTTTATGACGCAGTCCGCCGAACTGTATTCGTCTCTTTCAAAATACATCGAAACGGATTTTACGCTGAATGACCTCAGCCTTTATCTTGATCTGATCTTTTTATATCCCGAGTTTACCTCGACGGAGATCAATTATCCGGGTACGGCCGGTTCTTTTGACGGCAACACATATTTTGAACCGGACCTTTCCTCTGCGATCAGTCTTTACAGAAAATACAGATAAAATAACATTTCCGGTCAGGAGAACAGAATCAAAATGAACAACACCGACAAAACGATGGACAAGATCACGGCGCTGTCAAAAAATCGCGGCTTTATCTTTGCGGGATCCGAAATATACGGAGGTCTTGCCAACACATGGGACTACGGTCCTCTCGGCGTTGAATTTAAAAACAACGTGAAACGCGCCTGGTGGAAAAAATTCGTGCAGGAATCGCGTACCAATGTGGGTCTGGACAGCGCGATTATCATGAATCCCCGAACCTGGATCGCTTCAGGCCACGTGGGGGGGTTTTCGGACCCTCTGATGGACTGCAAAGTCTGCCGCACCCGGCATCGGGCCGACAAGCTGATCGAGGATTTCGCCGCTGCCAACGGCCTTCACGACAATCCTGCCGGATGGTCGAACGAGGGGATGTTCGCCTATATAAAAGACAAAAAGATCTCCTGTCCCGACTGCGGCAGCCATGATTTCACCGATATCCGCAAATTCAACCTTATGTTCAAAACGTACCAGGGTGTGACCGAAGACACTTCATCCGAACTTTATCTGCGGCCGGAAACAGCCCAGGGTATCTTCGTCAACTTTAAGAATATAGCGCGTTCGACACGCCGCAAAATCCCTTTCGGCGTTTGTCAGACAGGCAAATCCTTCCGCAACGAAATAACGCCGGGCAACTTTACTTTCAGGACACGCGAATTCGAACAGATGGAACTCGAATTTTTCTGCAGGCCCGGAACGGATCTCGAGTGGTTTGCATACTGGAAATCCTTCTGCGCGGAATTTCTCTATTCACTGGGGATGTCGCGTGAAAACCTGAGGCTGCGCGACCATGATGCCGAAGAACTGTCGTTTTATTCCAAAGCGACCACCGATTTCGAATATCTGTTTCCGTTCGGCTGGGGAGAGCTCTGGGGCATTGCCGACCGTACGGACTACGACCTCAATTGCCATATAAAACAGAGCGGCGAATCGCTCGAATACTTCGACGGCGAAACCGGCGAAAAATATGTTCCGTATGTCATAGAACCTTCCCTCGGCGCCGACCGTGCCGCACTCGCTTTTCTCTGCGACGCTTATGACGAAGAAGAGATAGCGCCCGGCGATATCCGTATCGTGCTGCGTCTGCATCCTGCCCTGGCGCCGTATAAAGCCGCCGTTCTGCCGCTGTCCAAAAAACTTGCTCCCGAAGCACAGGAGATCTGTGATTTGCTTTCGAAATCTTTTATGACCGATTACGACGAAACGGGTTCCATCGGCAAGCGTTATCGCCGCGAGGATGAGATCGGCACCCCCTTCTGCGTCACATACGATTTCGATTCGAAGACGGATTTCTGCGTGACCGTACGGGACCGTGATACGATGAAACAGGTTCGCATCCCGATCACGGAACTTGAAGCCTATATTGCGGAAAAAGTGAAATTTTAAAAGAGTTAAAACCGGCCCACAAAGGACGGATCGCATCATCTGCGATAAGTCCTTTGTTTTATGTGCTTTTTTTTATTCATCCGGCGAGATTTTCCGCTTCGGCTTGAATTATTAACAACTTTGATTTATAATATTGATAATCGGCGGAAATCAACAAAAAATTATCTCGTGTAAAGATTGTGAGGGGTCTTCTTGCCAATAAAAATACCCGACGGACTTCCGGCCCGGGAAGTGCTGGAAAACGAAAATATTTTTGTCATGAGCGAAGCCAGGGCGCTGCATCAGGATATACGTCCTCTCAGAATCGCCGTTATGAACCTTATGCCCACAAAAATAACGACGGAAACGCAGCTGATCAGACTGCTCTCCAACAGTTCGCTTCAGGTGGAGCTGACTTTGCTTTCCACTGCGTCGCACACACCGAAGCACACGCCTCAGGAACATATGAAAACCTTCTACCGGAGTTTATACGAAGTGATCAACGAGCGCTTCGATGGTCTTGTCATTACGGGCGCCCCTGTCGAGGAACTCGCTTTCGAAGAGGTGGATTACTGGCGCGAGCTGTGCGGTCTGATGGAGTGGGCGAAAACGCACGTTTATTCCGTCTTCCACATCTGCTGGGCGGCTCAGGCGGGTTTATACTACCACTACGGGATACCCAAACACTCCATGAAAAACAAAGTGTTCGGCGTGTTCCGCCACCGTGTGCTCAGCCCCGGCCATCCTCTGCTGAGGGGATTTGACGAGATGTTTATGGCTCCCCATTCGCGGCACACGGAAGTGCACGAAACGGATATCAGGTCCGAAAAAGAACTTGAGATCCTTGCTCTGTCCGATGAAGCGGGGATTTACCTGGTCGCGGACCGCGATATGCGGAAATTCTATGTAACCGGCCATTCGGAATACGACCGTGATACGCTGGCGAACGAATATTTCAGAGATAAAAACAAAGGTCTTGATATCGGTCTGCCGAAAAACTACTTTCCGGACGACAATCCCGAAAACACCCCGAAAAACATATGGCGGGGCCACGCCCACCTGATGTTTTCGAACTGGCTGAACAATATCGTTTATCAGAATACCCCGTATAACCTCAGTGAACTGAGCGAGATGAAATAAACAGATATCCCGGCTTCCGGTTCTATATATTTTTATCGAAATATCGAAAGGAATCTTCCCATGGTATTCTCAAGCCTCGAATTTCTTTTTTTCTATCTGCCGGTGACTTTGCTCCTGTATTTTCTGGTGCCCCCCAAGTATCTCAAATGGCGCAACCTTGTTTTGCTCCTGACCAGCCTTGTGTTTTACGGATGGGGCGAGCCGCTGTATGTATTCCTGATGATATTCACCATCATCGTCGACTATATATCGGGCTATTATGTTTATAAGTTCCTCGATACCGATAAGAAAAAAGCAAAAGCGGTGCTTATAATCAGCATACTCATCAATTTGGGCATACTCGGATTCTTTAAATATTACGATTTCTTTGTCACGAACCTCAGGCTTATCCCCGGACTGCAGGAGCTTCCGCTGCTCAATTTATCGCTTCCGATCGGCATTTCTTTTTATACCTTCCAGGCGCTTTCCTATGTCCTCGACGTTTACAGGCGGGACGCGAACGTACAGACCAATATTGCTTCTTTCGGCGCTTACGTGACGCTTTATCCCCAGCTGATCGCCGGTCCTATCGTCCGTTATCAGGATGTCGACGATATGCTGCGCAAGCGCGAAGAATCAAGCACCCTTTTCGCTTCGGGCGTCCGCACTTTTCTCGCAGGTATGGGCAAAAAGATCTTTTTCGCAAATATCGCGGGGCAGATGTGGGAGACATTCAAAGCCGTGCCCGCGGATGAGCGGACGGTCGTCGGTGTCTGGATAGGACTTATCTGCTATATGTTTCAGATATATTTCGATTTCTCGGGTTATTCGGATATGGCGGTCGGTCTCGGAAAGATGATAGGGTTCCGTTTTCTCGAGAACTTCAACTATCCTTATATCGCAAAGAGCATCACCGACTTCTGGAGAAGGTGGCATATGTCGCTTTCGACCTGGTTCCGCGAATACGTGTATTTCCCGCTCGGCGGAAGCAGGGTAGACAAACAATGGAAAGTATACCGAAATTTGCTGATCGTCTGGTTTTTAACGGGATTCTGGCACGGAGCCAGCTGGAATTACATCCTGTGGGGTCTTTATTATTTCCTTCTGCTGGTCATCGAAAAGGCCTTCCTCGGCGACCTGCTGAAGAAACTGCCTGCTTTCCTCCAGCATTTGTACACACTGTTCTTTGTTCTTTTCGGCTGGCTGCTGTTTGTCTTCGAGGACTTGTCAGCCGGTAAGGTATGGCTGGGCAATATGTTCGGCGTCGGTACCTATAAGTTTATCGATATGGGAAATGTATATGACCTTGCCCGCAATGCCGTCTTTTTCGCCATACTCGTTATCGCATGCACTTCATATCCCAGAAAGCTGTTTTACAGGCTCTATGAAAAATACAGCGCTGCCCGCGTCGGCGCGTTTGCCGGAGGCGTCGCGGTTATGATACTGTGCATCGCGTATCTGGTCGATTCGTCGTTCAACCCCTTTTTATACTTCCGTTTCTGACGAAGCAAATTTTTTATAAATAAATAAAGCGCTATTAATATACAGGAGCCGAATATGAATAAACGCCCGGAAAAGATGACCGAACAGGATGCGCTGCTTGACTTGCAGTTCAGGCTGCGCGACAAGACCCGCATACTCGATATCGTCACGGTTGCCGTGATGCTGCTTATACTGTATGCGTTTGCTTTCATGATATATGTCCTGCCGGACGCGGAGTTTTCCGAACAGGAAAACCGCTACCTGCAGCAATATCCGGCATTGTCTTCGGACTTTGACGGCACGTTTTCCGAACGGCTGAAGGCCGGCAAATTTCTCGACAGGCTCGTGGAAGGTAAATTTACCGCGGAGATCGCCGATTATTTTGCCGATCAGTTCCCCATGCGCGATGTTTTCGTCGGCATCAAGGGGTTATCGGAAATAACCCTTTTAAAACAGGAAAACAACGATGTTGTCGCTTCAAAAGACGGGTATATTATAAAACGCAGCGATTATCCGAATTATGAGGCGGTTGACGGCAATCTCGACGCAATCCTGAAATTCAGCCCGGCTCTGAAAAAACTGGACATACCGTATACCGTCGCCATGGCAGGCCGCCCGGTCGATGCGCTGCAGATCTACCTCCCTTCATTGTTTCCGAAATTCCGCACGGAGGAATTATGGGATTATTTTACGGCGGCGGTATCGTCCGATGATTACCTGCAGTATGTGGACCTGCTGACCCCCCTGCGTATGAGGATAAACGGCGAATACAGTCCGGAAAGTTCCGGCGGAGGCAAAGAACAGATCTACTACCGTACGGACCACCACTGGACGACAACCGGCGCTTATTACGGTTATTGCGAGATCATGAAGGTATACGGAGCCGAACCGCAGCCCCCCGAGGCGTTCCGGATCGAAGAAGTGAGCAGCGAATTTTACGGCACGACGTGGTCTTCGGCCGGGATGAAGTGGATCGGACCCGACAGCATCTTATACTATCGCTACGAGGGCGACGATACCGATTACACTACGGTTATCGAGGATACGGGCGTAAGTTTCAAAGGCTTTTACGACCTCTCCTATCTGGATAAAAAAGATAAATACAGTTCTTTTATCGGCGGAAACAACGCGGTCGTCACAGTTGCAAAGACTTCCGGTTCAAAAGAAGGACGGGAAACCATGCTGCTCATCAAAGACAGCTTCGCCCATTCAATAGCTCCGTTTCTCGCGTATCATTATGACCTCGTCATACTGGACCTGCGCTATTACAAGGATTCGGTCATCGATCTGGTCCGGGAACGCGGGGTCGACAGGGTGCTGATCATGAATTATATGGGCAGTTTTACCGAAACGAATGTTTTCGGCGTGCTGAACCTGGGTTTGAAGGAATTTCTGCACAATCCTTGAAAATACTGCGGCCGCGGAGGTATGCGATGGATATCGGACCTTACAGTACTCCTTATAAATACGGAAAACCCGTGCTGGCGCCCTCGGGCGACAGGGGCAGTTTTGATTCCCTCGCCGTGGACTGTCCCACTCTTTTCCGGCACAAAGGTTCTTTTTATATGATGTACGTCGGTTTTGACGGTATCGGTTATCAGACCGGCCTTGCCCGGTCGGCCGACCTGTTGAACTGGGAAAAACTCGGCTGCATACTGAAGCGCGGAGGAGACAGGGGCTGGGATAAAGTAGGCCAGGCGGGGACCTGGATTCTGCGCGGCTCCGACTTATACGGTTCTCCCGAACCGATAAAAACAGACGGGAAATACTGGATGTTCTATCACTCGTATCCCGACGCGGGTTATGAGAGCGGTCCGGCGAAAATAGGTCTCGCTTTTACGGAGGACGAAAGTCTGATGAACTGGCAGTTTGCAGGCCCGCCTGTGTTTTCCTACGGCGGACCGGGCGACTGGGACGGGGGCGGCCTTTATAAATGCTGCGTCATTGTCCTTGACGGGACATATTACATGTATTACAATGCCAAGAACCTGGCTGACGGGATGTGGAAAGAGCAGATCGGTCTGGCGACGTCCCGTGATATGCTTCACTGGACGCGTCATCCGGAAAATCCGCTGATACGGGTAACTCCGGGCGCCTGGGACAGCTTCTTCGCGTCGGATCCGCATGTGGAATATGACAGCCGGCGCGGGAAATGGGTCCTGTTCTATTACGGTTTTAACGGCAGCGCGGCTATGGACGGCGTCGCGGTTTCGGAAGACATGGTCCGCTTCGAAAAATACCCCGAACCCGTCATCCGGACGGGCGCGGAAGGGGAGATCGATTCGCGTTATGCCCACAAACCCTCTGTGATCGTTCACGGCGAAAAGCTTTATCATTTTTATTGTGCGTGCCGTCCGTACAGGGAAGGCGACCCGGCGGATAACGGAGGCGAATTCCGGTGCATTTCGGTCGCTTGCAATTGATTTCCAAACGCGGAAATCTGTTTATTTCTGCGCGAGGCGGAGCCTGAAAGGTTTATTTTATGAGTCTGAAAGTGTCGAATCTGCGAAAAACCTTCGGCGGAAAAATCGCGGTCGGTGATTTAAGCTTCGAAATGGAAGAGCCCGGTGTGTTCGGCCTGATCGGAACGAACGGAGCGGGAAAAACCACCACGATCCGGATGATCTTAAACATCATGCCGGCGGACAGCGGCAGTTCATCATGGAGGGGCAGCCGCATTACCCGCGAAACATTGAATTTCGGATATATGCCCGAAGAACGCGGGCTGTATATGAAGAACAAAGTCATCGAACAGCTGATCTATTTCGGAACCCTCAGGGGGATGACAAAAGCCGATGCGAAGGCATCGGCTCTGCGGCTTATGGAACGGCTCGGTGTATCCGAATACAAAGACATGACCGCCGAAAAGCTCTCCAAGGGGAATCAGCAGAAAATACAGCTGATCGCCACATTGATCCACGACCCGGTGCTGATATTTCTCGACGAGCCGTTTTCCGGGCTTGATCCCGTCAACACCGAAACACTGCGCGAACTGATCAACGAGCTTGTCGCCGAAAAAAAATATATTATCATGAGCAGCCATCAGATGCAGACAGTGGAGGAATACTGCGGACAGCTCGTGATGCTGCACCGCGGAAAGACGATCCTGCAGGGCAGCCTTCGTGAAATAAAATCGGGTTACGGTCACACCGATCTTGTCATAAGCGCGGAGGAGGACGTTTCGTATTTTGCGGCACAGGCGGGATTGAGGCTTACGGAAACAAGAGCCGGCGAATCGGAATACAAAATCAGAAACGACGACATGGCGAAAGCTTTTCTTGCCTCTCTGATCGAGCATGACATCTTTCCGCTGAAATACGCGATCAAAGAACCGTCGCTCAACGAAATTTTTATCGAAAAAGTCGGGGAAGAAAAATGAAACAGATCATGATCATATTCGGCTATACCTTCCGCGACGCCGCAAGAAAAAAAGCGTTTGTCATTTCGTCGGTTATCATGCTCGCGCTCATTCTGGTCCTTTTTTCGATCCCGAAACTGACGGCATTCTTTTCGGGCACAAACGCGGTTTCCGCAGGATCCGGCGATCTGCAGGCTCCGGCATCGGAAAAGTCGAAAACATGTTATTATATGGACGAAAACAATCTGATACCCCGGGCCGGACAGGTTCTTTCCGCCGCATTTCCCGATGTGGAGTTTATTTCCGCGGAAAGGGACATGACGGACGGTTATAAAAAACAAATCGGAGAAGATCCCGATATATCGATGATTGTCGTGACGGAACAGGAAAGCCTGCCTTTTATAACGGTCATTTCGAAGGACTTTATGTCGGGAATACCGGCCGACGCGGTGACCGCACTGCTCGGTAAAACCTATGTCTCCGATGTTTTGGCGCTGCGGGGCGTCGACAGCGATACCATTGCTTTTGCGCAGATGCAGCTGCCTTATGCCTCCGAAATGGTCGGAAACATGAATATGAGCGGATATGTTCTCGGCATCGTGCTGACCATGCTGATTTTCTTTGCCATTTATTATTACGGTTACGGAGTTTCCATGTCGGTCGCTTCGGAAAAAACCTCGCGGGTCATGGAAACGCTGATTGTCTCGGCAAAACCGTCGAGAATACTGCTGGGCAAATGCCTCGCGATGGGCACGCTCGGGCTGTGCCAGTTTTCGGGGACCCTTCTCTTCGGCGCCGTCTGTTATAAGTTTCTGATCCCCGATCAATTCAGTTTTATGGGAGCACCCCTTTCGCTGTCCGGATTTACCGCCGGGACCGCACTTCTGATCCTTGTTTATTTTATTCTCGGCTACAGCCTTTATGCCGTCATGAACGCTGTCTGCGGTGCGTCGGTCAGCAAGATCGAAGATCTGAATTCCGCTATGATGCCGGTTATGATGACGGCGATGATATCGTTCTACCTCGGTTATTTTACGGCGGTTGCCGGAGCGGGAAGCAGTCTGCTTCAGAAAGCAGCCATGTATATCCCTTTCAGTTCTCCGTTTATCGTGCCTTTTAAATTACTCAATAACGATATTTCGTCACCTGACCTCATCATTTCCGTCGCTTTGCTTCTTGCGGCCATTGCCGTCACCGCATATATTTCAATACGCGTCTATTCGGCGTCGGTGCTTCATTACGGCAGAAAACTGAAGTTTAAAGAAGCGTACGGCACCAGGCGGTGATAATTTGGAATTTACAGATGCTTCATAAAAAAACGATTGACAAAAACGCCCGGCTGTGATATAATAGCCAGGTATTCCAAAGACAGCAGGTCGCGCAGGCTCAGCCCGCGCAGTAAATGTTCCTGCCGAGGACACAGATAAAGGCTCTGGAGTTTGAAAACGGCTGAAGGAAATTCTTCCGCGGTTTTTCGGCTGCACTATATTATCCGTCCGCCGGCAGTGCTGTTTAAGATGCCTGCGGCGTTTTTGTTTGCCCGGACGGCAGAAAGAACGCGCGTGTATAAATAATTCGGAGGTGAAAAACAAATGCCGAGTGCAAAAAATCTGGCAAAAAAGCAAAAAGAACTCAGCGAACTCGTTGAAAAAATGAAGGGTTCCGCTGCCGGTGTGCTGGTGAATTATCAGGGCATCACGGTTGCCGACGATACCGCTCTCCGCGTGTCGCTCCGCAAGGCGGGTGTGGATTATAAAGTCTATAAAAACACCATGACCGAGCGCGCATGCGAAGAAACGGGCTTTTCGGATCTGAAACCCTATTTAAAGGGCATGGTCGCCCTGGCGGTCAGCGCCGACCCTGTGGCGCCGGCCAAAATACTCCGCCAGTATGCGGAAAAAATCCAGTCTTTCGAGATCAAAGCGGGGTATGTCGAAGGTCAGGTCATAGACCAGAAGGGTGTTTTAGCCCTTGCCGATATCCCATCGAAAGAAGGACTGATCGCCAAAATGCTCGGAAGCCTGCAGGCTCCGCTTTACGGACTCGCCTATGTGCTTCAGGCTAAAATCGACAAGGAAACCGGCGGCGCTGCCGAAGTTCCCGCTGCGGAATAATTTATCCGCATAAAACACCAATAAAGATTAAAATTACGGAGGTTTATTAAAATGGCTACCGAAAAAACTACTGCTATTCTCGATCAAATCAAAGGATTGACCATACTTGAACTCGCAGATCTCGTGAAGGCTCTTGAAACCGAATTCGGAGTTTCGGCTGCTCCCGTAGCGGCTGTCGGCGGCGCGGTCGCGGCAGCAGCTCCCGTTGAAGAAGAAAAGACCGAATTTGACGTTGTTCTTGCCGAAATAGGCGCAAAGAAACTTGAAGTGATCAAAGCTGTCCGCGAATTTACGGGCCTCGGTTTAAAAGACGCCAAAGATCTTGTTGAAGCCGCCCCCAAAACCATCAAAGAAGCTGTGTCAAAAGAAGTTGCCGAAGAAATGAAGAAGAAACTCACCGAAGCCGGCGCGACCATAGAGATAAAATAATTTCACGAAAAGGCCGCATCTCCGGTGATGCGGTCTTTTTTTACGTCCGGCAGCCCGATATCTCGGAGATATATAAAATTCATATATTTTACTTGATTTAAATATGATTCTGTAATATGATAATATCGGTTATCGATTTATTGCATGAAGGAGAAGAAAATGGACTGTAAGATGAAAAAACGGCTGGGAGTCCTTACTTCGGGGGGGGATTCGCCCGGAATGAACGCCGCCGTACGCGCGGTTGTTCTTTCGGCACGTTCACTCGGTTACGAGGTGATGGGCATTTATGAAGGATATAAAGGCCTCGTATTTGACAACATGAAGCTTTTATGCGAAAACGATGTGGACAACATCATCGATAAAAGCGGGACTATACTTTATTCCGACCGCTGCGATGAATTCGCCACAGCCGAAGGCATGGCAAAAGCGGCCGGAGTATGTGAAAAAAACAATATATGCGGCCTTGTTACCATCGGCGGTGACGGAACATTGAGCGGAGCCACCGAATTTTCCATGCTGCACGGCATACCGTGCATCGGCATACCGGGGACCATTGACAACGATCTGGTGGTTTCCGATTATACCGTCGGCTTTGATACCGCTATGAACACCGTCGTGTCGATGGCCGACAACGCGCGCTACACATGCACTTCGCACAGGCGCTGCGAGGTGATAGAGGTGATGGGCCGCGGGGCCGGGGACATTGCGCTGTATGCGGGCATCGCTTCGGCCGCTCAGGTTATTCTTCTGAAAGAGGTTTTCTTTGAGAAGGAGAAAGCCTTTGCCGAAACCATAGCCTATCTCGACAAGCTCCGCCTCGGCGGGAAACGCAGTTTTACGGTTATCGTTGCCGAAGGTGTCCCGCTTGATCTGAAATCCGAATACAAAACGGAACTCGCTGCGCAGCTTGCGAAGGATATCGATTACTATACGGGGGATATCGACCCGAAAATCGAAGCCCTGCGTGAAGCAAATCCCGAAAACAAAAAGATCGTCCGCCCGGACCGCATCGAAACTAAATTTGTGCGGCTCGCTCATATCGTGCGCGGGGGGATACCGACACTCCGCGACCGTGTAACCGCGTCGCGCATGGGAATAATGGCGGTTGAATTACTGCATGCCGGCGAAAACGACAAAGTACTCGTCGAACAGAAGGGGAAACTTGCAGCCGTTGACATTAAATATGCGATATCCGCCGACAAAATGTATAAGATACTTCTCAACCGCAGATACTACGAAGCGGGGCTTCTCAATGAAGGTGCGGAAAAAGACTATTTGAAATACCATAAAAAATACGAAGCGTTCTCCGCCGGTCTTTCAGCGGAAGAAAAAAAGAACCTGACCGAATATGCCGAAAAGAAACTGGCGGAATTCAGAGAAACCGCAGCCGAAGCCGCGAAAATCAGCGGATAAAAAAACGGGATATGCTGCCGTGATGCCGCAGTATATCCCGCGCTTTTTTATTTCCGGGAAATCGGGTATCCGCGGGAACATAATCCCGCATAAATACGTCTCGCGGCATATCCGGATATTTTAAAACGGGAGGATAAACATATGTCCGGAAACAGACCCGGCTTCCGTCCGGGAATCATTCTATTTACGGCGGTGCTGTGTATAGCGCTTGTCACGGCGACCGTATTCGGCGTATCTTATTTTCTCGAATCGATAACCGAAAAAACGCCGTCCGAAAAAGAGGGAACAACCGGTGACGGCGGTCTTTCGGCCGGCACGACAGGACTTGAACCTGTAACCGAACCCGCGGAAACCGAAGCGGCAGCCGTTTATCGTTATCTTGAATATACGGAAGAAGACGTTCATACCGGGGATTTGATCCTGGTCAATGCCGGTCATGAGTTTATCTTCCCCGATAAACCCGATCGGGTATCCGTATACGGCAATAAGTCCGGCACCTATAAACTCAGCAGCGCGGAAATATTGCTCGAACGCGGCACTCTGTCTGCTCTGAATGATATGATGGACGCATTCTATGATAAATATAAACTCGGGGACGTGCTGCTTACGGCAGGCTACCGTGATTACGATACCCAGATGCGGTTGTATGCCGCCCGTGCGGAATCGGCGGGACTTGAGGCCGTAGCCGGATATATCGCACTCGGCGGATACAGCGAACACCATACAGCCGCGGCTTTCGATCTGGCTGTTTATACGGACGACGGAATCAGTATGACGCTTGACGACAGGCAGCAGTATTCCTGGATTGCGCAGAACTGCCATAAATACGGATTTGTCCTTCGCTATGATCCCGAAAAAACCGACATCACCGGCATACTGGGTGAAAAATGGCATTTCAGAAAAGTGGGGCTGCCTCATTCATACTACATGAAAAAGAATAACCTTGTCCTTGAGGAATATATAAATCTTCTCCGAGGCTTCCCGTTTGACGGCGGACACCTGACTGTCAGCGACGACCTGGGCGGAACCTATGAAATATACACCGTGCCGCTTGCAAACGGCGAAATCACGAGAATCCCCGTACCGGAAGGCGCCGAATACAATATTTCGGGCAGCAACGGAAACGAATTTATCGTCACGCTGAAAATAGCCTGAGGAAAGGACCGGAAGATGAAAAAAGCCGTACGTGCTGCCGCGGTTCTGTGCTGCATGATTTTATGGATGTTTTCCTGCGCGGAAAAAGCCCCGGTCCTTTTGACCGAAGGACCGGGCGACGTCGCGCTGCTTGAGTTTGCCGATGACTTGAAAGAGTCGTTCAAATGTCTGGAAAACGGTTATGAAGTCAGCTTTGCATATGAAAAGTTTGCGCTTCAATGGAACGGAGCCGTTTTCGATTTCTTCGGTTACCGTGACTTGTTTTACGACAGGTTTGCAGCGGGAGACACGCTTCCGCAGACCGTCTCCGACGGAGCGGAAATCGCGGTCAGCTTCGGTGCTTATACGCCCGGTGTCATTACGGTCATGCGCGATACGGCCACATACGACCGGGACCGGTCCTATGAGGTTCCGGCACTGGAAGTTCCCTGTATCGTAACGGTGGCAAACACGGCTTCGGAACAGTCTGTTGTGTTCGGCGTGGATTTCGGAGGCATTGACATTTTATATTATTCCGTCACGGCCGAATGGTCAAACGGCAATAAAATCATGTATGCGTTTGCGGTCAGGAGAGTTTAGCCGCCGATAAGTAAAAGCACCTGACCGACCGGATAAAACCACCACACAAGTTCATCGAACAGCGGAGAGGAAATACCAGCGAGACGGTCAAAGCCTATAATCAAGTCCGATATGAAAAAAGAAAGCGCTCCGACAGCGGTCAGCAAAGCAATGCCTTTAGCCGAATATGCAAGCGAAAAAATGATGCAGCAGTTTGCTCCGATAAAAATCAGATAAATAAAACAAAGAGCAAACATACCGGAATTTAAACGGCCGTTTTTTACAGTGAGATATGTAAGCAGAATCAATGCGGATGTGACAAGACCGATTCCGAAAAAAAATCCGGCGTTTATTACGGGATAATGATGCTTTCGAAGGATGTAAAGGAAAGCGGTGAAATAAAAAACATGCGCCGTCATAAATAATACGGCTCCAAGGGTAAAATAATCCGGAAGAAACTTGGATAATCCACGGAAATTCATGAGCAGAACATCACCGAAGGATGAAATGATCATGGCTGCCATACACAAATACCGGTCGGAAGTCCGAAAAATGAGCGCGAGAGCAACGGCGAATATTGACATGAGGACGGTAAGGATAAAGGTGCCGGGAAGTTTAAGCGAAGGTATCGAAAAAAACCGATCCATGACGATACACTCCTGTCAGCCGAATATTATTCGAGAAATGAACCGGGAAAAGAATTACTTTCTTAAAGCGCGGCAGAATTTTACAGACGCCAGTCCCGCCGCAGCACCGCTGTATACCGCGGCCGCGATCTGGGCGAGAGCCCTGCGTTCCCCGACCGTTATACAGTCTCCCGCAGCGAACAATCCGGGAATATCCGTCGCCATGTCTTCATTGACCGTGATATAACCGCCGTCTGTCACGGCGCCTACTTTTGCCGCGAGCTCGGCGCTGCCCGCAACGCCGACGGCGAGAAACAGGCCGCTGATATCAAGCGCTTCACCGTCTTCGAAACGCACTTTTTCAAGACGTTCGCTTCCTTCGAAGGATGCGATTTTTTTTGTGTTGATTTTTACGCCCGCGGGAAAAACAGCCTGTGGTTCGGTCCCGTCCGTGAGGAGCATAACGGAAGCTGCCACATGAACCAGTTCTTCCGCCTCGTGAACGGCGTATTCGCCCGACCCGAGGACCGCGACGTTTTTGCCCCGATAAAAGAACGCGTCGCAAACCGCGCAGCGGCTTATTCCGGATCCTTCAAAACGGCTGATCCCCTCGATCTTCGGCGTTCGCCGGGGCATTCCCGTTGAAATAATCACGCTTTCGGCCGCATATACTCCCCCGTCCGAGAGGGTGACTTTGAAAACGCCGTCCCAGACAAGGTCGACCGCTTCGCCTTCGATAAAACCGACGCCCAGTCTTCGTGCCTGAGCCCTTCCGGCCTGCGCGAGATCGTGCCCGGTCACGGGATCGGCAAATCCGTAGTAGTTTTCGATTTTTTCGGCGCGTTCAAGCGCCCCCGTTCCGTTTGCGATGATATGGGTCTTTATATTCGCCCGTATCGTATACAGCGCAGCGGATATTCCGGCAGGGCCGGCTCCCAGTATGATGACTGACATGAATATACCTCCGGTGTTTTGATTTGTGAGTGAATCCTGTTTATTTTACACAGTATAAATTCAGGTCCCACGCGGGAACATATCTGAACCGGCGCAGGAAGAACTTATACCCGGCATTCAAACTTTTTATGTAAAGAGGCAGTCTGAACAGATCCTCGCTGCGGTGATAGAGGGAAACGCAGAGGTCCGGCGAATATTTTTTTATGGTTTCCGAAGAACCGGCGAGTGCCTCGAATTCGGTGCCTTCCACGTCGTATTTTATATAATCGGCCCTGCGTCCTTCAAGCACCGAGTCCAGCGTGATCAGTTCGGTTTCCGGACTCTCTTTGCCCCCCGGTTTTAGATCGGAATTCGGTCTGAAGCCGGAAGAACGGCTTCCGCGTGCCGAAAACGACGTCCGGCCGGAGCTGCTCCAGGCGCCGGCCTTGTAAAGATGCGCATCCGGGCAGTTTGATTTGCAGTAACCGGCCAGTCTGCGGAAAGAACGCGGGTCGGGTTCAAAGGCGTATATCTCCCGGGGCGAACCGCCCCGGCTGTAAAGCTCACGGATGGTATCGCCGTTATAAGCTCCGAGATCGCAGTAAACTTCATATCCGCACGGGCGCAGCAGCCCCGTCCATATTTTTTCTCTTTCCGAAACGGCAGCCCTCAGATATCCGATGCTGCCGCTCAGTTTATAGCGGATGACATTGTCGAAAATAAATACGGATTCGGGGTCCGAAAGCATGCTGCGCGTCAGGTCCAGTTCGCTTTTGTGAAGACGGTAAAAACAGCTGTCAAACAGCAGATCACCGGCTGCGGGAACATCGGGAGCGTATGTTTCGTGCTCCGCGGCGACGGCATACATATTCCGGATAACCTCGTCGATCGAAGATGCGAACGCTATGACCGCGATAAATTCCCCCAGAAGCGCTTTGATGCCGGCATAGGACAGTACTTTCATGCCATGAAAGGTCCGTCTGCGGACAAATCCGTCCGAAGCGAACACTCCGGATATTTTTATACCGTATTTTTTGAAAATCTCAAGTATTTTATCCGCTCCGTCGCCTGTACCGTAGAGAACCACCGGCTTTTCGGCCGCGGCGAGTTTTTGCCAGACATCATCCGTACGCCCCGTCATGTTTTTGCTTTCAGAAAACGCAGGGCATTGTTGTAAAGGATATCCTGCCTTTGTGTTTCGCTGAGGTCTATCTTCATAAAAAGGGACAGATATTCCGCAGATCCCATCACGGGATAATCGGTGCCGAACATGACGCGGTCACTTCCGCAGGCCCGGATTAGTCCGAGAGCTTTTTCGGGCGACATCGCCCACAGCGAACTTGACAGGTCATACCAGATATTGGGCCGTCCGAATAAATAGCGCTGCGCGCTGTCCCAGGACTGATAGCCGCCGAAGTGCGCAGCCGTTATTTTCAGGCGCGGAAATCTTTCTGCGAGGCGCGCGAGCTTTTGCGGCTCGGAATATCTGTAATCCGGGCGGTTATCACCCATATGGAGAAAAAGCGGCATTCTGCCTTCGATCTGTTCGCACAGCCGGTACATCGGTGCGGATCCGATATCCATCCGCTGAATATCGGGATGGATCTTGATGCCGCAAAGACCGAGTTGAATACAGCGCATGATTTCGGCTTCAACATCGTGAAAATCCTGATGCATACAGGCAAAACCTACGGTTTCAAACCCGTGCGAACGCGACAGGGCGGCCGTAGCCGCAGTGAAATCATTGATATGCGTAACCTGACCGGCATTTGTCGCCACAGAAAGCAAAAAGAATCCGCAAATTCCTTCGGAAGCTGCCTGTTGTTCCAGATCTTCGTATGTTCCTTTTCCTTTGACCTCGAAGTTGTAAAAATTTCCGAGGCTGACAGCTGCCTTTTCAGCTACAGACTCGGGATAAGTATGCGTATGAGCGTCTATTATTTTATATTTTGTCATCTTTTCAGTTCATTACTTTCACGGAATTAAAAACACAGGCCGCATTGACACGAAGGACGGGCATATTCTGTATATCGTCGTAATTTTTCGCTTCGACATACAGTTTTCCGGCACCGCCTGTTTTACGGGCAATCAGGTTGATGTCGGGATGGATGCGGAGGGTTACCGGGGCAAATACGGCTTTTGCATAAACGACGGCGTCGCCGTTCATTGCTGCCGCGGTGAGGTCGAGTGCAACGGGCGAAAACCAGGCGATGATCTCGGCACCGTGAAAATTTTCTTCGGTTTTTATTTTACGGGACAGAAAGAAACTCCTGTAAACGGGAATAAAATACGCCCTGCCGTCTTCGGCATCCATGATGCGCCGGAATCCGAACGGTTTGTTATGAAAGACGATCCTGAGCCCGATATAGATCAAAGCGCCCGGGATCAGCAGGACCGGTCCCTGCTGAAGCAGAAGCGCCGCGACGGCGCATATCAGACCGAAGGAGAAAACGGAACCGGGCCCGCGGTCAAGGACTCCCGCAAGACAGGGTATGATCAGCAGAAGAGTCCACCAGCCGTCAAAAAAAATCGTAAAGCCGGACCACAGCCCGATGATATTGCCCAGATAACCCATTCCGACGCCCATCAGAGAGAATCCGGCAAGGATCCCCAGAGTCCGGGCGTAATGACTGTCCTTTTTTTTATATTTTACCGTGTTTTTTTCATTGGGTTTCCCGACCTCTGTGCTGTTGTTCGTATAATGGCTGTTATTGTTATTCATATTGCCGTTCATATCATCATCACTTTCTTGGGTACGGTTTCGGGAGGAGGGAGTGCCGGCAAAGTTATGATCCTTTGTCCTATAATTCCTTCATTTTCTTTTTTCGCATTCGGCGGACATTGATAAAAACGATCAGCGCGACCGAAACCGTGATCAGAACAGGCGTGTGCCATGGATTTTTTCCCGTTTCGCTCATAAGTTCTGTCCACAGCGTGTCGATGAGTTTGGTGGCGGAGGGAGGAAGGGCGACATAAGCTTCGGCTTTCTCCAGAATTTCATCGGGCGGATAAGAAATGCTTTCTTTCACTTCGTCGTCCAGCAGTTCGTATACTTCGGTATGAGGCGTTGAATAACCGATATATTCGCAGTTTTTCAGAGCAACCGAAGTTTCACACATGAAATTTATATAGAGCTCCGCGGCCGCTTTGTTTTTTGCGCCTTTTGGAATGCACATGGCATCTATGAACACGTTTGTGCCCTCTCCGGGGACAGCGAAGGCGAGGTCGGGGTTGTCTTCGATCATGGTTATGGCGTCGCCGGCATAATAAGGTGCGAGAGCGGCTTCGCCGCCGCCCATTTTGTCGAAAATCTCGTCCATGACATAGGCCTGAACAAGCAGCTTCTGTTTCTTCAGTTCCTCGGCAGCGTCCCGAAGCTGGTTTTCATCCGAGGTGTTGACCGGATATCCCAGACGGAAAAGGGAAATGGCGAATGCGTCGCGGGAGTTTGAGAACATCAGAATATCCTTGGCATACTTTTCGTTCCACAGGATATCCCAGGTCTGCATATCGTCGTTTTCGTCAACCAATGTTTTATTGTATATGATGCCCATAATACCCCACATATACGGCACGGAATACTCGTCTGCGGGGTCATAAGCGTTCTTTTTAAACCGGTCGGAGATAAGCGCGGCGTTGGGAACATGGGAAAAATCGATTTTCTCGAGCATGTCTTCGTTGATCATGCGCGCGATCATGTAATCCGAGGGAATGATAACGTCATAGGAAGAACCGCCGCTTTTCAGCTTTGCATACATTTCCTCGTTTGACGCGAAATTCGTATAATTCACTTTGATCCCGGTCAGTTCCCTGAAGGCTTCGTTGGTGTCGAATCCCTCTTCTTCACCGTCGTCGACCGATATGTATTCCCCCCAGTTGTATACGTTGACGGATAAATTCTGACCGCTGAACCGGTCCCAGTCAACCGAATCGGAATAGCCGGCGGCCTGCGCATTGATTTCCGTTGCGGAAACCATGAAAAGCAGCAGTATCGTCAGCGTTGAAGCGGTCATTGCGGACAACTTTTTCTTCATATGCGTTCACCGTTTATCTTCCGCATGTTTTTTCTGATCCCGGCGTCCCGGATGTTCATAATGATCAGCACGGTAAAGACCACTGCAAAAATAATGGCCGACAAGGCGTTCACTTCCGGGCTGACTTTGCGCCGAGTCATCGAAAAAATGGTGATCGACAGCGTCTGGGAAGTGGCGCCGTATGTGAAATAACTGATCACGAAATCATCGATGGAATAAGTCAGGGCCATTAAAAATCCGGTGATGATGCCCGGCATGATCTCGGGTATGACAGCTTTGAAAAAGGCGGACAGCGGATTGCAGCCGAGGTCCATGGCGGCGTCATACAGATTACGGTTCATCTGCCTGAGTTTCGGAAGGACGTTTAAAATCACATAAGGAACGCAGAAAGTGATATGAGAAAGAATAAGCGTCGTATAGCCGAACTCCATCTTCAGAGCCACAAAAAGCAGCATCAGCGAAACACCCGTTACGATTTCGGGATTCAGTATGGGCAGGTAAGTAATATTTATGATCAGCGAGCGCGATATCTTTTTCATGTGAAAGATGCCGATTGCGGCCATTGTCCCGAGGATGGTTGCCGCAACCGAAGCCGCAGCTGCGACCAGAAGCGTATTGCCGAGTGAATTGATGATCGTTTCGTTGGTAAACAGCCTGCGGTACCAGTCCAGCGTGAATCCGGTCCAGACGGTTCGGCTCTTCGAGGCATTGAATGAATTGGCGATCAGAACCGCGATGGGCGCGTACAGAAACAGAAAAACCAGCGCTATATATATATTCGATGTTGTTTTTTTCATAGCAGCACGCTCTCCATATCCTCATTGTCAAGCTGATTCGTAATGGACATGCACAGGAGGATGAATATCATCAGAACAAGCGACATGGCCGCTCCGAGGTTGGGATTGTATGCGTTTCCGAGAAACTGAAGGTCGATAAGGTCGCCGATGAGCATGTTGGTACCGCCCCCCAGCATCCTTGAGATGATAAAAGTGCTGACTGCCGGCACAAACACCATGGTGATGCCGCTGGCTACTCCGGGCATGCTCAGCGGGAGAATGACTCTCCCGAAAACCCGGAAGGAATCAGCACCGAGGTCCTGCGCGGCTTCGATCGAACGTTCGTCTATTTTTGTCATGATGGAATATAGGGGGAGGATCATAAACGGAAGGTAGTTGTAGACCATGCCCAGGACCACGGCGCCCTGCGTGTTGATCATTTCAAAAGGACCGAGTCCCGCAATCGACAGCAGCCTGTTGATCCATCCGTTCCGTTCGAGCAGGGTCATCCACGCGTAGGTGCGCAGCAGGAAATTCATCCACATGGGAAGCATGACGAGCATAAGCATGATATGCTGGCGCTTGAAATTCATACGGGAAATAAAATAGGAAAGCGGATATGCGATGACGAGGCATAAGGCGGTTGCGATCAGAGCCAGCCATATCGAAAGAAACAAAACAGGCAGATAATCGGAAACGGCAAAGATGTTTTCCAGTGTGAAGACGGTTTTTTCGGCGATGGGGAAAAGCACAGCGGACAGATCGGGCGCCTCTCCTTCATATTCCTCCCCTGTTTCTTCGCCTTCGGGGATTTCTCCCGTCCCGCGGTCGATATTCAGGGCGTCGATATACGTGAGGGTGTCTGCATCCAGGACATTCCCGCCGGCATCTGCCGTGACGGTCGTCGTAAAAGCGAAAACACCGATCAGCAAAAGAGGCACGATGATAAAGACCGACATCCAGAGTATATAGGGATAAGCCGCTTTACTCGTTTGCTTCATCGGTCTGAACCTCCGCATTCAGCGTATAACGGGTCACTTTCGGTCTTTTGCTTTTTTTCATGATATGTATGTCGCCGGGCGCCAGCGTCATGCCGACCACATCGCCCACGTTTCTCGCTTTGGTCGAGTGTATGATCCAGATGTCATCGATTGTATTGACGATGATCTCATAATGAACGCCCTTGAAAGTAACGGTTTCCACGATGCCTCTGATGCCCCTGATGTTTTCATCGGGCGCGTCGGTCAGTTCGATATCCTCCGGACGTATGACCGCATCCACCTCCTCCGTTTCGCCGAAGCCCGTGTCAAGGCACTCGAAGGCATGGCCGCAGAATTCCACCAGGTAATCTCGCCGCATGACACCGGAAACAATATTGCTTTCGCCGATGAAGTCCGCCACAAACGCATTGGACGGTTCGTTATAAATGTCCTGGGGAGTTCCTATCTGCTGTATGACGCCGTTGGACATGACTACGACGGTGTCGCTCATAGTCAGGGCTTCTTCCTGGTCATGCGTGACATAAACGAAGGTGATGGACATCCGCTGCTGTATTTTTTTCAGTTCGATCTGCATATCCTTGCGCAGTTTTAAATCAAGCGCACCGAGCGGTTCATCCAGAAGCAAAACTTTCGGATTGTTTACGAGCGCGCGGGCAATCGCGACGCGCTGCTGCTGTCCGCCCGAAAGGTGATTGACGCTTCGCTTTTCATAACCCTCAAGGTCTACCAGATCCAGCATTTCGCCGACCCGCAAAAGGATCTCTTTTTCCGGAACCTTCCTGATGCGAAGACCGAATGCCACATTTTCATAAACGTTCAGATGGGGAAACAGCGCGTATTTCTGAAAAACCGTG
>CAZVPD010000016.1:29443-38632 GCA_964628455.1 uncultured Lachnospiraceae bacterium
GGGGGAGATCGTTGATTCGCTTCCCTTCAAAAAGCAGGTCTCCGGAAACGGGGATGACAAATCCTCCGATTATGCGGAGGGTGGTCGTCTTGCCGCAGCCCGAAGGACCGAGAAGAGTTACGAATTCATTGTCGTGAATATCCAGATTGATGCCGTCCAGAACCGTTTCTCCGTCAAAATCCATTCGGATGTTTCTGAGTTCTATGATTTTTTCCTTTGTGTTTTTCATTATAACGATTATTTACTCCTTTTTACGGGCGAAAAAAGGCGGCTGCCGGACTGTTTTACCGCTTTTATGATTCATAATGGTATCATATTTTTCGAAATATTGCAATAGTTTCATTATATTTAGGACATCCGGATATTAAAATATAAATGAGTCCCGGCCGCTTTTCACGAATGCATATTTTTGTTTATATTAATTTTTCATCTGTGAAACTATTTTATGGATCTCTTTGATTGACTTTGCACCGGCATTATGATAAACTGTATGCATATGCATGATTTGAATTACGGAAAAAGTTATCCTGAAAGAACGGAGCGTTGCTGGCCTATGGGAGCGCATAAGAAAAAAAAGAAGCCTGTAAAAATAAGCATCATATCGAATATGGCCGATCTGCTCATGCCGGCTTCCGCGGGAGAAATACAGGAACTGGCGGATGTGTTTGATGATGAAGACAGCGCCGGGTTTTCCGTTTATGAAATGCTGAATCAACTGACGGCTGCGGCCGGAGGGGAACCGGAACGCATTGAATTCACGACCGACGGGACTCTTTCCGATGACGGCAGCCGGATTGAAGTTTCCTATGAAGAGAGCGAACTGTGCGGCATGGCGGGCTCCACCACAACGCTGCTTTTCGATAAAATCACACCGGGTCTGATCACCATGATTCGCACGGGAACCTATTCATCCTCGCTGGTCTTCAACTCGGCAAGCCGGCGGCAGAGATGCATGTACGATACCGGCATACTGCCGCCTTTTGAACTCAGCGTGCTGACCCGCAGGATCGACAACACCCTTACCTACAACGGCGGAGCCCTCGAACTCGACTATATCATCGAGATGCACGGCGTCAAAACGGAATTCAACAGCCTGCTGATGGAAGTCAGGGAGTTGAAAAATTCTCAGACCGCCTGCGGCGGGAAGACCGGACTGCAGTGAACGCCGCCGATTACCGCAGGCAGCTGAAGACCGGGTTGACCGGAACTTTTCTTTTCTGCGGAGAAGAAGAATATATGAAGCGTTTCTGCCTTGAGGAAACCCGTAAAAGCATTACCGAGGACGAAAGCACGGCTGCATTTAACATCGTGCGTTTTTGCGGTTCCGACGGCGATTTTTCATTCGGCAGAATCGCTGATTTTCTGTCTGTTCCTCCTTTTTTCTGTAAAAAGAAACTGGCGGAACTGCACGATTTTGACTTCGCATCCCCGGGCGAAAGCGCATTCACGGAACTTGCGGCGCTGATTTCGAAAACAACAGGAGATGACGGAAATATTTTTATCATCTATGCCGCCGAAGGAGCGTTCGATGCGGGTACCGAAAGACGCCGGACAAAACTGTTTGACAGATTTTCGGAAATATTGACCGTCGTCGAATTTGTTTACGAGGTGCCCGCAAAGCTTGCGGCATGGCTGAATAAGCATTTCCAGGCCGAGAACATTACTGCCGGACCCGAACAGTGCAGCGCCCTGATACAAAGATGCGGACCCGCTATGTATTCACTGTCCGGAGAAACGGCGAAACTGTGCGCCTATCTTCATGCGGCCGGGCGCAATAAACTGACCGATGCCGACATCAGGCTTGTTACCTGCGCGGCTGCCGGAGACGAGGATTTCGCACTGTCAAACGCGGTCCTCACGGGAGACACGAAAAAAATGTTTCGCGCGCTGGAGGAACTGAAGGCAAAAAAAGAAAAACCCGAATTGATTCTGTCGGAAATTTCAGGAGCGCTGAACGGGCTTAAACTGACGCGCGTGCTTTCCGAAGAGGGACTTACGGTCAGGGACATAGCCCTTAAAACGAAGCAGAATGAATATAAAATAAGCCTTTATCAGAAGAATATGCGCAGGCGCAGCACGGAGGAACTGGATGCTTTGCTTGTGTTATGCGCCGATACCGACTGGAAAATAAAAAGCACCGGTCTGGACAATTATATGCTGATAGACCGGCTTGCGGCTTTTTTGAGCATGAAAACATAAATTTATCATCGGGAGAAATAAACGCCATGAAAGCAGTCATTACCGTTACGGGAAAAGACAATATCGGGATCATAGCATCGGTCAGCTGTGCCTGCTCGGAATACGGAGTCAACATCATCGATATTTCGCAGAGCGTTCTGCGCGAATACTTCGCCATGATCATGCTGGTCGATATTGATGCCATGACCGTTCCGTTTACCGATTTTGTTGATATTATGAATGAAACAGGCCGTAAAAAAGGCCTTGAGATCCATACGATGCATGAGGATTTATTTAATTCCATGCACCGCATCTGACAAAAAACGGCACAGGAACGCATATAAAGACGATTTTAAGGAGACTTATGCTCAATACAAACGATATTCTTGAAACGATCAATATGATACGCGAGGAAAACCTCGACATACGCACGGTGACCATGGGCATTTCTCTTTTTGACTGCGCGTCTGAAGACGAGGCACGATTCTGCGACAGGATTTACGATAAAATCACACGGACAGCGGAAAAGCTGGTTCCATGCTGCGTCGAAATAGAAAAAATGTACGGAATACCGATCGTAAACCGCCGCGTTTCGGTAACCCCCCTTTCACTGGCCGGAGGAACGCTTTCGTCCGGAGGATTTATTCGCGCCGCGAAAGCACTCGACAGAGCGGCCGACACGCTGGGCATCAACTTTATCGGGGGATTCGGCGCTCCTGTTCAGAAGGGATTTACAAAAGGGGCGTCCAACCTGATTGCCGCGATTCCCGAGGCGCTTTCTTCGACCGGCAAAGTCTGCTCATCGGTCAACGTCGCTTCGACCAAGGCCGGCATCAACATGGATGCCATCGCGCTCATGGGCGAAATAATCAGGGAAACCGCTTATCTGACACGCGGGGAGAATTCTGTAGGCTGCGCGAAATTCGTCGTGTTTGCCAACGTGCCCGAAGACAATCCTTTCATGGCAGGGGCGTTTCACGGTATAGGCGAACCGGAAACCGTCATCAATGTGGGCGTTTCCGGTCCGGGTGTCGTCGCCAGCGCGGTGAAAAAAGCGGGAAACTGCTCGCTGGGTGAAATCGCGGAGATCATTAAAAAAACAGCTTTTAAAATAACCCGGATGGGCCAGCTTGTCGCACACGAGGCTTCAACCCGTCTGGGCGTTCCTTTCGGGATTGTCGACCTGTCCCTTGCCCCCACTCCCGCTGCCGGTGATTCGGTGGCGGTTATTTTAGAGAACATGGGTCTCGAAACGTGCGGTGCCTGCGGAACCACCGCCGCCCTTGCCCTCCTGAACGACGCGGTCAAAAAAGGCGGTACGATGGCCTCTTCCCATGTGGGCGGGCTTTCCGGCGCGTTTATACCGGTCTCCGAAGACAAGGGGATGATTGACGCCGTTGCGTCGGGCGCGCTGACCCTGGAAAAACTCGAAGCGATGACCGCTGTCTGTTCGGTCGGACTCGATATGATCGCGATACCGGGCGATACGCCCGAGGCAGTCATCTGCGGGATCATCGCGGATGAGATCTCGATCGGAGTCGTCAACAATAAAACCACGGCCGTGCGACTGATTCCGGCTTACGGCAAAAAAGCGGGAGATACGGTGTCTTTCGGAGGGCTGCTCGGATATGCGCCCGTTATGAAAATCAATACGGCGTCGCCGGCCGTTTTTGTAAAACGCGGAGGCCGTGTGCCGGCCCCCATACAAAGCCTGAGAAATTAAGAAAAATAAATGAAAAAGGCAGGTGCGGGCTTAAAAGCAAAGCATGAAAAAACTGATGATGCTGCTGGTGACAGCGGCTTTGACCCTGTCACTCTTCGGCACGGATTTATATGCCGTGGAGACACCTGTAGTGACAAACGCCGCCTGCGCTTATCTGTATAATATAACCGCGGACAAGCTGCTTTTTACGAAAAATCCCGATATAAGAATATATCCCGGGCCGACCGTGAAGCTGATGACCGCTGCGGTCATCATTGATCTCCTGCGCGAGGACCTTGACCGCACGGTAACCGTCAAGCGCGAAATGCTGAGGGGTGTTTCGGGATTCAATATCAATCTGCAGCGGGAAGAGGAACTGACCGTTGAGGAACTCCTCCATGCGATGATCGTAGGCGGAGCCAATGACGCCGCCGCCGTGCTTGCGATCACAGCTGCCGGAAGTATGGATGAATTTGTCCTGCTGATGAACGAGAAAGCAAAGGAAATCGGCGCGCTCGATACTTATTATACCAATTCATACGGGCTGGATGATCCGGAAATGCTGACCACGATAGCCGATACCGCCAAAATCGCACTTTACGTCAATAAACACAGCATTTTTAAAGATATCGCCAAGCTTGAATATTATACGCTGCGTAAAACAAATAAATCCAGGGAGCGCAAAATATTCAGCAAAAATTACTTTATAGCGACCAACACGGAATATATATACCGTTCGAGGTATGTCACCGGAATGAACGCGGGCAATACCGAGGCGGCAGGTTATTGCGTGACCGCGACCTCCCTGTATAAGAATGCGGAATATCTCTGTATCGTCATGGGGGCCGAAAAGGACGAAAAATTTATTTATTCGTATATCGAGGCCGCCGGTCTTCTTCAGTGGGCTTATAAAAACTACGCGTATAAAACCGTGCTGTCGCCGGCCGAAGTCGTATGCGAAATCCCGGTCAGACTTTCCGCCGACATGGATTATGTGACCCTCATGCCCGAACAGGGGATCGACCTTTATCTGCCGGCAGACATCGATATTAAAGAAGAGGTTTCCCTCAGCTGGTCGCTGACCGAAACGGAACTCGTTGCTCCGGTCAGTGAAGGACAGGTTGCAGGATTGCTGACCGTCATTTATAACGGCGAGGTGATTGGGCGCATCAACCTGATCACAAAAAACAGCATTGCCCGCAGCGAATTTCTCTATATTCTTTCTCTGCTTCGGGAACTTGCCGCAACAGAACCGTTTCGCTATGCGGTCTCGGCGATTATTCTCTCCGCCGTCGTTTACGTTCTTGTCAACTCCGTTGTGCGGTATAATAAAGCGCAGAAAAACAGGCGAAGGAGAAATGAAACGGGAAAGACATGAGAGATATAAAAAATACGGACATAACTCCGCTGACCCGCGCCGAGGTAAACCTCGGCCGGCTTTGTGAAAATTATCAGAAGATCAAAACGGCAGTATCGGGCAGCCGCGTGATGTGCGTCGTAAAAGCCGATGCATACGGCCACGGCGCCGTCCGCTGTTCGCAGGCGCTGCGGTCCTGCGGCGCGGATTTTTTCGGTACCGCAAATCTCGGGGAAGCCGTGGAACTGCGGCAGAACGGAATGGACGGCGATATACTCATCCTCGGCTATACCCCGCCCGGCGACGCACCCCTGCTTGTACAATACGGCATTACGCAGACCGTATTTTCACCCGGCTACGCGCAGGATCTTTCCTGCTGCCTGGGCGCCGGCGAATTTTTAAACTGCCATATGAAAATCGACACGGGTATGAACCGGCTGGGCTTCCGGGTTCCGGACAGTCAGACCGGCGATGAATATATCACCTCGATGGCAGAGGCAGCCCGTCTGCCGCATCTTGTTTTCAGGGGGATATATACGCATCCGGCCTGCGCGGATATGCCCGCGTCGCCGATGACGCAGACGCAGTACCGCCGCTTCACCGAGACTGCCGGCGCGCTTGCCCGGTTTGGTATTGACTTTGAGACGAAGCACTTTATAAACAGCGCCGGCATCATCCATTATCCCGAAATGAAACTCGACGCGGTGCGCGCCGGAATTCTATTATACGGCCTGCGTCCGTCATCCGAAACCGGAACGGGGGGATGCGTCCCCGTCATGACGCTGAGCACGACCGTCTCCCATATACACGAAATGCGCGCCGGCGAAAGCGCAGGCTACGGCGCAGCCTATACGGCAGACAGCCCGAGGCGACTGGCTACGCTGACAATCGGCTACGCCGACGGCTTTGTCCGCGCCTACGAAGGCAGAAACGGCCTGCGCGGCGGCGTATATATCAACGACCGCCGGGCGCCCGTAGCCGGACATATCTGCATGGACCAGTGTACGGTTGATATCACCGGCATCGAAGGTGTTTATCCGGGTATGCAGGCAGTCATATTCGACAGCGTACATACCGCCGACCTGCTTGCCGAAGCCGGCGGCACCATCAATTACGAGGTAACGACGATTTTAACGCAGCGGGTAAAAAGAGTTTATATGCAATAAAGTCCGGGCAGCATTTCCATGACGGAGATGCTGCCCGTGTATTTTTTTATCTGCGGCTTTTTTCAGCTCTGTTCGCTCAGATAGATCGAAACGCGGTTCTGCATACGTTCGGCGGCAGTTTGCGCGCTGGTCGAACCGGTGAAGCAGGATATTAGTTCCTCCTTGAGTATATTGATGATGAAACTGTTTTTGAGCGGTATCACCTCGGCTGAACTGACGAAATCCGTGAGTGTTTCGACAGCTTCGTCGGATATGGTGTATACGTTCTTATACTCAGTAACATCGTCGGGATATTCGTCATAAGCTATATGCGCGGATACAGGATCCATACCCTCAAAAATTTCATTCACGGTATATACCGAATTCAGGCTCTGCTCAAGCTCAGCGTTGAAAGCCGAAACAGTGGCAGGAAACGGATAATAGTTATAAAAAATACCGTTGCCGGACTGTATTTCCATATTCAGATACTCGTCGCCGAAATAATATTTGAGGAACGACCACGCTCCTTCAACCGAATTCGCGTTTTTTGAAACAGCGAACATATTGCCAAGTTCTATCAAAGATCCGTTTTTTCCGTCGGACGGATAGCCTGTAATGTTATAGCTGTTGTCATAGCAGTATGCAAGATACGCTAAAACATTGGCGCCCGGATAATCGCATCCTATACTATACGGATTATAGATTATCTCGCCGGACAATGCCTTTGCGGACAGATTTTCCTGCCATTCGTCGTCGTATTTGCCGGATTTGATCAACGCAGCGTCCGCGTCATAAAGCGCCTTCATAAAGACAAGGTATTCGACGAATTCAATGTTGTCAAGATCGCAGCTCGCAGAATCGAAATCGATAAAAGAGCAGGCTGCCGGCCACAGAAACGACTCGTCTGGCATGATAATACCGTTAGAATGTTGATAGGGATTTGTAAATGACTTGGCAAACAGCCTTTCGTCCCCGTCCAGTTCGTTCAGCGCGGTGACGGCATCGGAAAGTGTAAATGAGGTTTTGCCTGACGAACCGTGCGTGATCAGCGTGTTTATGATAAAACTGTCGGGCAGGTAATACAGACCTTCCCTGTATTCGCACAGGTTCAGCAGCATACCGAGTATTGAGGAACGGTTAAAGTCTTCATCGGAATCCATCAGCTGATACAGATCGATGAACATTCCTTTGCTTACATACCTGCGCCAATCCATTTTCGGGTCGATGGCCATTATATCAGGGACAGCGCCGGTCGTTAAGTCGCGGTCGAGACGGTCGCGTCCCGCCATGCTGTCGTTTAAAGTGTTGTATTCAGAATAATCGGATATGACGATCCTGTATTTATCGTTCAGGCGGTTGAAATATGAAGCCGCAAGCTCGAGTTTGTAATTATTTGCGGTTAGGGCGACAGTGATCTCATAACGCGCGATCTTTTTCCCCTCTTCCGGCGCGGAAAGCAGAAAGACATCGTAAGCACCGTCGCTGAGTCGATTCGGTACGAGGCAGACTATACGTTCGCGTGAGATGACAATAAATTCGCGGAATTCATTGAACATCATAGCGCTGTCCTGCCAGCCGCATAACGGTCCGTTTGCGCTGTCGGAAGCATATAATCCTGTCTCATTGGCGAAATAAGGATTTTTACCGCATAAAAAGAGCCGGTAACTGCCGTTTTCAATCGTTACGCAATCCGGGGGAACCGGAGCTGGAACTTTTAAAGGGGTACCGGAGCTGTCCGGACGTAAAAAAATGGGCGGATTGCTGTATCCGGTAGTATATTTTGCGATAAGAATGTCTTCTTTGTCAAACATAACATCGCCGATATCCATTTCGCGGCTGAAAAGCAGGTTTCCCTCCGCGTCGAGTGAGATCAGTCCGAATTCGCTGTACAGACAGATGTTGCCTTCTGTATCAACCGCTATATTGCCGGTGGAGTATTTTATGGCGTTAGCTGATTTGATACCATTGTATTCAAGCTTTGTCTCGGGTGTTCCGTCATGATTGAAAATATAAACGGCAGTTCCCGCGTTGACGTAGAACCGTCCTCCGCCGTCCATCGTAAAACCGCTGAAGAAGCTGATCTCATCTTCCCACGACAGCCGTAACTCGCCTGCTGCAGCGCCGTTACTGTCTGTCACCAGAACGCGGCAGCAGTCCGTGTCCTCAAACGCGACGTATATTTCACCGTTCCATACTGCAAGGCATCTATACGGAAAAGCAAAATCATAATCGGCTCCAATGGCGTCAAGAAAGTCATGATGGTAAATTTCGCAGATTTTTTTCACCGTATAAGCATTTTCATATTCTGTAAGTACCGGAGTGACCGACTGCAGCTGAGCGATAACCGTATTATCAGACACACCGGTTTTATTTTCATACATATCGGAATTATCACAGGAAATCATCATAATTCCGATCAGGAACAATACGGCACAGAGCAGTTTTATTTTAAACATGATTTTCTCCATAATCGGTTTTCTGCCGTATTCCATGAATGTGCAAAAATTATAGTATACTGTTTTGCTAGTATTATATACCGTATCATTGCGTTAATTGTTTATTTATTTTAAACATTATGTATAATTTTGGTTAATAAACCGGATAAATTATATAATAGATCAGTTATGGCAAGAATCGAAAAGCGGAAAAGATGAAACCGAGATACAGTCAGGCAGCATCCATTTATATACGCAGCGGGTAAAAAGAGTTTATATACCGGATTTAAAATAAAAAGAACCGCAGACGCGGCTCTTTTTAAATATTTAAAATTTTACCGTTACGCCTTCGTTCGATGATTTGATCGCCGC
>CAZVPD010000017.1:0-37803 GCA_964628455.1 uncultured Lachnospiraceae bacterium
GGAAATCCTATCCCGAAACACATCCGGTATTCACACGGTATCCGGGAATCATGGGCGCCCGCAAGGCATGTTATGACCATAACGCATCCGGTCAGCCGGAGACAGCCTATCATACCCTGTGCACGGAACATCCCATAGCAAAACAATTTATCTCCGAAGCGGTCGGCAATTATTTTTTGAAAACAGGCGCGGATAAACTGATCGTTCTGGTAGGCGGAGAACATTTCCATCATTGCTTTATGCGTCCGTTGAATTATGAGCGCGGACATACGAGCTGCCGGATGTGTGAGTCGCTTGGCGCGGAAAAAGTAGTGTCAAATCTGGTCCGTTTGCTTTCGGATGCCATACGTAAGGTGAATCCCGGCGGCAGGATATTGTTTTGGCCATACAGCGCGTCATGGGCATGGTCGAAAGAAACTGATCAGAAAAGTTTTATCGGCATGATGGCGGGAAGCATAGGCGCCGGTCTGCTTACCGAAACCGAAAAGGATGTCGTGATCGAAAAGGGAGGATATTCAAAGAATCTCTGGGATTACAGCATAGACAGGACATACCTGACGGAAAAAGCGCTCGCGCAGATATCATACTGCCGCAGCGCAGGTGTGCCGGTATACCTGAAAAACGAGCCGAAGAATTCGATAGAGATGATGCACGCTTTATATCTTCCCTGTATGGACAGACATGCGGAACGGTACAGCGCGGTCGCATGGAGCGGTGCGGACGGCGTATGCAATATGGGCGCCTTTGAATCCCGCCCTCACACACTGACTCAGCTTCTTGCGTATTTTATGTGGCTGGAACCGAATCCCATGCGCGAAAAAATTCTGCGGCAGCTTGCGCGGATGCTTGCGGTCAACAATGAGACGGCAGCCTCGCATATAAGGCAGGCATGGCTGGATTTTTCGGACGCACTGGGATATTTTCCCCTGATCCCTTCGTATATTGCCGGACCGGGTTATGCCGGTCCGTGCCAACCGCTGATCCTATACCCCGGAAGGCGTCTCGCGGATGAATTTTATTCGATTGATTTTACGGCGGACAGCTATACCGAATCTCACAGGCCCTCGCTGCCGCTTTTTGTTGAGCAATGGCCGTATGAACCCGCAATGCTGCGTGACTGGGATAAAAGCCTTTTTCTGTCGGAAAAAGCATTATGCGGAATAACAGCTGCGCGTTCCGTTCTGGGAGATAACCGCAGCACGCTGTTTTTGATCGAGCGGACAACCTTGAAACATCTGTGCCTGACCATCCGCACCTGCCGCAATGCCGCGTATTTTTTTCGTGATCGGGATGATATGGCGGAATGTCTTCCGGACGAGTATGAAAAAAAGAAAAAGCTGTATGAAGAAATGCTGTTTATTGCAAAGGACGAACTTTCCTGCGCCCGTGAAGATGAGGAATGCCTGCAGTATAATCCGTGGAACGACTACCGGCATCAAAGCGACGGACCGTTGTTTTACAGAACGCTTGATATCCTGCATAAGAAAATCGAATTTATGCTGGATCTGATTGAAACCGGATTGCCGGAATATGCCGCAGAAAACGGAATAAATTTATAAATCAGATAACCGCTTGTTTTCCGGAAACGAAATTTGCAATGAGGAGATCGCAAGTGAAACTTTACCGTGTAAGCGAAGAACCGGATATTATGAAATTTATCCCGGGACTGCCGGCAAGGGCTGATATGAATCGGAATATGCCCTTTGTCCGGGCGCCGTATTGCAGACAACGGACAATCGCCGGCCGGATCAAACGCACGACGTTTAACCGGTCGCTTTGCAGAATGGCGTTTGCGGAAGTCAAATAAACGGTTGTCCGCGGACGGACCGGGACGGGGGATTTTATGACAGACATATTATTTAAAACGGATGATTTCATATTCAGTTACCGCGCTGCGGGGATATGCATACAAAACGGGAAAGTGCTGCTGCAGAAGACGTCGGATGACGAAGGCTTTGCTTTTCCCGGAGGGCATGTCGCTTTCGGAGAGACAAACGAAGAGACGCTTATCCGGGAATTCAAAGAAGAAACGGGAGCGTATATATCGGTCGGCGAGCTTAAATGGGTTGCCGAGATCTTCTTTCCGTGGGGAGAGAAGCCCTGTCACCAGATCTGCCTTTATTACGAAATAACGATCACCGGCGGGGATATCCCCTTTGAAGGAAAATTTACGGGAAGCGAGCTGATCGAAGGGCGCGGGTCTGTCCTTGAACTTCACTGGATACCGCTCGGTGAGGTGAAAAACATTGCCGTTTATCCGGCTGACGCCGTCGCCTTGCTCGATCAGCCCGGCGGGGGCGTCCGGCATTTTGTTTACAGGGAGGGATCCGTATGACCGCGCCGATGATTTGCTTCTGCGGTCAGGACTGTTCGAGCTGCCTTATATATCTCGCTACTGTCGGGAACGACGACGCACTGCGGCGGAGATCACAGCGATTTTACAGGGACGAATTCGGTTTTGATATCCCGCTTGAAAAATTTCGCTGTCTCGGCGGACGGTCGGATGAACTCTTTTATCTGTGCGAAGGCTGCCCGTGGATGAAATGCGCCAAAGAAAAGAAGCTTTCTTCCTGTTCCGGATGTGCGAAATATCCGTGCGGACCATTGGCGGAGTATCGTGAAAGGTATGTCAATAAGTGCAGCATGAGCGGGGTATAACAGAGAGAACCGCAAAGCTTTTGAAACACCGGAAATCGTGTCTTTGTAACGCCCGTCATTTATCGGATAAAAAACAGCACAGCCGGAAGAATCGCACGATTCCGCCGGCTGTGCTGTTTTATGGTTATTCGAATCCGAGTTCGGGGTATTTCGGAAGTTCATCCGCCAGCTGATAGATCCTTCCGTCGGTTGTCCGGAGAAAGAATCTGCTGTCGGCCATATCGCGGCGGATGGTGGCCGGATCCCTGAACGCGCACATTCCGTTGATGATGTCGTTCACTTCTTTTTCGTTATACTGTCTGCCTTTTTCGAATTGTTCCGCGATGTAGAACATAGCGGGTACCTTTGCCTTCATCTTTGAGGGGAACTGACGCAGTTTTCCGTCGGCGTCGAGAAAACCCCTCAGCAGTTGTTTATAGTCCAAAATAGTTTCCTTTCGGGCCGTTCGTCCTGCTCCGGCTCTTGTTGTATTTTTTATGCGGATGAAACAAGGGAACTGATTAAAATGCGTGTAAATTTTTTATATGTAAACGGAGGGCTTCGGTTTTACTGCAGTTTTGCGTTTTGGAAAGCTTTGATGAGCGCTTCCTTCGGCAGGCCGCTCTTCAGATAGCAGCGGTCGCCGGCAGGCAGGGAAAGGAGATCCCCTTCGGCTGTAAAGGGCATCGGCGTGCCGCCGGGTTCCTTTTGCAGCGTCACATCTTTGGCGTCAAGCGGCAGCCGAAGGATCCCTTCCCCCGACGTGTGCCAGTAAACCACACAGCGTTCGTTTTTTCTCTCGAAAATGAAGGCGAGAATGTCCGCGCTCCCTCCGGCGGCGCCTTCGATCCGGTCGTATGGAACGAGTTCGTATTCTTTCTCTTCGTTTATGAGAAGGATGTGTTCCTGTCCGAGGTTCTGCAGTTCTGCTTTCTGTTTTTCCGTAAGCCATTTTGCAGCCCTGACGTCTTCCCAGCGCCTCATGACTTCCAGAATGTCGCCGATGCGCGGATGGGCTTTGAAAGCCGCGATGTTTTCCATAATGGTGACCGGACAGTCCCATGCGGCAGCACGGCTTGTCCCGTATTCGAACATGTCGGGCTGTGTTCCCGGCGCCCAGAAACCCCACCAGCCGAAGTTGAGTCTCGTAAAGTCCCGGCGCATGCGCGGAGCCTCCTCTGCCGGAAACTCGCGGATCTTTTCCTTGAACACCTCCGGCGGGAAAACGTCGAAGGCGTTGCCGCCGCTGAGGAAATGCCAGCTGAAATGGGCTTTCGCCGCGCCTTCGGTAAACAGCGGCGCGGGTTCCAGCTTTTTGTATACGCGGTACTGGGCGTTGGGCACATGGAATTCATACGGGGCGTTTGTTCCTTCGCTGCCGTCGAAATAGACGAACCTGAATCCCGTATTGAACGCGCCGGCGATTTTGTCCGCGATCTCGTCCTGAAGGTTTGTGTTCTGGTCGAGGTATACGCTGGTTCCTCCGAATTCGCTGATATCGAGAATTCCGCCGATCAGACCTTTCGGGTGGTTTTCGGCTGCCGTCGCGTATTCGCCCCGCCTGCAGCCGGTAAAGCAATAAGGCACTTCGGTTGTGTAACTCTCGTAGGTGATCAGCTCGCCGCCGAATTTCAGCACGCGGCAGAAGTCCGCCGTGACCGTGTTCTCCGGATTCTGTTCCGTGTATACGGTCGTATCGTCCTCGGCCAGGTCCCTTGCCAGAGTGAATTGTCTCCTGATATTCAGCCGGTGGTCGGCCGCGGGAGTGACATATCTGCTCAGGAGACCGATATGCGAATGCAGGAAGTGAAGGCCCGGGGTGATGCCGGCGGCTTTGATTTTGTCGACCATCTTTTTCAGGTCATCCCTGCCGTTCGGATAATCGTCCCTGTAATCGTAGTTGCCGTTGAGTCCGTACCCTCCCGTCTCTTTGAAGACCGAAGTGTAATAGAGCAGCATGCAGCGGAATCCGCCTGCTTTGGCGTATCGGATATGTTCGTCCGCATTCCCGGGATTGAGATCGGCCGACCAGTAAGCCGAGGCGTTGATGAGATCGCTTCGGCGGCTTTTGACCCCGCGCGGCAGGTCATGATCCTCCTCGACCGAAGCCAGCGCGTCAAGCAGGCCGTCCGCGGAGCTTACGATCAGTGCCGCTCCCGTGCCCTTGAGTTTGATGTCCCGGACGGCATCGGCAGCCATGACGCGGTATCCTTTGCGCCGTTCCGAATCGATCCGGGCATAGGGGGAGGTTGCCGATACATTGACCGCGGCCTTGTCATCCCAGCTGACGTTGAGCCATTCGCCGAAGTTCTCCCTGTTGCGGACGGGCAGCTGCAGCAGGCGCATCTCCGCCACGGGGGGCGGGGACATCCGGAGACCGGGGTAATCGCCCGGATGGACGATAAAACCGGCAAGCGTGAAGCCGATATACAAAGGTCTTTCTTTGATCTCGACCACCGCTTCGAAGGGGGTGATCTCAAAGCCGATGATCAGCTTTTCGCCCTCGCGCCGTATGCGGTTTGCCTGAAAGACAGTCCGTTTGTTCGGATGGGCGAGTTTTACCTCGTTGTTGAACGGCCTTTCCTGCGTGACCGAAAACAAGGCGATCTCTTCCCCCGCGGCCAGGCACTCCTCGCCCGTCGGCTTATGCAGCAGGCTTTTGGTCACACAGTCTGCGCCGACAACGAGACGCAGCTGTTCGTTTTCGATGATGATATCGCTTTCTTTGCCGAAAGGATGTTCCATTTTTGCACTCTCCTCAATTTTCGTTTGTATTTTCGGGGTGTTCGTGAATACTTAAAACCTTCCGATGTTCGATATCGATGCCGCAGGTGAAAAAATGTTCACCCGTGCGGGGCGCCTGATACACCGGGCTGCCGTCCGGGGCGATCACACCGCCCGAACAGGAATTCGGTTTGTCGGGGGGATAGGCGTTGTCCGCCGTTATGATCCATACGTTTCCGGCCCTGGCCCTCATTCTCAGGTTCGATTCATGAAAATTACGCGTGACCACCTGGGAATAGTCGCTTTCGTCCCTGCCCCCGTTTACCGCGTGAAAAATGATTTTTGCCCCCATATCGGAAAGAAGCTGCGAAAGATGCGGATCCGGCTGAGGCGTGCATTCCGGATTGCCCCACATATCGTTGCAGATCAGCCCCCCGACGGTTATTCCCTCAAAGTTAAATACTTCGGGAGGCTTCACGGCATAATCGTTTATTTCACCTATGTACGGCTTTTTCAGGCTGCCGCAGGTCAGCGTTTTGCTGTGAAAACCCAGGAAGCAGCCGGATCTGTCATAAAATCTCAGCTGATTATAGCATCGCCCGTCCTCTTCATAGAAGCAGGTCCCAAGAGCCAGGCCGAGACCGCCTTCCCTCGCGCGGCGTGTTATCCGGTCAAGGGCTTCTTTTACCGTGTTCCGGTCGAAAAGGCTCCGATAGCCGCTCAGTGATCCTTCGGGGGTCAGCAGGATGCCGGCTTTGCGGGAAACGGCATAATCGACGGCGCGGAGGATCCTCTCTTCGTTTGCCCGGATGTCGTCTGTCACGCAGATCTGCGCCGCGGCGACCTTTAATATATCCATTGCTGCCCGCCTTTCTTTAAAATCGGACTTATTTATAACTTATATCGACCGTGACACGGGTGGAATCAAAGCTGTTGGTTTTATTTTTATTGCAGATCAGGGCGATCTCATCGCCTTTTTGAACATCGACCGCAATTTCCGCTTCGAGGATCTCTTCTTTTATAAGCTGCTGCAGATAAATTTCGATGCCGTTCTTCAGCACGGACATTCTCACGCCGTCGCTGTTCACGCTGTCTGCAACCGCAGCCGTAAATGTGTAAGCGATCTTTCCGTCCTGCGGTGCGGTGAATACAACGGCGCTGTCCGAAGTATCGGGGTGCATCATGCCGCTGCCGACCAGACAGAACTCCGCGTCTCCCTGCCACGCGCTGTATTCGGCGGACCACAGCATTTCGCCGAAAACGCCGTTTTTCCGGTCATAACTCCGGTAATAAAACACTTCACCCTGTTCCCCGGCGGAAAACAAGGCGGGAAATGAATAGACGAATGCCGATTCGCCTGGACTGCGCCGCGTCAGATCGTCTGTCAGGATGATCCTGCATGAAACATTCCCGTTATCCGTCAGCTGATTGTATTGTTTTATCGGTTTCGCGGCGGAGCGCCTGACAAACAGATCATAAAGGCTGACTTCCAGAACGGGGGTTTCGGGCGGGACGGGAAGGACATGTGCTCCCGGTTTTGCCTGTTCGCCGATGGTCCGGAACACTTCCGCGTGATCGTAAAAATTTTTATCAACAGACCAGTTTGCCACCGTCAGATAATCGGCGCCGTGCTCAAAGCTCTGTATGCCCTGATTCAAGTAATCCTCTATGGTGCAGTTCCCGTTCTGAATGTGATAATAACCGTCGATCTCGTTTGCGGTCTGCTTTCCCTGTGTTCTGAGTGCGGAACCGATATAATCCATGGACCAGTTATGGTCGTATTTCGGACCGTCGTCCACCCACATCACGTCGGCTTTTTCCATTAAGTCGCTGAATGCCAGGGTGCCCCTCTGCGCGGACGCCTCGTCGAACACGCTTCCGAACTGCAGGCCGATCTTCACGTCCGGGTCCACGGATCTCTGCGTGCCGCATAAACCGTCGATAAAAGCTTTCAGCGCGGTGTGGCGGTACTGATACCATAAAAGGCCCGTGCTGCCCGCGAAATTATCCGGCGGTACGATCTCGTCAAAAGAGGAATACGAGGCCGGCGCAATCTTATTGAAAGCGTCGATATCCGTGAATTTTTCTTTTAAAAACGCGGCAAAACCTTTTTTCGCGTTTTCGGAGTAGTCGTAATTTCCGGCACACCAGTATTCGCTTTCGGCGTATTGGGAAAACACCGGGCTGATGAGCAGGATATGGTCTTTATACCGGGAAATGACGTTTTCACAGAGGGCGCGGTAAAAATCATTCGCTTTCCTGACGGCGGAAGCACTTGCGAAACTGATCATGGACCTGTCGAAAAAAGCGCCCCCGCTGCACGGATCGCCGCTGCTGTCATACTGCAGCTCATCGGCGGAAATGACTTTGTCCGCGCCGGTTCTGCGGGTGAAGTCGGCCGTGATGACGGTCATGATGTTTTTTTCGAAAATCAGATAATCAAGCTGACTGTTAAAAAAATCAAAATCATAGACGCCCGGTTCCGTTTCGGCATGAAACCACGGGATATGGATGCGGATCGCGTTGAATCCGGCGGAAAGCGCGGCTTCCGTGGCCGTTTTTAATTCCTCGACGGGAGTAAGGTTGAAATTCCAGACGCCGAAAATAAGCCGGCGCTCATTCCCGGGACCGGTATCGTCCCGAACAACTGTTTCCGAAGCAGACACGGCTGTTTTATCCTCCGTTTTCACAGCTGCGTCCGGCTCTGACTGCATAACACAGCCGGCATGACAGAAGAGTAGTACCGGGCACATCAGAAACACCCGTATCCGCAGCTTAATATTCGTTTTTTTATTGCCGACGGCTTTGTCCCCCGTCTGTCTTTTACCGGACGCGCCGTGATCCCGTCCGCCGTTTCCGTTTGTTCTCATGACCACGAGATATAAATGTATCCGGTGATATGGGACGCCGTGACGGATCTGCCGTCGTCCGACCGGGTTTTTTCGGTGTTGTCGTGCTCGCTGATGCCGGATTTATTCGAAACCATCCGGATATAGGCTCCCTGCGGGGGGAAGAATGTTATCTCCGCGTCGTCGAGGCCCCGTATGAGTATGCGGTGGGCAAGCGCGGGATGCTCTGCCGTCCGTATCTCGCAGAAGACGGCGGTGCGCCGTTTCTGACGGGCAAAAACCCTGCATTCATCCGACTGCCAGCGGCGAAGCGTGTATTCCGCGCCGTTTTCGTCGAGGAAGCACTCCGACCCGCTTATAATCGGCGCTCCGTCGGGATAGGACAATACCGCCCGCATCGTGGTGTCGCGTGTAAAACCCGACACGAAAAGCGCGTTCCGGGCCCTTGAATTCAATAGAATGGGATAATATTCCGGAATATGCTCCGAGATGAAACGTATTTTTATTCCGAAGGATTCGAGGGCGCCCCTGAGCAGCAGCGAAACGGGGAAGTATTCCCCCGCGGGCAGGGGATTCGGCAGGGAAGTCTTTGTTTTCGCATGCGGAAAGCTTCCCCTTACCCAGGCGATGCGGCCGTTATGGGAAGCATAAAGTCGCGTGTCGCAGCCGTCGGTGACTTCGGCGTCCGCCGTGACGTCCGGGTCGCCGTTATAGACTTCGCAGATGCCTCCGCCCGACAGCAGCGGGTCATGCAGCAGGACACCGGGTATTTTCGCGCCGTGAATGATATCGCGGCAGAGCGTCGTGGTGACCGTCATTCTGCCGCCGGCCGGAGTGCTGTGTGCGATCCCGAGAAGGGTCCGGAGTTCCGGCGAAGCGTGTGCGGTGCTGCCGTAAAGCAGGATCTTCAGGCCGTGTTTCAAAGCGTTGAAAAGCGCTTTTTCCAGTTCCGATCCCGCGGGCGGGACCGGAATCAGCAGCACGGTATGAAGATAGTTTTTCATGTCGGATTTCAGGAAGTTTTCATCGGAAACGACGGTGTTGAGGGGAAACCCGTTGTCTATCGCGTTTTCGATCAGCCAGTCGTCCATGAATATGCGTTCGGGCCTGCTTTCCCCGAGATAATATCCGATGGGATAGACCCACGTCACCGGACCCGCTTCGTCGGGATACCTTCCGAAGGCGTCGAGGATATGGGGGATCACCTCGGTCGGACACCGCCTGGGCATATTGCCGTAGGAATCGTCCGCCGACAGTATGTTTACCCCGTAGGGTTTTGTTGTTTTGCCCTCCGCGTCGAGGCGCGTGATGCTGAGCGGGAGGTAGATGTCATGGGGCGAACGGCCGTAACGGTCAAACCAGGGGCTGTTGTGCCACCACGGGTCATGCGTATAATAGCGGAACAGGTATCCCTTTTGCGGCAGAGCGGCTATATGCGACATATAGCCGGCAAGTTCCAGGCCGAATCTGAAGTTAAGCGCGGCCCACGGGGAATTCGGCGGCGCAAGAAGGGCCGGACAGCCGTATATGTGCCCGAGCGGAGTCCCGTGCGCGGCGATATCCATGCCGGAGGAGAGGTTGCTCCCCCGTGTCTCGATGCGCGTATCGCCGGTGACGGCGGTGAATTCCCGCCAGAATTCCGCGATGCTGTTTTTTACGGATTCCGCCCCGGAAGAATCGAACGATTCGCCGTTAAAAATTTCTCCGGTCCAGTTCCATGAGTGCAAAGAATATCCGAAACCGTTGGACAGCCATATATAATCAAATCCGACGTCGGCGGCGAGTGCTTTATATTGTTTTCCGAGAAAATGTCCGAAATGGGTGCCTTCCGGAATACCGGAAGGGAAGGCTGCGTATTTATGTGTATCGCCCTTCAGGCGCGAGGCGCAGTGTATCCATTGGGACGTGCCCATGATATTTCCGCGTGCGATCTCGGTATGGCGGTGGAATTTAAATTCGGAGTAGGCGAACTCGGGACCGGGGTCGAAGGTTGCGCCCACTTCCGCCTCAAAGCCGCAGATCTCCCGCGATGCTTCTTTCAGCGCGGCGATGATCCGCTTCAGGTCCGAGTAACGCATCTGCGGGGGGTCCTCCGTGTAAAATACCGGCCGGGCGTGCAGGGATTCGTATTCGGGATAGTCCGGAATACCGCAGGGAGGGAGTTCTTTTTTCGGATTTCCTATTCCGATATAGCGCCCCCATTCGAACGTGTCGTTTATATCTCCGCTGTAGTCGAGAATTTCGCTGCCGTCACTTGCCCACAGCATGACCGCGCAGCCCGATGCATAATGCAGGAGCCCGCGCCATCCGTCGAACAGTTCGCGGCAGGTCCGGTTTATATATACATCGTCCGTTTTCTTAAAAGGCTTGAGGCTCAGTTCCAGGCACACCCTGCCCACGCTCATATCACAGGGATAATCATAATCATGCATTTTTTTACTCCGTTTTGATTTTTTCGGGCATCGGCCCCCGGGCTGATAGCTTTATTATAGGAACAACCGCCGGAAATGTCAACCGTGCCGGCAAATAAAAATAAATATCCGCTTGCATTATCGTCCGCCAGGCTTTATAATAAACTGGGATGCTGTTTAAAAAAACCGGAGGTATCATGTATGAACGATGATCTGAAAAGAATACGCGCTCTTGCCGAAAAATATGCGGCTGCCGCCCTTTGCGGCGCAAATGCCGCAAGGACGCACAATTACCGTGAACTCAACAGTCTTAAAGTCGTCCGGCCTCCCGTGCTGGTTTTTGAAATTCCGTTCGGCGAATTTTCGGACTGCGAAGAGCTTCGGCTGCAGTGCGAAAGCGGGGCTTACCGTTCGCTCGAATGGGAGATGCGCTCCGAATTATACAAATGGAACCGGTTTTGCGGGGATTATGCGCTTCATCCCTATTACCGAAGTTCTGTCGCGGTGAACAACAGCGGAACGGGTGTCGGCTCCAGAGAAAAAACCATTCCCTCGGAAAAGGGCGGCTATATCATGGCCCATGAATACGAGGATGTGCTCGGAGACGATGAGGCGCTGGCAAAAGTCAGAATGCCCGAAATATCGCTGAACAGAGAGGCCACGGAATCCCGCCTGGAATTCTGTTCGGAAATTTTCGAAGGGATTATGCCCGTAAAGAAAGCAGGGGTGAGTCTATACCTCAGTTCCTGGGATACGATGTCGGTCCTCCGCGGTATGACCAACTGTATGATGGACCTTTATGACAACCCGGATTTTATACACCGCATCATGGAGCGCTTCACCAGGATCAACGAACATATCATCGATGAATACGACCGGCTGAATATTTACGATACCGATCCGTATTATCTGCACTGCACACCGGCCTGTACCTACGAACTGCCCGTAAAAGACATGGACAGCGAACGCATAACCGCGCGCGACATCTGGTGCCGTGCGATGGCACAGCCGCTTGCGGTTGTTTCCCCGGAGATGTTTGCGGAGTTTGACCTGCAGTATACGCAGCGTCTGTTTGACAAATGCGGGCTGGCTTATTACGGCTGCTGCGAACCGCTCCACGATAAGATCGACATGCTCCGGCGGTTCACGAATCTGCGGCGCATATCGGTTACCCCCTGGGCTGACGTCGATACAGCCGCGGAGAAAATAGGCGGAGATTATGTACTGTCCTACAAGTCGAATCCGGCTTATGTCGCGGGAAGGGTCTTCGATCCTGTTCCTGTCGCTGCCGAAACAAAACGCGTCCTCGAAGCCTGCCGCCGGAACGGAACCCCCTGCGAATTTATTCTCAAAGACATCAGTTCGGTCTCGAACAATCCGGAGAATTTAACACAGTGGGTCAATACAGTGAATGCCGTCATCGACAGATATTTTTAAACCCGAAATTCCGAAATTTATCCGGGAGAGATTTTATGAAGCCGATTTTTGAAAAAAGCGACTGGGAACGGATCATAGACACTTACAACGCGTGGTGGGAGAGGAAACTCGATCGCCCGCTGTTCAATCTGTCCTTTTACGGATGCGAACCCGATATGAAGCGTCCCGAAGGGAAAATTACGGAAAACCTGCATGAACTGGCGTCCGACCCGCCCGAACTGGTTGCCGAAAAATACGACTACATCATGCGCACCCGCAGGTACGCAGCGGATGGTTATCCCGGATACTGGTTCTATTTCGGCCCGATCTTCGGCGTCGAATTTTACGGGGCGAGGGCTTATGTGGCTCCGGATACGACCTGGTATAAACCCGACCGGTTTCTGCCGATCGAAAAGATCCGTCCGGCCGTCGACCCCGGAAGCGTATTCCTGCCCCGCCTGCGCGAGCTGTACCGCGCGTTCGCCGACCGGTTCGGCAGCAGCGTCGCGGCCAGCGCCCCCCCGCGATTCTGTTTTGACTACCTGTGTTCGTTTCTCGACTCTTACGATATGGCCTACGCGCTGTATGATTCACCCGGTGAGGTAAAGCGCTGCCTCCGCGAATTTATGGACGCGGATCTGGGACTCAGGGCCGAACTGGGCGGATATGTAAAGGACGCGCCCGGATTTACGACATGGGGCGGGATCTTCGCGCCCGAACCCTGGGACGGGACCCAGTGCGATTACAGCGCTTTGATCTCGCCTGAGCAGTTCCGCGAGTTTGTGCTGCCCGTGCTGAAGCGTTCGATCGATCATTCGCCGAGGTATAATTATTATCATCTCGACGGACCCGGCGAACTGTGCCATCTCGATATGATCCTCGGGATCGAAAACCTCAAATGCATGCAGTGGGTCCCGGCGCCCAATGAGGGCGAGCAGCATAAATGGGGTTGGCTTTACCGCAAAATATCCGACGCGGGGAAGAATATCTGGTTCTGCGGCGGGCTGGATAATCTCGACCTGCTGATCGAACAGACGGGGACGGCAAAAGGGATCTATCTGAGCGCGGCCTATCCCGTCTCCGAATATGACGCCGTCATGAAACGCATCGGGAAATACATGTGAACGGATGCTCCCGGGCCTTTATACCGTGCCGGTCCACGGACGCAAAGAACGACATGAATGGAAAGGAAACAAAGAAAAGTTATGATCATTAAACCGAGAGTGAAAGGCTTTATCTGCACGACGGCACACCCTGCGGGATGCCGTGAAAATATAGAGGAACAGGTGTCCTATGCCCTTTCAAACGAAAGAGGGAGATCCGGTTACGCCCCGAAAACAGTGCTGGTCGTCGGCGCTTCTACCGGATACGGCCTGAGCTGCCGGATCACTTCCGCTTTTCAGTACAACGCCGCGACGATCGGTGTTTTCCTCGAAAGGGAACCTGCGCCGAAAAGCAGCGGTTCGCCGGGATGGTACAATACGGCTTATTTCGAAGAAATGTGCAGGGAGCACGGGAAACAGGCGCTGAGCGTGAACGGAGACGCATTTTCGCCTGAAACCAAACAGTCGGTCATCGGGAAGGTCCGCGGCCTAAATACAAAGATCGATCTTGTCATCTACAGCGTGGCTGCTCCCCGCCGTAAAGATCCCGTTACAGGCAACACTTATTTTTCGAAGATCCTGCCCGTCGGTTCCGCGTTCAGCGAAAAAACGGTGGATATACAGACCGGGCTTGTTTCCGACATCACGGTCGGTCCCGCGGCCGCCGAGGAAATATCCGATACGGTCAAAGTGATGGGCGGAGAGGACTGGCTTGCCTGGATGAAAGAACTGCTCCGTGCGGACGTACTGGCCGAAGGGGTGACGGCACTGGCGTTTTCCTACATAGGTCCCGAATTTACGCACCCGATTTATCTGAACGGGACGATCGGCAGGGCGAAAGAGGATCTTTTTGAGAAATCCCGGGAGATTCATGATCTGCTGAAAGGTCTCGGCGGGAGGGCATTCATCTCCGTAAACAAAGCGCTGGTCACGCAGGCCAGCTCCGCGATACCCGTCGTACCGCTGTATATTTCGATTTTATATAAAGTAATGAAAGAAAAGGGTCTGCATGAGAACTGTATACAGCAGAGCACGCGCCTTTTTGAAAACCTCGGGTCCGGCGGTCCCGATTTCGACTCTTCGGGCAGGCTGAGGCTGGATAATTTCGAGATGCAGCCGGATGTGCAGGAAAAAGTAAAAAGCATCTGGGGACGGATCACGACGGAAAATCTCGGCGATTTAACGGATATAGCGGGATACAGGCAGGAGTTTTTGGAATTGTTCGGATTCAGGCCGTCTGTCGACACCGACGCGGACGTCGATCACATGGTCCCGATCCCGAGCCTTGAAGCGGAACGGTCTGAAGCATAACCCCGGTTTTATTTCAGTCACGGCAATACGGCGGATGACCTTTCATCCTGTCGTATTGCTTTTTTTCGGCAGGGAAAAACCGCGCCCTTTTACCGGTCATGCATTATGTCGCATGCCGGCTTTCCGGGCGCGGTCCTTTATACGGGTTTATATTTTGAGCAGCATTTCCAGCGTTTCGGAGTCCATTGTGTAGATCAGCGGGCTGTCGTTGAACATCACGTACCGCAGGGTGTCGTCCCCTTCGGCGGGAGACCCGACGCGGAAGGTCATATCGTAATTCACGGGAACACCCGCGGTGGATGTCACCGAACTTTCTTCGGTCGCTATCCCTTTGACGACCGTGTAATGAACCGTGATGGCCGGCGCGGAAGAACCGAGTCCGAATTGTTCGATCATTGCGGCGTCCGGTTTATAGGCGACGCACCCGTCGAAATACAATGCGGTCAGTTTTTCGAGCAGTTCGGGTTCCGTTACGCTGAAACTCGTCAGCGTGCTGACGACCTCGCAGCCTTTGATCGCGTCGACCGTCAGCTTGGGAAGTTCGTCAAAAGCAGCGAGTTCCAGAAGCGTGTCATCAAAATAGGAGGTCAGGCCGGAGGCTATCATATAGACGGTTTCGTCGCCTTCGATTGAAAAATAATAATTGTTGTTGAAGGAATTGTATTTGCCGATGTGATAGGTCTTTGCGGTTCCGTCGGAGTATGAGACGGAGACCGTATAATCCGGATCGGACAGACCGCTGTCTTCTTCCGAAACCTCCCCCGGAGCGAAACTTCTCGACATCGGAACGGCCGATATGGCGGCAGCCATTGCCGCAGCCTTCTCCTGATTCACGGGGAAATCGCGGTCTCCTTCAAGATACCACAGGCTGTCGTAAACGAGCGGGACCGTCTGATCCCCTTTGACATAGGACAGAGCGGTCATATCGGCGGGTTTGTAGTCGGCCAGCATAACGGTCGTCTCTTCGGTCACGGCGTCGTTCTGTTTCATTTTCGGGGATACAACGGCGTATACGACGATCAGCAGCACGGCCAGAGCTGTGATAAAGAACAGTACAGCCGGGCGGTTCTTTTTCATTTAGCGCTTTCTCCTCCTCATCCAAAACCACAGGCCGGACAATACGGTTCCCGCAGGCAGCAGAATGGTGATGACGGCGCTCCACATGTTGGCCGAAAGTTCGCTTATGACAAGAGCGGCTACCTGCATGCTCTTGGTGCTTATGGATACGGACGATTCTTTTTCGCTCAGATAGGTCAGCGCCGAAAGGAAAAACGTCGAGTTTCCGCCCGAAACATAGGTGTCGATCTGGTCGTCTGCGATATAGGGACTCGACAGCCAGATGATTTTGGACCCGTTCGAACTGTTTTTGATCAGGACGCCGAGATTGAACGGTCCCGTGACGTCTCCGTCGGCTTTTTCGAGCGATTCGATGTTGTAGGCATCAGCCTTGGAATAAGCGGCGGCGGAAGTCGTAAGCAGAGGCGTTACCGTTGTGTTTTCCGGCAGCGTTTCACTTTTCACGATGCTGTGGGCGTAAGGCAGTGCGACTTTGATATTGTCGTTTGTGATGAGCGCGGATATTTCGCTTGATTCGATCTTGGGAAGAAGGAAGTAGGGATAACCGCTCATGTAGTAGTTTGCGTTGCCCTCAATGACCATGCCGTCGTTATACTCGGCGCCGTATTCGGAGGTAAAGGCGCGCAGGTTCGGCATGGCAGTGTCCGAGTAGGTCGTCATAAGGATCAGATATCCGCCGCCCCCGAGGTAATTTTTGATCCTGGTGATCTCATCGGCGCTGATATCCGCCGTCGGATTGTTGATGATCAGGCATGTGGCGTCTTCGGGTACGGCTTCCGCGGTCAGAAGGCTGAGTTCCGAGACGATAATGTTGTCGTTTGTTATATATCCCGACAGGGCTTCGCCGAACGGGGATTCGCCGTGCCCGCCCAGCATATAGGCGGTCGGGATACGGTCGCTTGTCACGTAATCGAGGGCGCCCGTGATCTTGCTTTCGCCTGCAAACGAGGTGCTTCCCGTCGGGGTCTGTCCGGTGGTATAATAATTCATCAGTTCTTCTTCGGAATATTCCGTCACATAGATCTCCGAATTGTCCGCTATATAGCTGCGGCGCGCGCTTTCAAAAATAAGGCTGTTCGGCGACAGTGTTTTGTCGGTGTATTTCGCCGTGAAATTCGGATTGGTCGCCGGATTGATCTTCTTCACCGTAATGCGGCTGTTGAGCGAAACATAGCGTCCGAGCAGTTCCTCGACGGCGGGGTCCTCTTTGCCGGTCTCCGCTATAAAATACACTGTGATGTCCTCGCCGATGGCTTTCACCAGCTCTTTGGTTTCGTCCGTTATGGTATATAGGCTGTTGCCCGAGGTGTCAATTTTTGTATAGGCCGGAGGGAGGGCGGCGGCAAAAAGATTGATGACCGCGACGATTGCGAGAACGGCTGCGGAGATCAGGGTGCTGTAGCCGCCGATCCTGAAATATTTGCTTTTAAAAGACGCCGAGACAGAATTCTTTTTCATAATTGACCTCCGTTCAGCTCCATCTTTGTTTTTCGACAGACTGAATGCTGAAGAAAACAAAGATGAATATGACAGATATATAATAAATGACGGAGGTAATGTCGAATATGCCGGAAACGAAACTGCTGAAACGGTCATAGAGCGACAGCCACCCGAGGACGCTTGTGAATGTGCCGGAAAAAACCGAAGGGTTGAAAAAATACAGCACGAACAGGACGATCTCGCCGGCGATCGCAACGGCATACGCGACGGTGGAATTCTTCGTCATGTAATAGACGATGCCCGATATGGCCAGAAGGCAAAGCGTAAAGGCTATGAAGGACGCAAGCGCGGTTCCGGGGATCAGCGCGGACAGCCCGTCCATCAGATAGGCAAGCAGGATCACGCCGAGGCTGAGAATGGCAGCGATGATCTGGCTTTCCGTCAGCGCGGACATAAACAGGCCTATCGCTATCAGAGCAGCGCCCAGCAGGAAGAATCCCAGGATCGCGCCGTAGGTCGCGGCAAGGTATACCGTACCGTAAAACATCAGGATCAGCGGATACAGACAGATGATGCCTATCGGAATGGCAAGGACGGTCAGCATCGAAAAGTATTTGCCGAGAACGATATCCGTCACGCTGATCGGGAGAGAGAACAGAAGCTGGTCGGTCTTCTGGTGTTTTTCCTCCGCCAGTGCGCGCATGGTAAGGATCGGTATGATGAAAATAAAAGTGAAACCTGTCGAACTGAGCGAATATTCGAAATTCGGATAGCCTGATTTCAGATTCATCGCCGTGCAGAATATACCGGTGATCAGAAGCAGAAAGGCTATGAAGATATATCCGGTCATGTTGTTGAAATACGAGCTTAACTCTTTTTTATAAACGGAAAGCATAATGTGCCGTCCTCCTTATTTGAACAGCGGTTTGTAATCGCCGCCGCTCTTTTTATCGCCGTCCTCTTTGCTGTCTTCTGCATTTTCTTCGTCTTCTTCTTCGTCATCCGCGTCTTCTTCGTCTTCTTCGGCGCCGGCGTCTTCCTCCGTACCGCCGTCTGCATCTTCGAATTCTTCGACAACCAGATTTTCACGGAGCTGCAGCGCGTCTTCCTTCACATCGTCGGGATCGGTGGTAAGACGGAGGAATACGTCCTCGAGCGTTATGATCTCGTTCACCATGTTGAGGATGGGATAACCGAGGCTGCTGAAGGCAAAAAAGACCGGTTCGCGTATGTCCGCATTGCGGTCGCTCTTGATGACGATGTTATAAACACCGGCGTCCTCCCTGGAAGGCATGATCTCGTATTCGAGAATGCCGGTGATCTCGTTGAGGGCCATTCTTATCTTTCCCTCTTCTCCGCGGACGGTCAGATCCATGGTTTTGTCTCCGGTGAGATAATTGGAAAGATTCTCCAGCGTATCGCTGGCGACAAGCCGGCCTTTTGATATGATCATCACATAATCGCAGATAGCGGAAACTTCGGGGAGGATATGGCTGCTCAGGATAACGGTCCGCTGTTCGCCCAGGGATTTTATCAGAGCGCGGATCTCGATGATCTGCTTCGGGTCCAGTCCGACGGTAGGCTCGTCGAGAATGATGATTTCGGGGTTCCCGAGCATTGCCTGAGCTATCCCCACGCGCTGCCTGTAACCTTTGGAAAGATTCCTGATCAGTCTGTCCCGCACGTCGCCGATCTGGGTTTCGCCGATGACTTTTTCGATCTCTTCGGCAAGGTCGGCTTTTTTAAGCCCTTTTGCCGACCCGACGAAACGCAGGTATTCATACGGGGTCATTTCCGGATAAACGGGCGGCTGCTCCGGAAGGTATCCGATGTGCGATTTGGCTTCCTTCGGTTCTTCGAAAATATCATGTCCGTCGATCAGAACCTGCCCTTCGGTCGCTGCCAGGCAGCCGGTAATGATGTTCATGGTCGTGCTTTTGCCGGCTCCGTTCGGACCGAGGAAACCGTAGATCTTTCCCTTTTCGACAGTGAAATTCAAATTGCTGACAGCTGTGTGGCCGCCGTATTTTTTCGTCAGGTTTTTGACTTCGATCAATGCCTTATCCTCCGTTAGAATTTTTATGGAAACAAAAAATTACCTGCAGTATGATAACATATTATAACATATTATATTATGTTATAATATGTATGTGATGGCCGTGTGATGAGTTTATATCATGAGTGAAAAAAATATATTAACTCCGTATTAATTGTTTGTTAACGATTTGGTCGGGTATCGTTAAAACATATGTAGTATAATAAACTACATGTAATCATATCGGCGCTCTGTCCGGCGGCTGCGATTCTATGATGACCGGCCTGCCGCAGGATGCCGCAACAAAATATTCCGAAGGGGTTTTTATCGTTTGCCGATAAAAACAAGGGCAGAAACATGGCAGAAACGCAAAATATCACGCAGACAAAAGAGCACAGGATTTCGATACCCGATTATACGCTGGCCGAGGAACTGATGAATTCGATCACGCACGGAATAGGCTCGCTGCTCGGAATCGCAGCTTTGGTTTTATGCGTTGTCCTTTCGGTCCTGCACGGCAATATCTGGGCCGTGGTCAGTTCCGCGATCTACGGTTCCGCGCTGGTCATTCTGTATACGATCTCCTCGGTCTACCATGCCCTGAAGATCAACAAGGCCAAACGGGTGTTCCGCGTGATCGACCACTGCAGCATTTACCTGCTGATCGCGGGGACCTACACGCCCTATACCCTGGTCGCGCTGAGGAACGAATCGGTTTGGGGACTGTCGCCCGGCTGGATCCTTTTCGGCATCGTATGGGGTGCGGCTGCGATGGGCATTGTCTTTAACGCGGTCGATATGAAAAAATTCCGTATTGTTTCCATGGTCACCTATATAGCGATGGGGTGGGTGATCGTTCTGGCGTCGGCTCCGCTCGCACGGGTCCTGGACGGAACAGGCATAGGCCTGCTTTTCGCCGGCGGCGTCGTCTATACCGTCGGGGCAATGTTCTATGCAGCCGGCAAGAAAATCAGGTTCATGCATTCGCTTTTCCATGTTTTCGTGCTTGCGGGCAGCGTGCTGCATTTCTTTTCGATTTTGCTGTATGTCCTTTGAAAACAAAGGCCGGCTGTTTACGATTGACATGAAGTCCCGGATGCGCTATAATCAGAAGGGAGATCCGGCATCCTGCTTATCCGGAAAAGCCGGCAGGCGGATGTCCGAAGGATGAGTATGCACGGCGCAAAAATACACGGAACGGCTGACCGTAACCGAAAGGCGAAATTCGGGGGAGATCAGGGATGATCCGGGATATAGGAAGAATGTATGAGCGAACTTTTTCATTATGTAGCCACCTGTCTGTTCGGCCTTGAAAAATTTGTCGGGGAGGAAATTGAAGCTCTGGGATACCGGCGTCTGGAAACCGCGGACGGCAGGATCACTTTTGAGGGGGACATCCATGCGATCGCGCGCTGCAACATCGGACTGCGCACGGCCGAACGCGTTTATATTAAAATGGGCGAGTTCAGCGCGCTGAGTTTCAACGATCTTTTCGAGGGCACCAGAGCCCTGCCGTGGGAGAGGTGGATCGGACGGGACGATATGTTTCCCGTCAAAGGGCATTCGATCCAGTCGCTGCTTCACAGCATTCCCGACTGCCAGAGCATCGTTAAAAAAGCCGTCGCGGAACGGCTTAAATCGGAATATGCGGCCGACTGGTTTAAGGAAGAGGGCTCGAAATATCAGATAGAATTTTTTATTTTAAAAAACCGCGCCGTCCTGATGATCGATACCTCGGGAGCTCCTCTTCATAAAAGAGGATACCGCCCCTCAGCGGGGCTTGCTCCGCTGAGGGAAACACTGGCTGCTGCGATGGTCAAGATCGCCCGTCCGATGGAGCATGTATTGCTTTGGGATCCTTTCGCCGGATCGGGGACGATACCGCTCGAAGCGGCGCTGTTGATGACCCATACGGCGCCCGGACTCGGCAGGTCTTTTGTCTCGGAGGATTTCATCGACATACCCGCCGATTCCTTCGCGAACGCGCGGGAAGAGGCAAAAGCAGCGGTCAAAACAGACTCTTCCTTTGAAGCGTTTGCATCGGACAACGACCGGAATATGGTGGAGATCGCCAAAGCGAATGTCAGGCGCGCCGGGATGGAAAAGTATGTAAAATGTTTTCACCGGAACGCCCTTGACATAGAAACCAAAGGCAGAAGGGGAACCGTCGTATGCAATCCGCCGTATGGCGAAAGGCTGCTCGACAGGGAAAAGATTGCCGAATTATACGGAAATATGGGAAAGGCATTCGCCAGACTCGACCGCTGGCAGATCTATATCATATCGTCGGCCGAGGATTTCGAAAAGCTGTACGGGCGGCGTGCCGATAACACACGCAAATTATACAACGGAATGATAAAGTGTTATTATTATCAGTTTTATAAGACGGATGATGTCAAAAAAAGCCGGCCGGATCCGGAAAGAAACGCAAAAAACATAAAAAACAAATAGAAAACACAAAAAAATCCTTCATACAAAATATTCGGACATCTGCCGGATCTTTGTATGAAGGATTTACTTTTTCAGCCGCGGATGCTTGAGCGCTTTATTTTCTTTGAAGTCGTCTTGTCAAATTCGATCGAACGCAGCACAACTTTCTGTATCTGTTTATAGGAGGGAAGCGAACGGCAGACAGCGGCGATATCCTGTTTTAATATGTCTATGGGATTGGCGACTTTCATTTCATTCAGTTTTTCTTCGTTTAAATAAGCTTCGGCGCACAGGGCGTTTTCGCTTCCGGTATCGTCCTTCAGAGCGTAGACAACGACTTCCGTAACATAAGGGATGGACATGATATAATTTTCGATCTCTTCGGGGTATATGTTCTTGCCGTTGCTGAGCACGATCAGGTTCTTTTTTCTGCCTGTGATCAACAGCTGGCCTTTTTCATTCATGATACCGTAGTCACCCGTGTAAAACCATCCGTCTTTTAATACACGGGCGGTCTCTTCGGGATTTTTATAATATCCGAGCATGACCGTATCGCCTTTGACGCAGATCTCGCCGACGCCTTCGTTGACTTTTCCTTCGTCTTCGGAGACATCGATTTTTATTTCGATACAGGGCAGTTTCACACCTGTCGTCCTGAAATCATTGAAATGATCCCGGTTGGCGGAAACCAGCGGAGAACACTCGGTTATACCGTATCCGTTGATCAGATCAATCCCGATGGCATCGAAAAACTCACCTATTTCGGGGCGTATCGGAGCACCCCCGCAGACGATTTTCCGGAGCCGTCCGCCGAACGATTCGTGGATCGTGCCGAACAGTTTCCGGCGCACATCGATCCCCGCGCCGCGCAGGACGTTTGAAACGCCGATCAGAATTTTAAGCGCTCCGTCTTTTTTCCCTTCTTTGGCGGTCTGCCAGATTTTCTTGTAGAAAGCTTCGGCAAACGCGGGAACAAGATAGAGATAGGACGGTTTGAACAGCTGAAGATTTTTCAGCACATTGCGTATTTTATCGTTGATGCAGATGGTGGAATGCATATGAAGGGAGACAAGCAGGCCGCAGACCGACTCGTAGGTGTGGTGGTAGGGAAGCACCGAAAGGCAGGTGTCGTATACCGTTGAGATCTGAAGGCCGTAATATACGCAGGAGACAAGGTTATGTTCGGACAGCATGACGCCTTTGGACATCCCGGTGGTTCCCGAGGTATAGACAAGCATCTTGAGTATGTCCGGATCGCTTTTCTGTGAAAGATACGGGGAGGGGTCCGCTGCTGCGGATATGCGTCCTTCCGCGATAAAAGTGTCGAAGGACATATATTTTCCGTCGGATTTCTTTCGGTCGAAGCCGATAAAATGACGGATCTTACCCAGACGCGCATTGTTTTCGCTCAGAATTTTTTCAAAGGATTCCGAATAAAAGACAGCTTCGCTGTCGCTGTTCTCGATCACGTTGATGATGTCGTTGGGCGGGAGTTCTTTGTCGATCGGGACGAAAACGCCGGTGCATCCGAGCATGGCGAGATAGGTGACCACCCACTTATAACAGTTTTCCCCTATGCAGGCTACATGCAGTCCCGACAGCCCGAGAGAGGTAAGGGCGCAGCCCAGAGCCGTCACATCCGAATAGAATGCTTTGTATGATATTTCGGTTACGGAATTATCCTCGTTTTTAAATTTAAAGGCGATTTTATCGCCTGCTTCTTTTACGGCGATCGTAAGCATCTGTTTGAAATCGGAGAACGGTGTCACGTTGTATAACGGGTAGTTCGTTTGTTTTTTCATATCCGGGTCTCCTTATTTTATTCGGATTTTGATTTTTACGGTCACATATAGTATTCAAAACTATTATAACAGGTAAGTATTCTGTTGTCAATAAATATTTCAATTGTTATCGCCGTACCTTTTACCGGCTGACGGGAAAATTCAAGGACAATATAATACCCGAACCGCGATATACGGTTTTGCGTTTTTTTCCGGACACCCGGCGCCGTTTTCATATTTTCGTTGACGGGAGATCAAAAATATGCTATGATGATCTGACAAAAGAATATTTAAGGATTGACGGAGTCAGCATGTATACGATTGACGATATTATCGGTTATCATTGTCCGCGCTGGAATGAACTGCCCGATATTGATCTGTATATGGATCAGGTTTTGATTTTTATCGAAAAGAACACCGCTGTATTTGCCGAAAGCGGAAAATTCAAATCCCTGACCAAAACGATGATCAATAATTATGTCAAGCAGAAAAAGATAAAGCCCCCCCATAATAAGCGCTATAACAGGACCCATCTGGCGTTTTTTATGGTCGTCGGTATTTTAAAGCGTTTCATGAGCCTTTCCGAAATAAGCGACGGCATCATTACGGTCCGCGCACAGCATACGCCGGAAGAAGCGTATAACCTGTTTTGCGTCGTCTTTGAAACTTCGCTCCGGAATATTTTTCTCGGCGAAAGCAGTACGGGAAACGAAAAGTTATCCGACGACGCCGCTCTGATCAAGGCTGTCACGTCGGCATACGCCAATATGCTGTATGCGCGTTACATCATCTTTACGAATTCAAGGGATCAGAAGCAGGAAAAACAGGTATGACCGGAGAAAACAAAAGAAAAGCGGCCGGGTCCGCGGATCACAGTCTGCGCGGAAGCGCCACGCTGCTGGTCACCGCGCTGATATGGGGCGCGGCTTTCGTAGCCCAGTCGGTCGGTATGGAATATGTCGGACCGTTCACCTTCAACTTCGTCCGTTCGATGATCGGCGGCATCGTTCTCATCCCCTCTCTGTTTTTACTGGACAGAATGAAATTGACGAAGGCGCCCAAAGGAAGGGCTCAGGTAAAGCAGCTTGCCGTCGGCGGACTGATCTGCGGTGTTTTGCTCTTCGCAGCCTCTTCCGCGCAGCAGATCGGCATTGTTACGACGACGGCCGGCAAAGCCGGCTTTATTACGGCGCTTTATATCGTGCTTGTGCCGGTCATAGGCATATTCCTGGGGCACAGGCCGACATATCTGGTCTGGACCGGTGTGGCTGTGGCTACCGCAGGGATGTACCTGCTGTGCATAAACGAGGCGTTCACCGTAAACGGCGGGGATATGATGGTCCTTGTCTGTGCGCTGTTTTTTTCTTTTCATATCCTTGTGATCGATTATTTCGCGGATAAGGTGGACTGCGTCCGCATGTCCTGCATACAGTTCTTTGTCACGGGCATCCTGTCCGGCATTTTGGCCTTCATCTTCGAACAGCCCGATATCGGGTCTTTGTGGGCCTGCCGCGGGGCGCTCTTGTATGCCGGCGTTCTGTCGTCGGGAGTCGCGTATACCCTGCAGATCGTGGGGCAGAAGGAAACCAAACCGGTCTTAGCGTCGCTGATCATGAGTCTTGAGTCGGTCTTTGCCGCGCTTGCCGGCGTTGTCCTGCTCGGAGAGCGGTTTTCGCCGAGAGAAGCAGCCGGCTGTGTTTTGATCCTGGCGGCGGTCATCATGGCGCAGTTGAAGGATTTCGGTACGCTTAAACGGGACCGCAGCGGTATATAATTTTATGTCACCGGAAAACAGGACATAAACCCGAAAGGAAGTTGCTTTTTGAAAAACAAAACCGAAGCGCTTTATTCGGTACTCGCGTTTGTTTTGCCTGCGGTGATACTGACGGCTGTATTGACGGCAAACGGCATTTACCCGTTCGGAGAAAAGAGCCTTTTGATCTATGACCTGCGCAGTCAGTACGTCGATTTTTTCGCTTCGTTAAGAGACGGCGGGAATCTTTTCTATTCTTTCGGGCGCGCCTTCGGGGGCGACGTCTTTACACTGACCGCGTATTATCTGATCTCCCCCTTCAGCGCCGTTTTTTTATTGCCGTACCTGAGCGTGACAGGTGCGGTGACGGTTGTCTGTTATCTGAAAATCATGACGGCGGGTCTGACTTTTTATCTCTTTCTGCGCAGGACCCGTCTTTTTCGTATCTATATCGGATACGCGCCTTTTTTTGCCCTGATCTATGCTTTCTGCGGGTTTTTCGTCATGTATGCGCAGAACATCATGTGGCTGGACGCCCTGTGGCTGCTGCCGCTTGTCGCCCTGACGGCGGAAACATTGGTTTCCGACGGAAAAACGGCCGGATTTGCCTTTACGGCGGCCTCGGTCATGGTTATAAATTTCTACATGGGATTTATGCTGCTGGCTTTTTCGTTTGCCTATGTGATGTTTCTGCAGCTTACGCTTGAGCATGACGTCGGATTCCGGACTTTTCTGCGGTATGGTACGGCGGTCGTTACGGGCGTGTGCTGTTCGTCCGCGGTCGCATTCACGGCTTACTGCAAACTGGCGCTGACGAAAATGTCCGGAGAAAATCTGCTTCTGCTTGCGGAAGGCACTTTTTTTAACGGGGTTTCAGAATTATTCGGCCTGCTTTTCTATGCTTTGCCGGCTTCGGGTATCCTGTGCGCGGTCTTTATCCTGCTTGACAGGCGGAATTCTGCCGTTAAGCGGGGGTCGGCAAAGCCGCGGACGGTCTTTATTGCGGCTGTTGTTACCGCAGGCTTTTCGGTTTTATCCGCCGTTCTGCATAAAGACCTGTTTGTAGCTTCGGTGAAGAAATATCTGCCGTATGTATACGACCTTGATTCACCCCAGCTGTACTGCTCCTCCGTCTGCGTGGTCCTGACCGCGGTTCTGGCCGCGGTATGGATCAGACGGCGCGGCATCAAGGCGCCTCAGTATTTGCTCCTGATTCTCTGGACTTCGTTGCCCCTGATCGTTCCGGACCTCGACCTGCTGCTGCACTCGGGTCAGCAGCCGATATCGTTTCCGGGCCGCTATTCGTTTATCATCTCGTTTACCGTCATACTGACGGCAGCCTATACGCTCTCTGTTTTAAAACCGGAGCTGCTGAGCGGGTTTATCCCTTCTTTCTGCATTCTTTCGGCTTCCGTGATCATTGTTTTCGAACTGACTTCCAACGCTGTTTTGGCGTTCCGCTACAATGAAAACGTTTATTTCGGCTATTATCCCCAAAAAAGCTATGAAAATTACATCGCGGAGAATAAGGCCGCGTTAAAAACGACCGGTGACCATACGCGGACCGAAAAGACCTATTACCGCTCTCTGAATGATTCGATGGCTTTGGATTACCGCGGGCTTTCACACTATTCCTCGGTGTACAACCGGCCGTTTATCGCAAAAATGCGGGGGCTGGGCTATGCGGCTTCGGAATACTGGTCTTCTTATTTCGGTTCGACGCCGGTTCTCGACTCCCTTTTCGGTATCGGCTATCTCCTTGATATGACGGACGCGGACTATAAGTCGCGGATGCTTGTAAAGAGTGCCGGACGAAGCTACGCGTCCGAAGTATACGAAAAGACGTATTCGGACGGACTTATCGATGTTTACAGAAACCCCTCCGCGCTGCCGGCCGCTTATGAAACGGACACGGGTTTTTTGACTGCACCGCTTGACGGCGGGAATCCTTTCGAAAGGCAGAACCGCCTGGTTTCGGCGATGACGGGCAGAGAAGAAAACCTGTTTATCTCCCAGACCGCTTCGGGACCGGCGTTTGCCGTGATGGAATATGCGGAATCCGGAAGATTCGGACCCCGGCTCCGGGTCTCCTATCATATCGTTCACGACACGGACGGGATGCTTTTTATGTATATAAATTCCGGCGGTCCGGCGCCCTGCAGGATCTATGCGAACGGGATCCTTTTTTCGAACTATCAGTCTTCCCAGGCCGGGGTCGCATATACCGTCTATCTCGGGTCTTACGGAAAGGGTGAGGAGGTGGAAATCAAGCTGGAACCTGTCGGAACGGAACTTGAGTTCGATTCGGTCGATTTTTATGCTTTGAAAAGCGGTTATGCGCCGGTTGTGAACCGTCTTTTTGCCGGAGCGGCGGAAGTTTCACCGCTCAGCGGAAACAAAGTGCAAATCAGAGCCAAAGAAGGCAGTCTTCTGTTTACCTCCATCCCTTACGAGGAAGGCTGGGCTGTGACGGACGGCGGGGGGGAAATCGCCGAAGCGGCGGGATTTCTTTGCGTCGATCTGAAGGCAGGCTGCGGCAGCGCGGAAATCGTCTATACTCCCCCGGGATTTGCACGCGGCTGTGTATTGTCCGGCACAGGACTGCTGCTGTGGGGCCTCATGGTATGGAAGGAAGGAAAAGAAAGAAAAGAAAGAAAAAAATACGAGAGAAAGGGGAAAAAAGCGGATGAATTTCCTGAGGATGCTTGAATCGGTGCGCAGTCCGTATCTGACCGTTTTTTTCGGATTCTGTACGTTTTTCGGCGAAGGGATCCTGATCTTTTCCGTATTCTGCTTTCTTTACTGGTGTGTCGATAAGAATCTGGCCTATCGCATCGCGCCGGCTTTCTTTGTTTCGGCTTTGCTGGTTCAGGAGATCAAGATCGTCTGCAGGATAGAAAGGCCCTGGGTCCTGGACCCTACTTTCAAAGCGGTCGCCGGGGCTGTCCCGACGGCGACGGGTTATTCGTTTCCGAGCGGGCATATGCAGTCTTCGGCCGCTTTGTTCGGTTCGTTCGCTCTGTATTCCGGCAGGCGCGGCGTTAAAATATTCTGTATTGGCGTTATTCTTTTGGTCGGTCTTTCGCGCATGTATCTGGGCGTTCACACGCCGGCGGATGTGGCGGGTTCCCTGCTGCTGACATCCGCGGTCATCACCGCCGTGTTTTTTTTCATGAAACGTTTTGAAAAAGCGCCCGCGGCCGATCTTGCCGCCGCGGTTTTCTTTGCGGCGTTATCGGCTGCCTGTATGGTCCATGCGGCCGTATTGCTGTATGATTCTCAGATCGGACAGCGTTATGCGGCCGATGTCGGCAAAGCGGCAGCCTCCGGAACAGCCTTTGCCATCGGATGGGTGACCGAAAGAAAATACATATGTTTTGATGAGCGCAGGGGCGGTTGGGGCGGACGGATCATCCGGTTCGCATGCGGGATAACGGTGACCCTGCTGCTTTACAAGGGATCGGACTATCTGCCGGTCCCGGAATTACAGGCTGAAATGATCCGGTATTTTACCGTGACGATATGGGCTTTTCTTTTCTATCCGTTGATTTTAAAGAGTATCACGGCAGGCCGCGACACATATAAACCGCCGGACCCGAATAAAAAACACTGCGGCTGAAAAAAATTCGGCCGCAGTGTTTTTTTTCTTTATGTTTTCACGGGAAGCCAGGTCCTGTATGCGCTTCCGCTCTGGCCCAGGTGATAAAAGTCGTTCAGCCGTATGCCGGAGGACAGGATCACCGTAAGCCGGTCCCCGTCATCCGCCTCCGCGCCGTATGTTTCGAGTGCGGACGGATCGACCGGCGGGATCGCATCGAAATCGAATCCCGGATTCATTGCGCTGTCAAACCCGAGCAGCAGCGGTCCGCGATAAACGGAACAGGAACCGGAACGGTCCGCTTCCCCGTAAAGCAGCCTGAGTCCGAAATCAAACCGGACGGTGATTTTATCGCCTGCCTTACATTTTCCGAGCGTCAGGTATGTGCCTTTTGAGGCTGCGACGGATTCGCCGTTCAGCAAAACTTCGGTTTTTTCGGACCACGCGGGTATGCGCAGGGCGATCTTCGAACGGCCGCAGGAAAGTATTTTTATTTTCACTTTGCCGCGATAGGGATAATCTCCGGCGATTTCATACCTTACGCTGCCTGTGCTGACCTCGGATTTACCGTACCAGTTGATATAAACGGTCCCGCCGTCTTCGTGCACCGCCCATTTTTCGAGTTCTCCCAACCCCCTGTGGGCGTTGGCCGAACAGCAGTTCAGGTCGGGACTGCCCGGACGGCTCTGGAATACGATGCTGTGATAATTGGCCCGCCGGCATCCGTCCATGGGCGTGTCGTAGGTTGACCATCGTCCCGAAGTCGAAAAACTGCCCATAACGGCATTATAGAGCGAAAGTTCGAGAAAATCGGCATAAACTGGATCTGCCGTCAGGCTATATACCTCGGCGGCAAGCGCATTGAAGGCTATCACGCAGCAGGTTTCGACAGGACCGTATGAAAAAGGATTTCCCACGGCCTGTTCGTTTGTCGAAAAACCTCCGGTATTATGGATATCGGTTTTTAATATGCTTTTTGTGATCTGAGTGACTGCCTCAAGATATTTCCTGTCCCCGGAAGCCCTGTACATTTCGGCGTAGCCCATGATGACATGCAGGCTCTCCCAGCGGGGTTTGGGGCATTCGAAGAACTCCGTTCCGTCCTGCGAATACTGCATGTAATTTCCCGCGCGCGGGTCTTTGGTATCCTCTTCGACGGAGTACGCCAGACCGAGATATTTTTGATCCCCGGTACGGTTGTACAGCATGGCCGCGCCGTGATAAACGGCCAGGTTCATTTCGGAACTGCCCGTATCGACGATCCGCATGCCCGAGTTCCCGTAGAATTTTTCGGTAAACAGATCCGCGATGCGCATGACGGCGCTGAGATACTCTTTATTGCCGGTGATATCATACCAGAGCATCAGCCCTGTCATGATATGATAATGCGCCCAGGCGTCCCACGTCCCGATCGTGTCGGTCGTTTTGTCGTGAACGGGATCCCGCATGAAATCCGCGGTGCCCGTGAGCTGGTGCTTTTCATCGAACGCCCCCAGATATCCGTTCGGCTCCTGATATGCGAGCATTTCATCGATAAAACGGAGGATGGTTTTTTTCAGTCTGCCGCTGTTCGACAGACGGAAGATCATCGCGCATCCGGTCAGATATTTTCCGGCAAATTCTCCGGACCAGGGATTCAGATGCCGCGCGGGAAGCAGATTTTTATCGCGCAGCATCGTAAGGATCGCGGGATTTGTTTCCCGGACCGAAAGCAGCCAGTGTTCGGTGACCTTTTCGATCAGCCTGCCGGCGCAGTCCCGTAAAATATATTTTTTATGCTTTTTGTTTTCTTTCATGGTTCCCCCTTATCCGGTGTTAAAATAAAGTCGGCGGTGTTTCAGTGAGGAATTGAAGATTTAAAAAATCTTCTCTGCCCGGCTTTCTTCTGTTTTGAAAGGGATACGCAGAAAAGCCGTCCCCGCGGCGCGGACCTTAAGACCCGGCCGCCGTTTCGTTTCCGTTCGTTTCTTCCGGATCGTCGGTGTCCGGATCCTCGATGCGGAAACCCGAGGAAAAGAAAGTTTTCTTTGCTTTTTCGTTTTTCGGCGCTTTTTGTTTTCTTTTGCGCTTTTTGAATCCGCTGCTTTTCAGAAGCTTATACAGTTCAACAATAAAAAGCATCAGAAGCGGGTGTAAAACGGTGACTGCGAGATAGGGCGCCGTATGTCTGACCATGCCGAAGAGCGACCCTGCCTGAGGGAACATCTGACCTGCCGCTATGAATACGGCCGTCAGAGCTAAAATGAGTCCGTAGACGCGGTTGAAGGTGACCGACACAAAAACGCTCCGGTCTTTTTTAATTTCGCTCAGTAAAACGAACTGTGAGAGTATGACGCCGCAGAATACGGAGGAAGACAAAAGCGGTGCCTGAATTTCGATATCATACAGTCCGAGCATAACGGGAGCCGCAGCGCAGAGAAGGGCCGACATCAGGCCGAAGAGCACGGACTCGATGTTGTGGCGCAGGGGATGCCTGAGTTTTTTTTCGGTTTCGACGCGCGCCGACAGTATATCGTTCGAGGGACGTTCAAACGCTATGACGAGGACGGCTGCGAAATCGACGATGAGCCCTGAAAAAAGGAGCTGGACCGGACCGAGCAGAACATTGTTTGTCAGGATGGAATACAATACGATAAAAAACCGCGCCGACTGCGAAGCGAGCAGATAGCGGACGCTTCTGAGCAGATTCTGATAGATCACTTTGGCATAGGCTACCGCGCTGACCATGGCGTTGAAACCGCCCGAACCGTTTTTTTCGGGTTCGGAGACGATGACATCGGAAATGAATTTAAGCGCGTCGCATCCGGTCTTCGCGCTTGCCCTGGGATCTTTGGTATAAACGGGGACGCTCCTGTCGGTCAGGTCGACGCCTGATTTCACGGCTTTTGACGATATGGTTACGCTCTGGGAAAATCCGGCGTCCGATTCACGCAATAAGCCGATCTCATCCAGTTCCCTGACCAGCAGGCCTACTTTTTCACCGCTGTCCTTCAGGTACCGAATGAACCTGGTTTTCTGGCTGATGCTCAGGCCCTGATAAAGGCGGTAATTTTTTATATCCGTCCGAAACAATCCGTCTTTGATGGACGTCAGCCGCCGGGGGGTGATGACTTCGCCGTCGTCGTGTATGATCCCGAGCGAATGAGCCAGATAACGGTTATTGTCGCTGATGTCGTCGGCAGTCATGACGATTTTTATGTTTGCGGCCAGACAGCGGGAGATGTTCATCGCGGCGCCCGGAAGCATTTTTTCACGGATGCCCAGAAATCCTTCGAACGTCATGTCGGTCTGACAGGATACGATACGCGTGAGATTGTTGTAATCCGTGTTTTTCGACGCGACCCCCAGTACGCGGAACGCTTCTTTCGTGATCAGGGATGCGGTTATCCGGAATTCGTTGAGCTTTTCGGACGTCATGGGCAGAACCCGTCCCTTATGCGAATAATACCGGCATAAGCTTAAAATGTCCTGCGCGTCTCCTCGTACCGCCACGGCATTGCTGCCGCCGTATCCGAACAGCGTGGTCTCAAAACGGTTCAGCCGTGACACGGGCGAATGTTCCAGGATCGGATAGCGGTTTTCCAGTTCGACGTTGTACAGGCCGGAGTTCCGGGCACAGGCTATGATCGCGTCTTCTTCGGGAGAATATACGTTTTCATTGCGCAGATTGTTTGCCACAAGCCGGGATCCGCCGTAAAGGCCCGTTGATATCACGGCGTAACGAAGGGCGGCAGCCGAATTTTCGATAAAACCGCGCGTCTCGGGATTCATGCTGACGCCGTTGGCCGTGATGCGTTCGATTTTCGATTCGCGTACCGAAAACATCGCTTCCCTGGGTACGATAAGGCATGTCAGATCTTTCAGTTCCGACAGTTTTGCCGTGTTTTTTATGATCGCGCCGGAATTGATGTCTTTCAGGCGCTGAGATGCTCCGAAAATACCGCAGGCCGTGATGATATAGCCGAAAGCCGTATAAAATTCGCTCATCGAAGCGACGGCGAGGGTAAGACCGGTGAGGAAGATCTCAAACAACCCCCTGCTGCCGAATCCGAACGCGAGGTTGAACACCGTCAGGACAAAGATCATCGCGATCATAGCCGCGCTCCATACGGAGCAGTATCTTTTCAGCACTTTAAAGACGGAAAGCTGCTCGTGCGGTACGATGAGGCTGTTTTTTCCCATTGTGCAGACAAGGGTATCTTCGCCCGCTTCGCATACGACCGCTTTGCCGCTCCCCCGCGTGATGATGGTTCCGGCATAGATCATATTTTTACGCGCCGACAGGGGTATGTCGCGGAATTCGATAAAAGCTGCGTCTTTTTCGGCCGACTGCGTTTCGCCGGTCAGGTTAAACTCGAGCGCCGCCAGAGCGCTGCTTTCGATCAGCCGCGCGTCTGCCGGAACGATGTCGCCCGCGGAGATGAAAATGATGTCGCCCGGGACAAGCAGTTCCTGCCTGACCATATACAGCTTTCCTTCGCGCATCACTTTGGCTGTCGGGAGCGCATGGTGCGCCGTCGCTTCCAGGACCCTGTGCGATTTTATATAGATGATGATCGCGGCCGTTATATTGAACACCTGAATGCCGATGAGTACGGCCGCGCTGACGTTCTGCTCGAACAGCAAGGCCGTCAGAGCGGTTATGATCAGAAGAATAGAGGTGAAATCCGTCAGTATGTGCTTCAGATAGACATAAAAAGGACCTTTCGGAACGGGGAAAATCACATTGCCGCCGTGACGTCTGAGACGTCCGGCGGCTGTTTTCTTTGACAGACCGCTGTACAGGGAGGTTGCGAGCTTCGACTCCGCCTGTTCGGGAGAGCAGTCGTACCATTTTTCGGTCATTGTTTTACGGACGGGGGGGCGTCAGCGTGCCGACGCTTGCAAAATCGAAACGAAGCGTTTCGCCGTCTTCGGATACGCCGATCCCGACGGAGCTGATTTTGTTGGCGTAATCGGAGATGATGCGGTTGGCGATGACGTCCTCGATCTCCGTCTGAATGTACCGCCGCATATTCCGGGCGCCGTATTTGCTGCTGAAGGATTTGTGCGCGATAAACGCGGGGGCCTGGGCGGTATAGGACAATTCGATTTCTTTATTGCGCAGTATTTTTACAAGGTCGTTCAGCATGATGTGCGCGATGGCCGTGAAGTCGTTTTCATCCAGCGTCCTGAAAGTAATGATCTCGTCCACGCGGTTGATGAATTCAGGCCGGAGAAATTCGGATATCGCTTTCTGAGTCCGGTCTTCGCTCTGCGCCTGCATCGACTGACCGAATCCCGCGGTGTTTATATTCAGATTGGAACCGGCGTTTGTCGTCATGATGATGATCGTGTTTTCGAAATTGACCTGTTTGCCGTGCGCGTCCGTAATGAGACCGTCGTCGAGGATCTGCAGCAGGACGTTCAGCACGTCCGGATGAGCCTTTTCGATTTCATCGAATAAAATGACCGAATAGGGTTTGCGCCGTATTTTTTCGGTCAGCTGGCCGGCTTCGTCATAACCGACGTAGCCGGGAGGGGAGCCTATGATCCTGGATACGGAATGCTTTTCCATAAATTCGGACATATCCAGCCGGATAAGGGATTCGGGAGAATGGAACAGATCCGCGGCCAGCGTTTTTACAAGCTCGGTTTTGCCGACGCCTGTCGATCCTGCGAATATGAAGGATACGGGCTTGCGCTTGTATGCGACTCCGGCCCTGTTCCTTTTAATGGCGCGTACGACCGCGTCCACGGCGCCGTCCTGACCGACGATGCGTTCTTTCAGACGTTTATCCAGCCTGTCGATCCGCGCGAATTCGTGTTCGGTTATGTTGGACGCGGGTACGCCGGTCCATATTTCGATCACCTGCGCAAGGTCGGAAGCCGTCAGCGAGATCCTGTCCCGTTCGGCCGATAATTCGCCGAACAGTTTCATGTCGTTGATCTCGCGTACTTTTAAGTCGGCAAGCCTTTTGTATTTTTCCGCAAGTTTTGTATCACCGGTCTCCTCTGTCGTTTCAAGCGCGTTTTTCTCGGCTTTTATCGCTTCAAGGGAAATTTTCAGGGACTCCAGGCGGCTGATGCAGGAGGAATTCAGGGAAAGATATGCGGACGCCTCGTCAAGCAGGTCGATGGCTTTGTCCGGCAGAAAACGGTCTGTGATGTAGCGCTCGGATAAAACGACCGCATGCCTGACCGTTTCGTCGGGTATTTTTATGCCGTGGAAGGACTCGTAGTAATTTTTGATCCCGCATAATATGGCGATGGTGTCGTCGATCGACGGTTCTTCGATGATGATCGGCTGGAAGCGTCTTTCGAGAGCCGAATCTTTTTCGATGTATTTGCGGTATTCCGTCAGCGTTGTTGCTCCGATGACCTGTATTTCGCCTTTTGACAGGGCGGGTTTGAGAATATTGGCCGCGTTCATCGAACCTTCGGCATCGCCCGCGCCGACAATGCTGTGAACCTCGTCGATGACGAGTATGATGTTTCCGAGCGCCTTGACTTCCTCGATCAGCCCTTTCATCCGGCTTTCGAACTGGCCCCGGAACTGGGTCCCCGCGACAAGAGCCGTCAGGTCGACCACATGAACTTCCTTGCCTTTCAGTTTATAGGGAACCTGACCGTCCGATATCCGCTGTGCCAGCGCTTCGGCAATCGCCGTTTTGCCGACCCCCGGTTCTCCGATGAGGCAGGGGTTGTTTTTCTGGCGGCGGCACAGGATCTGGATCATGCGCTGCAGTTCACGTTCCCGGCCGACAATTTTATCCAGCTTGCCGTCGGCTGCCCGCTGCGTAAGGCTGGAGCAGTACATGTCCAGAAATTTCTTTTTGCCGTTCGGCTTGCCTGCCTGACGCTGCTGTTCGTTCTTCTGCTGCTGGGGCGGGATTCCTCCGATCATTCCGGAACCGAAGATGCGCCGGAAATCGACCGGAGGCGTGCGGCCTTCCTCGTCGGGGGAGTTTTCGCTCTGATTTTCCGACGGGGTGATGCCGGTGCTTTCGCCGTTATCATCCTGCGCTTCCATCAGGCCTTCGATCTCCATATCCATGCGGTCGAGGTCTTCGTCGGAGATCCCCAGTTTCTGTATGATATCGTCCACTTTTTTAATCCCGAGTTCTTTCGCGCATTTAAGGCAGATCCCTTCGTTTATGGTTTTATTGCCGTCGATCCGGGTGATAAAGACGACGGCAAACCGTTTTTTGCATCTGCTACAAAGTTCCATGGCTGTCTCCTGAAGTTATGTTCTATCGTATATTGTTTATAATATTCAAAAATACCGAACTCTCGCCCGTGTTTTGCGTGAACGCGCCGGGAAAGATCATGATGAGAAAAGGAAGGGAGGCTGTTATGACCATGCTCAGGATATACGCATAGGCGATCCCGCAGACAGAACCCAAAACGAAGCCGGCAATACGGTTGAACACGTTGAGGACCGGCAGTTTGAAGATCAGGTCGAGTATAAAGGCAGCCGCCTTAAGCAGAAGAACGATGCCGAAAAAAATCGTGATGAAAGCGAGTACTTCGGATAATCCGGCGGCGACCGGTTCGGCGATCCGGGCGGAAATATCGGCCGTGATATCTCCGGAGCCCCTGTTCACCAGCGTGTTGAAATATTCTTCGAGTTTATGGATGTCCGCGTTGTACCGGCCGGTTATATCGAGAAAGGCATCCGGCTTATCGGCAAAAAGACGCGACAGATTGATCGATTCGATGCCCGACGAGATGATCTGATTGATCGCATTGTAAATATCGGCCGTAAATTTATCCAGCAAAAACTTCCGGTTATAGATAACGGCCAGCGGGGGGTAGAAATACCATGCGCATAAAAGACCTGCGGCGAAGGTGATAAGATTCATCAGCGACCGTATGAATCCGTGTTTCACCCCGCTCCACACGGAAAGCGCGATCGTGGCTATTAAAATAAGATCAATAAGTATCCCCATATCGATTCACCTTTTTAGGATTTTTCATTGTCGGCTGCCGTCTGACGCCGTTCCGGCTGTTTCCGAAGGTTCGGCCTGCCGGACCGCGGTTTCCGCGGAAGCGGGAAAAGCGGAAGGGATGTCGACGGATACCGCGTAGCCCGGATAGCACAGAAACAAGGTGTTTTCATCGGCCGTTATCAGATCGATGCTGTTTTTTTCGATGGCATACGTTTCGGAAGTCCCGGTGCCGATCCCCGTTCTGATAATGCTGTCCGACGTGAGCGCGTAAAAATATTCCCCGGGGCACTGCAGCTTTATGATCCGGTCTTCTGTCCTTTTCTCGGCCGTCTGCTGTCCCTCCGAATCGAAAATCAGAAGGCGCTGTGCGTTTCCCACGATGTTTTCCGCAAACGAAACGAACGTGTATTTTTCGGTTATACGCGAATAGACGGGGATCTCGCCTTCAAAATCGAACGTCCCCTTTAAAATGCCCGCGTCATCATAGAAAAGCAGCCGTTTGTCGCAAAGAACGGTGAACCCCCGATCCGTATAGGATGCTTTGAGAGGCAGGGTATCCCGGTGTTCGATCAGTACGGAAGCCTTGTCGGAATACGGGTCGCAGGTCATGATCTCCGTTATGAATTCGCCGTCGCTGTTATAGGCCGATACGATCAGAATTTCGCTGCCGTCGGGCTTTACGGATACGTCCATCACAAGCTTGTCTTTTAATATCCGGCTGATCAGCCGGAAATAGCGGTCGTAGACATAGACGGCCGAGCGGTATTCCTGCGTTTTCGTGACCAGTGCATAAAGTCCGTCCGCGCTGTTGGCGGCGCCGGTGATCGGATACGGCAGCGTTTCTCCGAACAGTTTGGAAAAAGTGTTGTACAGCGCGTAGGAATTACCGCCGAGGTCATACACCAGAAGATGCCGCTCCGAAGTTTTGATCACCGGATTGGATATAAAAGAAGATTCGTTCAGAACATTCAGCCCCGACAGACTGTAAATATTGACCGCGGTACTGTCCGCGATGACAAAGTCATCCCTGAACATTTCGAAACCGATCTCCGTATCCGCGCTGTAAGCGATTTTTTTTTGACCGGAAGGGTAACTGTAAATGCCGGAATCTTTTTCGATGTATCGGACCAGGTACCGGAGGTTTTCCACGGTGATATCATCGCGGTTCACGGTCAGCATCCCGAAAATAAAAGCGACAAGCAAAAAAAACGTCAGATATTTGGCGGCCTTATAACGCCGTGACAGTTCGATGTAATAGTCGTTTGCCGGGGGAGGGCTCCCGGACGGCCGGTCCTCAAAGCGGGGCT
>CAZVPD010000018.1:0-5074 GCA_964628455.1 uncultured Lachnospiraceae bacterium
TCACGATGGAAGGAAAAATGACGCGGGATGAAGAGAGCATCGAAATGCTGAAGGTCATCTATCGGAATCCCGTATTCGATTTCAACACGATCTTCGACTTCGGGGGCAGCCACTCACTTGTCAACGCCTGCATCCTCGGCAGAAAAGAAGGCTTCTCATCCGGTTACGCGGCGCTGGAATCGAAAATGACGGCCGAAATCGAAAAGATGCTGACGGAACAGTGAAAGAATATGATCACATACCATGAAAACGGATCCGTTCCGGCAGCTTTGATCGCCGGCCTGAGGGAATCGGTCGGCTGGAACCGGATGGAAAGCGCTTATGAGAATCCGCTGATGACATCGTATTTTCACATCGCCGCGTATGACGGCGACGCGCTCATCGGTTATATCGACACCGTATCCAACGGCGTGACCGACGCGTACATACAGGACCTGATGGTTCGCCCGGACCGTCAGGGGACGGGCATCGGGACCGAACTGATGAACCGGATGATCGCGCGCCTCAAAGAGCGCAAAATCTATATGATCTCCGTTGTGTATGAAGAGAAACTGAAGCCTTTTTACAAAAAATTCGGTTTTTGGGATATGCTGTGCGGACAGATTCAAACTTACGAATGCGGCTGAACACCCGCCGGATTACCGCGGGCAGGCTCCTGCCTTCAAAGCTCCAAATAAATTTTATAACATGAGGTGACATCATGACCGATTTCCATCCGATCTATCATCAGCCCCGTCTTTCTTTCCTCTACGGGGGCGAACCGTTTTCCTCATTCATCAAAGAAAGCAGCGCGGCTGTCCGGCCGGCACCTCCGGCGAACAGCGGCGCCGAGAGCTTTACCGTCCGGTACGATCTCCCCGACGGGCTGGCCGTTACCGGAAACATCGACCTTTATCCGGAATACAACGCGTTCCGCCAGGTGTTTTATTTCGAAAACACTTCGGACGGCGACACGCGCCTGATATCGGACCTTCACGACTGCGATATCGCCGTAGCCCTCAACAAAGGGTTCGTCAGGGTTCCGGCAGGCTACAGGCAGGAAGAGGGGACATGCGCGCAGATATACCGCACGACCGGCTCGAACTGGGCGCGCGACGAGTATTCCTCCTACAGTGAATTCATCGCTCCGGGACAGACGAGAAATTATTCCTGCAGCGGGGGCAGAAGCGCGCAGGGGCTTGCGCCTTATTTCGAAATCAATAAAGGCGATACGGGCTGCCTTATCGCCGTCGGCTGGACGGGACAGTGGAACGCTTCCTTTACCGGCGAAGAGGAAAACATCGCCGTGAGGACCGGCATCGAGGGAGCGTCGTTTCTTCTGCATCCGCACGAGAAGATACGGACCTCGTCCATACTGATCCTGGAATACGAAAACGGCCGGACAAACGGACATATCCGGTTCAGGCGGCTGTTTAAAAAACATTTCTCGCTGATCGGCACACCCGGACGGCCCGAAAAAGGTCCCCTTTCCTTCTGCGCCTGGGGAGCGCTGTCTTCCGAGAAGATGATAAAACGTCTGGGGCAGTTCAGGGAATACAGCATGGGCGCCGAAATATACTGGATCGACGCCGGCTGGTACGGCTATTCCTCGGGTCCCTGCCCGAACGAACATACGGGGGACTGGGGAGCGCATACGGGCAGCTGGAACGTCAATCCGAACTATCATCCCGACGGCCTGAGGGATGTGGCAGCCGCCGCGGAAGAAGCCGGCATGGGCATGCTGCTGTGGGTCGAACCGGAAAGAGTATTGAAAAACACGGACACGCCGAAAAACCACCCGGAGTGGTTCTTAAAACTCGACGACGCAAACCCGACATGGCTTCTCAATCTCGGCTGCGAGGAAGCGCTGAACGGGACATTCGACATGCTGTCCGGCCTGATAGAAAAGCTGAATCTCGTCTGCTACCGGCAGGATTTCAACATGGATCCCCTTGCCTTCTGGCGCAGATACGATGAAGAAAACCGCAAAGGGATGACCGAAATCAAATACATCAACGGGCTTTACCGCCTGTGGGACAGGCTGCTCGACCGATTCCCGCATATTTTCATCGACAACTGCGCTTCGGGAGGCAGAAGGAACGACATCGAAATGCTGTCGCGCTCGATGCCCCTCTGGCGCTCGGATTATCAGTGCACTTTCAACGCAGATCCCGAGACGGCGCAGATCCATACGACAGGCGCGTCGGGCTGGCTGCCGTATCACGGCACAGGGCTCGGGACGATCATCGGAGACACCTATAAAATACGGAGCTGCTACGCGCCTTCCATGACCACCTCCTACTGGATGTACGACGAAAACGATTTTTCGGACAGCCAGCCGCTCGATGAACTGCGCGCGCGATTCGCCGAATACAAGCGCGTGCGGCCCTACCTCTCCTGTGATTTCTATCCCCTGTCCGGCAATTCGCTGTGCGACACATCCTGGTGCGCCTGGCAGTTCGACCGTCCCGAACAGGGCGACGGCGTCGTGATGGCTTTCCGCCGTCCCCTGTCGCCGATGACCGACGCCGCCTTTGACCTCGGCAATATCGACGCGGCCAAAACCTATGTTTTCAGCGATGCCGATACCGGTGAAAACACGGTCGTCGGCGGAAATTCGCTGATAAGCGGCCGCTTCAAAGTGCATATCCCGAACAGGCGTGAATCAAAACTTTATTTTTACAGAACAATTTAAAAAACCGCATAAAACAGACCGCAGGCGTTTTATCAGCCTGCGGCCTGTTTTTATGCGTTCTGTGATCATCCTATGTTCTTGTAAGCTTCGATCAGCTTTTCGGCCGATGACTTCAGGGAATCTTCGACGGAGGCATATTTCGAAGCGAAATCGGATTTTTTATTCGCTATCAGTTCCCTGAAAATATAGGGCAGATTGTTCAGCGCGGACCCGTGCAGGATCGAAAAATCGTAATTGCGCCCGTTCATGATGATATCGAGCATCGCGACCGAATCTTCATCGCGAGTGTATTTTGTCTGAAGCGCCACTTCATAGAAAGCCGGCACGACCGAACGGTAGCTTTCGGCGGACAGCGCTTCCGTGACAAGCCCGATCATACCGGTATCCGACGCGGTCACGGGAATGCCGAGAACCGAATAATTATCCACCGAATTGACAAGATACCGTTCCTGAGCTTCATCGAATTTCGGATACGGCAGGATACCGTAATCCACATCCATATCGCGAAGCTGATCGTAAAGCGTGATGATACGGGCCTGTATGAAAAGAGACCGGCTGTCTGCGAACATCGTGTATTTGTCCCAGTATTCAACGACATAGGAACCCTGTGAATTATAATACAGATCGTATATTTTTTCGAGCGCGGCCACGGTCCGTTCGGTATTCACGGAGACCCGCGGGTACCCTTCGGCGTCTTTTGTCATCAGGGGCTGACCAAACGCGGGAAGATAAGCGTCCAGCCCCGTGACTTTATCGCCGACAAACGCATACAGATCTTCGGCATCGGGTTTGCCGCTGCCGTTCAGGTCGGAATACACTCTCTTTGCTATTTCCGAAACAACTCCGATCGTCCACTTTCCGTCACCGACGGTCTGATACAGGTCCCCGATGCCGTAATTGTCGGCGATCGTCTTGTTGAATAAATACGCATAGGTCAGCTGCAGCGTGGTGACCGACAGATCGCTGACGGCGACATACTGCCTTCCGCCGCAGGTGAAAGCCTCGTTGACCGCGGCTATCCACCAGGGCTTTGAATAATCAACATACGGCAAACCTTTCCAGTCGATAAAGCATCCTTCAAGAATGCAGCCGCCGGCCTGCCATACATAGAGCCCCGCCAGGTCAAACGCATCGTCGCCGGCAAGCACCGTTTTCGAGATATAACCCGAGTGGGCGGCCTGATCGTCGGTCGCCTCCATTTCGGTCACGACGGACACAATCTCCAGATTGAATCGTTCTTCCGTCAGCCTGTTGCGGGTATAGACGGCATCGTTGCAAATATCCCCGTTTTCCTCTTCCGCAGTCATTTCATATTCGTATTTATCGGTCACGGATATACGGAACCGCACCCCATCCAGATCCGTATCAGGCAGATCATCGGGGTAATTCCCTCTTGTCCGTTCCGTTTCGGCAGGCATTTCCGACTTTTCCGTATTGAGTATATCACTTGAACCCGCGTTTTCATTTGCTTCTTTTCCGGCACAGGAAAAGATTATTGCAATCACAGATAATAATATTAATATAACCGCCGTTTTCTTTAAACTTCCCATTATTAATGTCCTTTATAATATTTTTGATGTGCCGATATTCTAAAATCAAAGATCGCTTATATATTTCCAGCCGGTAAACGGCATTATGATTGTACCATTATATAGTATTCATGTCAACAGGATTTAAATTATAAAAAATACGGATTTCTGCTTCGGATGAATAAAAATATACCGCGGAATTTTATCTAAATATATCGTTTTATGTTATAATAGATAAGCGGATATTTCGCGGACAGTCATTATAAATTCAAGGAGATGAGCTCTATGGACAATATTCCGTTTGTAAAATACACTATAAATCCCGTATACGGCAGTATCGATACGGGCACATGTTTCGATGTATATGTAACACATCAAAACGGACGTTACCGCATGGACTTTTCATGGCGTGCAAAAAGCGCGCTTGCGGTTACCTTCAGCAGCGACGGGATAAACTGGGAACCGCCGCAGATCACCCTGGAATCCGACGCTTCCACGGGATGGGAAGACAATATTAACCGAAGCTGCGTGCTGCAGATGCCCGACGGGAAATACAGGATCTGGTATACAGGACAGGCGCGCGGTTACAGTTTTATCGGCTGCGCCGAAAGTTCAGACGGACTGCACTTCAAACGTACATTCGGCGAACCCGTGCTTATCGCCGAACGTCCCTGGGAAAACACTTCGGTCATGAATCCGTGCATTCTTTACGAAAACGGCATCTACCGGATGTGGTATTCGACCGGAGAGACTGTCGAACCCAATGTACTGGCATATGCCGAAAGCAGCGACGGATTCCGCTGGAACAAATCGCGGATAAATCCGATCTTTGTTGCGGAACCGGAAAACATTTACGAACAAAACCGAATAG